>NZ_JBICUP010000066.1:0-29251 GCF_043198215.1 Micromonospora sp. NPDC048830
TGGCGGCGAATGGGCTATCCCTGACCTGCTCCGCAGGGGTTCCGTTTCCTCCCCACGGCTAAAGCCGGGGGTTTCCACGGAAGACATTCGATGATCGGCGATGAGGAGTACGTCCGGCAGCTACGGGAGACCTCCGCCTACCACCGGGCGGTAGCGAGCTTCCGCGGGCTCATCCTCGGACTCCTCCTCGCTCTGGGCATCATCCCGCTCGGGCTCTTCGGCGTGTCGCCTGACGTCGTACGTGCCTTGGCCGCGGCCATGTTCGTGGTGGTGGTGCCGTCGATTTTGATCGGCTGGACGGCCGTCATCCCGCTGGCCCTCAAGGGCCGGGCGCTGATGCCCGGCAACGACCTGGACACGACGGCCAGGCGCTCCGCGCTCGGTATCCGGGCGATCCTGCGTGACCTGCCCCCGGGCCGGAGAAGCTGAGGGCGCCGAGCCGCGGACCGTCGAATCACACGTGACCTGGGTCGCTCCCGCAGCGGCCGGAGAGGGCGTAGCGCAGCAGCACGACGTCGCCGATCTGGCGGGCCTCCGCGAGGATCGCCCGCCGGCCCGGGTGCCACGGGAACCGGCCGTCGCCGGGGAACCGGGGCGCGCGGCGGTCGCCGACGAAGAACGGGGCGACCACCAGGTGCAGCTCGTCGACGAGCCCCGCGCCGAGGAACTGCGTGTGCACGCCCGCGCCGCCCTCGACCATCAGCCGGCGCACCCCCCGGGCGGCCAGGTCGGCCAGCACCCCGGCACAGCCGAGCGGCGCACCGGCGTCGGGGCCGTCGGCTGGCCCCACGCCGCCCGCCGCCGCGGCGCAGCCGGGCGGCACCTCCACGACCGTGGCCAGCCCGGCCAGGCGGTGCCGGGCCTTCTCCAGCGCCGCCGGCGCGCAGTAGACGATCCGCTCGGCGTCGCCGACGGTGAAGAACCGGGCCGCCGGGTCGAGATCGCCGGTGGCGGTGACGGTGACCTTCGTCGGCGACGGGGGCAGGCCGCGGGCGACCCGCCGCTGCTGACGCTCCGGCGAGCGCACCACCAGCCGCGGATCGTCGAGGCGGACCGTGCCGGCGCCGACGAGGATGGCGTCGCACCCCGCCCGTACGGCGTCGACGCGGTCCAGGTCCGCCTCGTTGGACAGCAGCAGCCGCTGGTCGGTGGCGTCGTCGATGTAGCCGTCGATCGACATGGCGCAGGACAGCAGCACGTACGGCCGGTCCGGCGGCGCGCCCGCGCCGTCCGCGACGGTGGGACCCGGGCGCGCGGGGCCCGGTGCCGTGGCGGTCACGGGACGACGGAGAGGTCGATGGTGTGGGCCGCCCGACTGGCCTTGGCCGCCAGGTATCCGACGTTCGCCGGGGACAGGTGCAGCGCCGTGGGCACCCGCTCGACCACCTCGATCCCGAGCCGGCGCAGCTGCTCGGCCTTGTCCGGGTTGTTGCTGAGCAGGGCCACCCGGCCGGCCCCGAGGGCCACCAGCATCTGGGCGGCGACCGTGTAGTCCCGCTCGTCGGCGCCGTGACCCAGGGCCAGGTTCGCCTCGTAGGTGTCCAGCCCCGAGTCCTGCAGGGCGTACGCGTCGAGCTTGGCGTACAGGCCGATGCCCCGGCCCTCCTGCCGCAGGTAGAGCACCAGGCCGCCCGGCTCGGCGATCCGCTCGACCGCCTCGCGCAGCTGCGGACCGCAGTCGCAGCGCTGGCTGCCGAACACGTCCCCGGTCAGGCACTCGCTGTGCGGGCGGACCAGCGCGGGCGGCCCGCCGGCGGCGGCCCGGTCCAGCGCGGCCTGCCAGTCCCCGACCCCGAACGCGAGGTGTTCGCGGCCGTCGGCCAGACCGTGGAACGAGAACACCCGGGCGGTCGTGGCGTAGCCGTCGGAGAAGCGCAGCGGAACCGTCACCTGCGTCCGGACGGTCGCGCTCGGCAGTGCTCGGGACATGACTCTCCTTCGTCACGCGGTCAGCCGCTCGGGGCGCGCCGGCCGGGTGACGGGCCCCGGGCGGCGGCGGGCCAGCAGCACCACCGCCCCGGGCAGGCTCGACACCAGGACCAGGACCCCGTACACCGTGGCGGTGGCGACGCCCTGCGCGGCGGTGAGGCCCGCAGCCCCGAACGCCCAGGCCGCCACCCCCTCGCGCGGCCCGAACCCGGCCACGTTCAACGGTATGCCCATCGCGAGCAGCGCGAGCAGGGTCAGCGGCACCAGTCGGGACAGTGGCGCGGTCGCCCCCGCCGTCCGGGCGGCGACCAGGAAGGTGGCCAGGTGGCCGGCGACCACCACGGCGGAGGCCAGCAGCACCCCGCACCAGGTGCGGCGGGCCAGCAGGCCGGCACGGACGTCGGCCACCGCCGCCCGCAGCGCCCGCGCCCAGGCCGACGCGCCGAACCTCGGGGCCGCCCGGGCCAGCAGCACCGCGCCGACCGCCCCGGCGGCGAGCAGCGCCACGGCCGCCGGCAGGTACGGCCGCACCGGCGACGGGAACGCGGCCAGCACCACCACCACGATCACCGCCTGGACCGCCTGGCCGGCGGCGCGTTCCCACACCACCGCCCGCACACCCCGGCCGAGGTCGCCGGCGTCGCGCCCGTGGCGGACCGCGCGGTCCACGTCGCCGAGCACCCCGCCGGGCAGCGTCGCGTTCAGGAACACGGCCCGGTAGTAGTGCGCCACGGCGACGCCGAGCGGCAGCCGTACGCCGAGCCCGCCGGCGACGAGGCGCCACCGCCACGCCGCGCAGACGGTGGTGAGCAGGCCGGCGCCGAGCGCCGCCGCGAGCGCCGGGCCGTCGATCAGGCGCAGCCCGGCGAGGAACGGGCCGCCGCCCACCTGGCGCAGCAGGAGGGCGAGCACCGCCACCCCGGCGAGGGTCCGCGCCCACCGCCAGGCCGACCGGGGCAGCCTCGGCACGACGCTCATGGGCAACCGGCGAGCAGGTCGCGGTGGTCGACGAGGACGCCGAGCCGGCCGGCCCGCGCCTGCGCCAGCCGCCGGCGGCCGTACGCCTCGGCGGGGCCGGCCAGCTCGGGCCGCTGCTCGCGGGCGGCGCCGAGCCAGCCGGTGAACCACCCGGCCGCCAGCTCGGCCTGATCGGGGCCGAGGCGCCAGGGGCTGGGCCGGACGATCGCCGACACGCCGTGCCGGGCGAACGCGGCGACGCAGGCGTCGAGGGCGTCGGGGCCGAGCAGTGTACGCCCGGCGACGGCGCGCCGCTGGTGGTCGTTGAACGCCTTGGCGACCTCGTCGTCGAGCGGGTCGGGCGGGGTCAGCTCGACCCGGCCGACCACCGAGAGGGTGAGCAGGGTGGGGCGTTCGGCGCAGGCGGCGACGATCCGCTCGACCTCCTCGGCGGTGAGCATGTCCAGCAGCGCGGACGCGGTGACCAGCGAGGCGTCGGCGAGGTCGGCGGCGGTCAGCCGGGTGAGGTCGGCCCGCCGGGTCGCCACGGTGACCGGGGCGCCGTCGGCGGCGGCCGGCGGGGCGGCACGGGCGCGGGCGAGCAGGCCGGGGTCGCGGTCGTGCAGGACCCAGTGCTGCGGGCCGGGCAGCCGGGGGGCGAGCCAGCGGCCCATCGACCCGGTGCCCGCGCCGAGGTCGTGGATCACCGTCGGCCCGCCGGCCGGGAGCTGTCGACGCAGCGGTTCGAGCAGGTCGGCGGCGCGCGCCGACGCGTCGGCGGCCTCCCGCAGCCGCAGCCAGCGGGCGAAGGCGCCCGGGTCGTGGCTGACCCCGGTCGGGTCGTAGCCGTCGCTCATGTCGCCGCCTCGCTGCGCTGGGCGCCGTCATGAGCCGTGGCACCGAGTTCGCCGGCTCGCCCGCTCACGTCGCCGCCTCCGCGGCCCGCCGCGAGGCCGAGGACGCCGCCGCGACCGCGGCCCGGACCCGCCAGCGCCGCGGCGAGGGCCGCCGCGGTGGCGTCCCAGCCGGCCAGGGTGTCCCGGCGGGCGCGGGCGGCCCGGCGCAGCCGCTCGCGCAGGCCGGCGTCGCCGAGCCAGCGGCGCAGGGCGGCGGCCAGCGCCGCCGGGTCCTCGGGCGGCACCAGCAGGCCGGGCCGCTCGCCGTCCGGGGCACGCCCCAGCGCCTCGGGCAGGCCGCCGACGTCGCTGGCCAGCACCGGTACGCCCCGGGCCAGCGCCTCGGTGACCACCATCCCGTACGTCTCGCCGCGCGAGGCCAGCACCAGCAGGTCGGCGGCGGCGTACGCGGCGGCCAGCCCGGGGCCGGTGCGGGGGCCGACCAGCCGTACCCGCCCGGTCAGGCCGGTCCGCTCGGCCAGCCGGCGCAGCCCGTCGGCGAAGTCCGGGGCGCGGGTCGTCGCGCCGACGCAGACGCAGCGCCACGGCAGGTCGGTGATCGTGGCCAGGGCGGTCAGCAGCACGTCGTGGCCCTTGTGCGGGGCGACCGCCGCCACGCACAGCAGCTCGGTCCCGGCGGGCGTCCCGGCGGCCGGCGGCGCGGGATCGACTCCCGGCGCGGCGACGCGCACCCGGTCGGCGGGCAGCCCGTACCGGTCGAGCAGCCGGCGGCGGGCCCAGTCGCTGGTCGTCACGACGGCGGTGGCGGCGGCCAGGGCGCGGGCCTCGGCGGCGTCCTCGCGGGGCAGGTGCACCAGCACGACGAGGCGCAGCCGGCCGGCGTGCGGTGCCAGCACGTCCGGCGCCACCGAGGCGACCAGCCCGTCCAGCAGCACCACCGCGCCGTCGGGCAGCGCCGCGAGGCGGCCGGCGAGCGCGGCCCGCCCGGCCGGGGTGGGGTCGGGCCAGCCGCCGGTCACCGGGTGCTCGCGGACCCGCCAGCCGGCGCCGGCCAGCCCGGCGCAGACCCGCCGGTCGTAGTGGTTGCCGCCGCTGGGCGTGGCCGGGTCGTCGATGTCGTCGGGCAGCACCACGTGCACCTCCCGGGCGCCCGCGCCCGCCGTGGTCACGGCGGGCGCAGGCAACTGGCCGGTCACAGCGGGCGCTCGTAGCTGGCCCAGGCGACGTGCGACTCGTGCAGGGTGACGGTGATACCGGTCAGCCCGCGCGCACCCTCGCCCAGGTCGCCCGCACGCACCCGGTCGGCGAGCCGGTCGGCCACCGTACGGGCCAGCACCTCCGTCGTGGTGTTCGTCCCGGCGAACGCCGGCTCGTCGTCGAGGTTGCGGTACGTCAGCTCGCCGAGGATCGCCTTCAGCGCGTCCGTGGCCCGGCCGATGTCGACCACGATCCCGTCGGCGTCCAGGTCGGGCCGGCGGAAGGTGGCGTCGACGACGAACGTGGCCCCGTGCAGGCGCTGCGCCGGCCCGAAGACCTCGCCGCGGAAGCTGTGGGCGATCATCATGTGGTCGCGGACGGTCACGCTGAACACGTTGTCACTCCTCCTGGTAGGTGATGAGGTGGCACAGCGCGGGCAGGCGTCCCGCGCTCAGTGCGGCGAGCACGTCCGGCAGCTCCGCGAACGGCGAGCGGCCGGTGATCAGCGCGTCGAAGGCGGGGTCGGCGAGCAGTTCCAGGGCCAGCGCGAGCCGGTCGGCGTACGTGCGGCTGCCCCGGCGGGCCGGGGCGACCCGGCCGACCTGGCTGCTGCGTACGGTCAGCCGGCCGGAGTGGAACGCCCCGCCCAGC
Source organism: Micromonospora sp. NPDC048830 (assembly GCF_043198215.1). NCBI lineage: Bacteria > Bacillati > Actinomycetota > Actinomycetes > Micromonosporales > Micromonosporaceae > Micromonospora > Micromonospora sp. NPDC048830. Next base: position 5,592 of record NZ_JBICUP010000066.1, read on the forward strand.
GACAGGGTGACGGGGCGGTCGCCGTACCAGCTCAGCTCCAGCACCGTGCCCTCAGGGGCGAGCAGGTCCAACGCGCGCTGCAACCCGGCGGAGGTGGCGCTGGCGTGCACCACCAGGTCGCGCCCGCCGGTGGCCTCCTCGGGCCGGGCGAAGTCGACGCCGAGCGCCGCGGCCACGGCGGCCCGGCCGGGGTCCGCGTCGACCAGTTCGACCCGCACCCCGGGGAAGCGGGCGAGCAGCGCGGCGACGCAGGCGCCGACCATGCCGGCGCCGACCACGCTCACCCGGTCGCCGACCAGCGGCGGGGCGTCCCACAGGGCGTTCACGGCGGTCTCCACGGTGCCGGCGAGCACCGCGCGGGCCGCCGGCACCCCGTCCGGTACGGGCACCACCGCGTCGACCGGCACCACGTACGCGGTCTGGTGCGGGTGCAGGCAGAAGACGGTACGCCCGCGCAGCGCCGCCGGGCCCTGCTCCACCACGCCGACGCTGAGGTAGCCGTACTTGACGGGGGCGGGGAAGTCGCCCTCCTGGAACGGGGCGCGCATGGCGGCGTACTGGTCGGCGGGGACCCGGCCGGTGAAGACCAGCGTCTCGGTGCCCCGGCTGACCCCGGAGTAGCGGGCGCGGACCAGCACCTCGTCGGGGCCGGGCGCGGGCAGCGTCGCCTCCCGGATCTCCCCCGCCCCGGGCTCGCGCAGCCAGAACGCGTACGCCCGCGAGGCGTCGGTCGTCCCCTCGTGGCGCACCTCGTCCTCCTCGTGGTTTCCCGGCGGTCCGAACCGTCCGGGCCCGCCGTTCGTGGTGTGTGTCGACGGACCGTCGACGGTCATCCCGTCGATCATCAATCACGGAGGCGCGGTGTTCAGGGTTCAACGGGGTCCGATCACCGGACTGGTCGTCCAGTTCGTCGTCCTGGCGGGCCTGCACGCGGCCGTCGGGATCGGCCCGGCCGGCTGGTGCGCCGGGCTGGCGTACGGGATCGTCGTCTGCGCCCTGCTGGCGCGGGGCCTGCGCCGCGCCGGGGCGGCGGGCCTGGGACCGGGCGACGTGGTGACGTTGGGCCGGGCGGTCCTGGTGGGCGCGGTGACCGCGCTGGTCGTGGACGGGTTCGGCGGGGCCGCGCCCGTCCCGCTACTGGTCGGGCTGACGGCGGTGGCGCTGCTGCTGGACGCGGTCGACGGGCAGGTGGCCCGGCGCACCGGCACGGCCAGCGCGCTCGGGGCGCGCTTCGACATGGAGGTCGACGCGTACCTCATCCTGCTGCTGGGCGCCCACCTGGCGCCGACGCTCGGGGGCTGGGTGCTCGCGATGGGCGCGATGCGGTACGCCTTCGTGGCCGCCGGGTGGGCGCTGCCGTGGCTGCGCGGGACGCTGCCGCCGCGCCGCTGGCGCAAGGTGGTCGCCGCGGCGCAGGGCGTGGCCCTCGCGGCGGCCTCGGCCGGGGTGCTGTCCCCGGCGGCGGCGAGCGTGCTGCTGGCCGGCGCGCTGGTCCTGCTCGTCGAGTCGTTCGGCCGGGACGTCGGCTGGCTCTGGCGGCGCCGTCCGGCGCGGCCACGCCCTGTGATCGGTGCCGGCCGTCGCGGAGGGCGCGCACATCCGGCGCGACCAGACCCGAGCACGGAGCCCACCCCCGTGCCGCCCGGGGTGTCGGCATGAAGGGCGACGCGACGACGGGAACCCGGGGGCGCGGCGGGTGGCGGCGCCTGCGGGCGGGCGTGGCGAGCGGGCTGGCGGGGCTGCTCGTGCTGGCCGTCCTCGCCGCGCCGGTCCGGCCGGGCGAGCTGACCCCGTGGGCGTTCCTGCGCCTGCCCGTCGAGGCGCTGCTGGCCGCCGCCGTGCTGCTGGCCCTGCCGGCGCGGGTCCGGCGCCCGATGGCCGCGCTGGCCGGGGCGGCGCTCGGCCTGCTGGGCGTCCTGAAGCTCGCCGACCTGGGCTTCTCCGGCGCGCTGGGCCGGCCGTTCGATCCGGTGTCCGACTGGGCGCTGCTCGACGACGCGACCGGTTTCCTCGCCGACTCGGTCGGCCGGGCCGGCGCGACCGCGGCCGCCGTCGCCGTCGGGCTGCTCGCCGTCGGGCTGCCGGCCGTGGGGGCGCTGGCGGTGCTGCGGCTGGCCGTGCTGCTCGCCCGGCACGAGACCGGCGCCACCCGGGCCGTGGCGGCGCTGACCGTCGGCTGGGTCGCCTGCGCCGCGTTCGGCGTGCGGGTCGCCCCCGGCGTACCGGTCGCCGACTCCGGCGCCGGCGCCCTCGTCCGCGATCACGCGGCGCGGGTGCGGGCGGGCCTGGCCGACCGGGACGTGTTCGCCGCGCAGGTCGCCGCCGACCCGTTCCGGGACACCCCGGGCGGGCAGCTGCTGACCGGCCTGCGCGGCAAGGACGTCGTCGTCGCGTTCGTGGAGAGCTACGGGCGGGACGCGGTCGAGGACCCGGAGTTCGCGCCCGGGGTCGGCGCGGTGCTCGACGCGGGGACCGCGCGACTGCGGGCGGCCGGCTTCGGCGCCCGCAGCGCGTACCTCACCTCGCCGACCGCGGGCGGCGGGAGCTGGCTGGCCCACGCCACGCTGCTGTCCGGGCTGTGGATCGACACCGAGCAGCGCCACCGGAGCCTGCTGGCCGGGGACCGGCTCACCCTGGGCGGCGCGTTCCACCGGGCGGGCTGGCGCACGGTCGGCGTGATGCCGGCCGCCGTGCAGGACTGGCCCGAGGGCCGCTTCTACGGCTACGACCAGTTCTACGACAGCCGGGCCCTCGGCTACCGGGGGCCGGCGTTCGGCTACGCCCCGATGCCCGACCAGTACGCGCTGTCGGTCTTCCAGCGTCGGGAGCGGGCCGGCACCGGCCGGCCCCCGGTGCTGGCCGAGATCGCGCTGACCTCCAGCCACTCCCCGTGGACCCTCGTTCCCCGGCCGCTGGGCTGGGACGACCTCGGCGACGGCTCGGTCTTCGCGCACGCCGTGACGGTCACCCCCGGCGGCCGGGACGCGGTGCGCCGCTCGGCCGCTCAGGTGCGCGCCGGGTACCGCAGCAGCGTCGAGTACACCCTGGAGACGCTGATCTCGTACGTCGAGACGTACGGCGACGACGACCTGGTGCTGGTCTTCCTCGGCGACCACCAGCCCGCCCCGGCCGTCACCGGCGCGGACGCCGGCCGGGACGTGCCGGTCACTGTCGTGGCCCGCGACCCGGCCGTGCTGGACCGGATCGCCGGGTGGGGCTGGCAGGACGGCCTGCGTCCCGGCCCCGGGGCGCCGGTGTGGCGGATGGACAGCTTCCGGGACCGCTTCCTGACCGCGTTCGGGTCGCGGGCGGGCCCGGCGGGATTGCCGCCGCCCAGGCGGTCGCCGGGTGCCGCCCCGCACCGCTGACCGGCGTCAGGCGGCCTCGCGTCCGCTCCCGTCGGGGCAGCGACCGCTCAGGCCGCCTCACGTTCGGCCCCGCCGCCCCGCTGCGCGGGGACCGGCGTCGCGGGAAGGGCCAGGGGCGCGGGGGCCGGCTCGGCCGGCGACTGCACCGGCGCGCCGCGCCGGGACAGGCCGAGCGCACGCTCGGCGTTGGCCAGCGCCGCGCACGGCGAGGGCTGGCCGGCGCAGAGCAGGTTGCGGCAGCGGCCATTCTCGTCGGGCTCGTGCGCGCTGGCGACGTCGTACCCCAGTCGCCACAGCAGCGGGTCGATCACGTCGTCCGGTGGAACTGTGCCGTCACTGGCCCGGTGGCGCGGTGTCTCGGACACGTATGACCCCTCTCGTCGTGGCTGGCCCCCACTCTTCACCGCCCGGCAGCGCCGCTAAACCTGCCGGTCGCAGCGATTCTCCCGCACGTCGGCACCACCGGGGTCCGGGGGGACGCCCGGACGTGCCGCCCCTCACGTCGGCACCTACAACCCGCTGCGGGTGGCGACCCACGAGTACGCCGCGATCTGGGCGGACGTCCGGGCGGCGGCGTCGTGGCGGGACCGGCTCCGCCACGTCCTCGGCCGGCCCGGCTGGCAGCCCGCCCGCTGAGTCGACCGTCGACCGCCGCAACCGCCCCCGACGGGTGTAGCTAACTATCCTTGATCAGCCATCGTCCCGTAACTAAGTTTCGATGAACCGAGCTGCCTGGAGGGGTGGATCTGATGCACGGCTCCGGTCAGGTCGACCTGGCGGCGGCGTTCGGTCCCGAGCACGGCTTCCGGGGCTCGGCCCAGGCGGGCGGCAGCGAGGGCAGCGGCACGGACGCGCGCACCGGCATCACCGTCCACGACGCGTACGGCGCGTCCCAGGCCAGGTGGGAGGCCATGTTCACCGAGTCCGGCACGGACACGGTGGTCTTCGACATCCGGTCGACCTGCACGTGGTGCGCTGCCGGCACTGGAAGCGGGACACGCTCGCCGCCGACACCGACCTGCCCTGGGTGATGCCCAGCCCCAACATGCCCACCACGGACGCCGCGCTCGTCTACCCGGGCACCTGCCTGTTCGAGGGCGTCGCCTCGATCACCGAGGGGCGGGGCACGACCCGCCCGTTCGAGCTGGTCGGCGGCCTGGCGACCGACTTCGACCACCACTGGGGCGACCGGCTCAACGCCCGGGGCCTGCCGGGGGTGGAGTTCCGCGAGGCGTACTTCTCGCCGACCTCGGCCGGACAGAAGCCGGCGCTGCTCAACAAGCTCTGCGCGGGCGTGGAGGTGAAGATCGTGGACCGCGACGCGTACGACCCGATCCGCACCGGGGTGGCGATGCTGGTGGAGGCGCGCAGGTACCCGGCGTTCGCCTGGCGGCAGACGCGTGGGGACCGCGAACGGCCGTACTGGATCGACAAGCTCACCGGGTCGCCCCGGCTGCGCACGATGATCGACGCCGGCGCCGACGTGGCCGACGTGGTGGGCGCCTGGGCCGACGAGCTGGCGGCGTTCGACCGGCGGCGCCGGCCGTACCTGCTCTACTGACCGGGGCGCACCCGCGCGGCCGGGGCCGGCGTCCTCGCCGGCCCCGGCCGACCGTCGTCGGGGGACGGTCCTCGCGGGACCGTCGACAGGGAATGGTCCGGCGTCAGCGGATGCCCACGTAGAACCGCGTCTGGTCGCTGCGGTGCAGGGCGTAGTACGCCTCGAAGCGGGTGCCGTCGGGCAGCCAGGCCACCGACTCGATGCCGAGCAGCGGCGTGGAGGCGGTGACCTCCAGCAGCGCGGCGTCCTCGGGCTCGGGAAAGACCGCCTCGATCCAGCGGTCGGCCGCGGCGGCCTCCAGCCCGTACCGGCGGCGCAGCACGTCGTACAGGGACTGGTTCTCCAGCACGGCCCGCTCCAGCCCGGGCACCAGGGCGGCCGGCAGGGCGGTGTCGACGAGCAGCCACGGCTGGCCGTCGACGCTGCGCAGCCGGCGCATCCGCACGACCGGCGCGCCCTGCGGCAGCCGCAGCAGGTCCGCCTCGCGCTTGTCCGCCTCGCCGAGACTCTGGCTGACGGTGTGGGTGGTGACCCGGCGGCCGGACTCGCGCAGGTCGGCGGCGGAGCCGGAGACGGAGCCGACGAAGCGCAACTCCGTCTTGCGCGGCGCGACGAAGGCCCCCCGCCCCTTGACCTTGTAGATCATCCGCTGCTGGACGAGCTCGCGCAGCGCCTCCCGGACGACCGTCCGTGACACGCCGTAGATGTCGCTCAGCTCCGCCTCCGAGGGCAGCGGCTGGTCCGGGCCGATCTCACCCGCCTCGATCTGCCCGCGCAGCGTCCGCATCAGCTGCATCCACAGCGGCTCGCCCCCGTCGCGGGTGAGCCGCCGGTACGTCATCGTCATGGATTCCCTTCCCATCGACCGACCACAGCATGCCACGGCGGTTTCGAGATGTCATGACAAGCCCGCCGCCCTCCGATTGAGAAAAGCCGCAGGTGGTCGCGACTCTGCAACACGTACGACTGTGATCTGAAACACGTTTGTGACGTGCATCTAGCGAACCTGTCACTACAGGTCTGTAATGACTGGCACGCCGACCGTGGTCCCCTGCCGGGCCGGCGCAACCCGACACCACCACTCCCGCTCCGGCGGGTCCGCCCGATGGAGGCCCCACCATGCGCACCACACCCCCGCCCCGGCGTCGACGGGCCGTGCTCGCCGCCGCCCTCGCCGTGGCCCTCGGCGCTACGGCGACCGGCTGCGGCTCCGGCGACTCCGGCGGCGCCGCCGCGGGCTCCGGCGGCGACAAGCCGTTCATCGCCCTGAGCAACGGCTTCATCGGCAACGGCTGGCGGCAGACGATGATCGCCAAGTTCGAGGCCGCCGCCACCCAGGCCCAGAAGGACGGCCTGATCAGCAAGTTCAAGGTCGTCAACGCGCCCGGCGAGAACTCCGCCACCGAGCAGGTCGCCCAGATCAAGAGCCTGCTGCTGCAGAAGCCCGACGCGCTGCTCATCGACCCGGCCTCCCCGACCGCCCTCAAGCCGGTGATCGAGCAGGCGTGCAACGCCGGCATCAAGGTCGTGGTGTTCGACTCCGCCATCGACGCCCCGTGCGCCCACGTCCTGCTCAACAGCTTCAAGGACTGGGCGACCGCCGCCGCCCAGCCGCTGATCGACGGCATCGGCGGCAAGGGCACCGTCATCATCAGCCGCGGCGTGGTCGGCTCCCAGCCGGAGGCCGAGATGTACCAGACCACCCAGGACATCCTCGCCAAGTACCCCGACGTGAAGGTCGCCGCCACCGTCAACGGCCTGTGCGACGGCGCCAAGGCGCAGAAGGCCGTCCTCGGCGTGCTGTCCAGCGTGCCGCAGGTCGACGGGGTCATCGGCTGCGGCGACGGCTACGGCGTCGCCCAGGCGTTCACCACCGCCAACAAGCCGATCCCGGCGCTGACCTTCGAGACCAACGGCCGCGCGCTGAACTACTGGAAGGACAGCAAGCTCGACAACGGCTCGGTCGCGGTCATGTCCGACCCCGGCCAGTCGGTGGCGGCGCTGTGGGAGGCGCTCGACCTGCTCGCCGGCAAGGACGTCCCGAAGGAGCTGACCTTCCCCATCGTCCTGGTCGAGCAGAAGGACCTCGCCGCCTGGGCCGGCGTGCTCAAGCCCGACGAGTACGCCGCCTGGCCGTGGACGCAGGAGCTGTTCCGCCAGCAGGTGGAGGCCGTGAAGTCCGGCGGCGCCCCGGTGCGCCCGCCGATCCCGACGGCCGCCAACTGACCCAGGGCCGTCGAAGCGGCCCCGGTCGCCCCGACCCGCACCCGGCCCGCCGGCCGGACGGGTCGGGGCTCGGCCAGGGGCCGCCCCCACCAGAGGAGAAGCGGATCATGCACGTCGACAACCCCCCGCCGGGGTCCGTCGCCGCCCCGCCGCGCGGCGAGCGGCCCCCCGCCGCGGCGCGACCGGTGGTCACCACCCGGCGGGTGACCAAGACGTACGGACGAACCCGCGCCCTCACCGGCGTGGATCTCGACGTCCGCGCGGGCGAGGTGCTCGGCCTCGTCGGCCACAACGGCGCCGGCAAGAGCACGCTCATGCGCGTCCTCGCCGGCCTGGAACCCTGCGACGAGGGCACGGTCCTGGTGGGCGGCAGGGAGGTGACGCCGCGGGACGTCGACCCGGGCGCGGCCGCCTTCCGCGCGGTGCGCATGGCGTACCAGGAGACCTCGCTGTGCCCCGACCTGACCGTCGCGGAGAACATCTGGCTCTCCTCCCGCCACTGCCTGCCCCGGCTGGGCTGGCGGCGGGCGGCCGGGGCGGCGGTCCGCCGGCGGCTGGACGAGATGTTCCCCGGGCACGGGGTGTCGCCCCGGGACCGGGTCGCGGACCTGTCCATCGCCCGGCGGCAGATGGTGGAGATCGCCCGGGCCAGCCTGGTCGACCGCCTCGACCTGCTGATCCTGGACGAGCCGACCGAATCCCTCGGCCCGGACGCCGCCCGTACCCTGTACGACCACGTCCGGCGGCTCGCCGCCGGAGGCACCGCCGTCCTGCTCATCTCGCACCGCATCGGCGAGGTCCTGTCCGTGTCCGACCGGGTCGCGGTGATGCGCGACGGCGCGGTGGTGGCCGAGCGGCCCGCCGCCGGCCTCGGCGAGCGCGACGTGCTCGAGCTCATGGGCGCCGAGGTCGCCGAGTCCGCCGCCGTCGCCGCCCCGGCGCGCGCGAGCGCCGACCGGCCGGTGCTGGCCGAGCTGCGCGGCGCCACCGGCCAGGGGCTGCGCGACGTGTCGATCCGGGTCGGCGCGGGCGAGGTGGTGGGCCTGGCCGGCCTCGCCGGCCAGGGCCAGCAGGAGGTGCTGGAGCGGCTCTGGCGCCCGGTCCGCCGGGACACCACGGTCCGGGGCACCCGCGCGTACGTGCCGGGCGACCGGCAGCGCTCCGGGGTGCTGCCCCTGTGGTCGGTGGCGGAGAACCTGACGATCACCGCGATGCGCGGCCTGGCCCGGGGCGGTTTCCGGCGGATGGCCGAGGAGGCCGCGACCGTCCGCGGCTGGGTCGACCGGCTGGCCGTGCGCGGCGGCGCCGACGCCGCGATGACCGAACTCAGCGGCGGCAACCAGCAGAAGGTCATCGTCGCCCGGGCGTTCGCCTCGACGGCGGACCTCGTCCTGCTCGACGACCCGTTCCGGGGCGTCGACGTGCACACCAAGACCGACCTGTACGCGCTGATCCGCGAGGAGGCGGCCAGGGGCCGCAGCGTCGTGTGGTACTCGAGCGAGAACGCCGAGATGGCGCACTGCGACCGGGTCTACGTGCTGCGGGCCGGGCGGGTCGTCGCCGAGCTGAGCGGCGGCGAGATCTCGGAGGAGCGGATCATCGCCGTCTCCTTCGCCGAGTCGGAGTCCGGATCCGAGTCCACATCCACGCCAGCGTCCACGTCCGGGGCCGGGCCGGCGTCCCCGGCCCCGTCCCCTGCCACGCCCGAGTCCACCGGAGCACCGCGATGACCGACCTCGTCGCGGCGGCCGTGCCGCCGCGTGCCCTGCTGCGCCGTACCGCGCCCGCCGTGGTCAGCGCCGTCGCCCTGGCCGCGATGGTCGCCGTCTGCGCGTCGCTGCAGCCCGGCGTGCTGACCGTTCCCGGGCTCACGCTGATCCTCTCGGCCACCGTCCCGCTGGTCGTGGCCGCCCAGGCCCAGATGGTGCTGATGTCCGTCGGGGACATCGACCTGGGCATCGGCAACTTCGTCGGCCTGGTGACCGTCGTCTCGGCCACCACGCTGGTCTCCTCCCCCGGCGTGGGCGCGCTGCTGCTGCTCGGCCTGGTCGCCGGGTACGCCGTCCTCGGCGCGCTGATCCACCTGCGCCGGGTGCCCTCGCTGATCGCCACGCTCGGCGCGTCCTTCGTGTGGCTGGGCCTGGGCCTGTTCCTGCTGCCCACCCCGGGCGGCACCACCCCGGCCTGGCTCGCCACCTTCGGCTCCTGGCAGCCGGCCGGCTTCCCCGCGCCGGTGCTGCCGATCCTGGTCGTCTCGGCGCTGGTCTGGCTGCTGTCCTCGCGCAGCTCCGTCGGCGTCCGGGTCCGCGCGCTGGGCAGCAACCCCGTGGCGCTGCACCGGGCCGGCCTGCGCCCGCTGGCCGCGCGGGTGGTCGCGTACGCGGCGGCCGGCGCCCTCGGCGTGCTCTCCGGCCTCGTGCTCGCCTCGCAGACCGGCGGCGGGGACGTGTCGTCGGCCACCAGCTACACGCTGATCAGCGTCGCGGCCGTGATCCTCGGCGGCGGTTCGTTCGCCGGCGGCACCGCGGTGCCGTGGGGCGTGGCCATCGGCGGGGTCACCCTCGGCCTGGTCAGCGTCGTCCTCAGCCTGCTCGACGTGCCGTCGAACATGCAGTCGGCCGTGCAGGGCGTGATCGTGCTGGCCGTGCTCGCCGGCCGCGTCGTGGTCGGAAAGGTGCTCCGTTGATTCCCCGTACCCTCGCCCGCCCCTGGATCTGGGGCTTCCTGGCCGCCGCGCTGGTCTGGGTCACCATCCTGGCCATCTCCTCGCAGGGCGGCGGGCAGACCGTGTCGCTCGCCCTGTCCCTGGCGCCGTACCTGGTCGTCGTGGGCCTCGGCCAGATGCTGGTGATCACCGCCGGGCCCGGCAACATCGACGTGTCGGTGGCCTCGGTCGTCTCCCTCGCCGGGTTCGTCTCGGTGCAGGTCGCGGCGACGACCGGCTCGGTGGCGCTGGGCATCCTCGCCGGGATCGGCACCGGCCTGGCCATCGCGGTGATCAGCGTGGTGGCGATCCTCGGCCTGTCCGTCCCGCCGATCATCGCCACCCTGGCCGCCGGGCTCGTCGCCTCGTCGCTGACGCTGTCGCTGGCCGACGGGTTCACCGCCGTGCCCGACGAGGGCCTGCGCCGGCTGCTCAACCTGCGGCCGGCCGGCGTGCCCGTGCTCGCCGTCGCGGTCGCCGCGCTGACCGCGCTCGTCGTGGTCCTGCTCCGGCGCACCACGTACGGGCGGTCGCTGCTCGCGGTCGGCCAGAGCCGGCCGGTAGCGGAACGGGCCGGCGTCCCGGTCGCCCGGATCATCGCGGTGACGTACCTGGCCAGCGGCGCCCTCGCCGGGCTGGCCGGGGCGCTGCTCGCCGCCTACATCGCGCCGTCGCCCGACCTGGGCACCCGCTACCTGCTCGACTCGGTCGCCGTCGTCGTCATCGGCGGGACACTCATCTCGGGCGGCCGGGCCGTGCCGGTCGGCATCTGGGGCAGCGCGCTGTTCTTCATCCTGCTCGACGGCCTGGTCAACCTGGTCGGCTGGAGCACCGCCGCACAGAACCTGCTCAAGGGCGGTCTGGTGCTGTTCGTCCTCTTCCTCGCCGGCGGCGGCGGCCTGCGCGGCCCCGCCACCGGCTCCCGAACCCGTCGCCGGTCGCGCCCCGCGGCCGCGACCACCCCTGCAACGATCACAGGAGACACCACGCATGGCTGACACCGACGGTCTGCTCGACGCCCGCACCTTCACCGGGGGCGGACGCCCGGCCACCGGCTTCCACGTCAAGGGGGCGCACGCCCAGGACTGGGGTCTGCAGAACCGGCTGTCCCGGATCTTCCAGCCCAACGGCCGCACGGTGATGCTCGCCTTCGACCACGGCTACTTCCTCGGCCCGATGGCCGGCCTGGAGCGGATCGACACCATGATCGCCCCGCTCGTGCCGGACGCCGACGCGATCATGATGACCCGGGGCGCGCTGCGCACCAGCATCCCGTCGCACAGCACCGCCGGGGTGGTGCTGCGCGCCAGCGGCGGCCCGAGCGTGCTCAAGGACCTCTCCGACGAGCACATCGCCCTGGACATCGAGGACGCGGTGCGGCTCAACGCGGCGGCGCTGGCGATCCAGGTGTTCATCGGCGGTGAGCACGAGTCCCGCTCGGTGGCGAACCTGGCCACCCTGGTCGACGCCGGGCAGCGGCACGGGATCGCGGTGCTGGGGGTGACGGCTGTCGGCAAGGACATGGTCCGCGACGCCCGCTACTTCCGGCTCGCCACCCGGATCAGCGCCGAGATGGGCGCGCACATCGTCAAGACGTACTACGTCAACGAGGGCTTCGAGACGGTCACCGCGAGCTGCCCGGTGCCGATCATCGTCGCCGGCGGCAAGAAGCTGCCGGAGCTGGACGCGCTGACCATGGCGTACCGGTCGATGCAGGAGGGGGCCGCGGGCGTCGACATGGGCCGCAACATCTTCCAGAGCGAGCACCCCGCGGCGATGCTCGCCGCGGTCCGGGCGGTGGTGCACGACGACCTCAAGCCCGCGGAGGCGTACGAGCTCTTCCAGGACCGGGCGGCCGGTTCCGCAGCCTCCTGACCGTCTCCGAGGGGCGCGGGCCCGTCCGCCGGTCCCGCGCCCCGCACCCCCCTCCCGGGAGCCACCCATGCCACACCCGCAGACCGGCACCGGTGACGTCGTCGACCTCGTCGTCATCGGCGCCGGCATCAACGGCCTCGCCATCGCCCGAGACGCCGCCGGCCGCGGCCTGAGCGTCGTCGTCGTCGACCGGGGCGACGTCGGCGCCGGCACGACGGCCACTTCCAGCCGGCTCATCCACGGCGGCCTGAAGTACCTCGAACGCTACGACTTCACCCTGGTGCACGAGTCGATCCGCGAACGGCACCTGCTGTTCCGCAACGCCCCGCACCTCGTGCACGACTACCCGATGCTCATCCCGTTCTACGCCGGCGACAGCCGGCCGGGGCCGCTGATCCGGCTCGGCCTGGCCGCGTTCGACGTGCTGGCCGCCGGGCGCGGGCGCGGCCGCAGCCGGGGCATGTCCACCCGGGCGATCGGCCGGCGCTGGCCGCACCTGTCCCAGCGGGGACTGCGCGGCGGCGTGCTGTTCAATGACGCCCAGGTGCCCTGGGCCGAGCGGCTCTGCGTCGAACTGCTGGTCGACGCCCAGCGCCTGGGCGCGACCGTGCTGACCTACACCACGGTGACCGGCCTGATCGTCGACGACCGCCGGGTGCTGGGGGTGCGCACCCGCGACAACGACACCGGCGCGGCCGGCGAGGTCCGGGGCCGCCTGACGATCAACGCCGCCGGGCCGTGGATCGACCGGATCCTCGACGGCCAGGTCGAGAGCGGGCGCCTCAACGGCGGCACCAAGGGCAGCCACGTCATCGTCGACCCGTTCCCGGGCGCCCCCGACACCTGCATCTTCTTCGAGGCCGCCGCGGACCAGCGCCCCATCTTCGTCTTCCCCTGGGAGGGCCGGTACGTCCTCGGCAGCACCGACCTCACGTACGAGGACGACCTGGACGAGGTCGTCGCCAGCGACGAGGAGATCGACTACCTGATCACCGAGGCCAACCGGCTGTTCCCCGACGCGAACCTCACTTCGGACGACGTGCTCTACAGCGTCGCCGGCGTCCGGCCGCTGCCGTACACGGCCGGGGTGTCGGACAACGCGAAGATCAGCCGGGGGCACACGGTGCTCGACCACGCGCCCGCGTACCGGGGGCTGCTCACGATCATCGGCGGGAAGCTGACCACCCACCGGGCCCTGGCCGAGGACGCCGTGGACGAGGCGCTGAAGGTGCTCGCCCGCCCGCGCCGCCGGTGCGCCACCCGCACCCGGCCGCTGCCCGGCGCGGACACCGCCGACTGGCCGGCGTTCCGGGCCGAGTTCCTGCGCGCGCCGGCGCCGTTCACCCCGGAGCAGGCCGCCCGGCTGCTGGCCGTCTACGGGGTCCGGGCCGGCCGGATCCGCGAACTCGTCGTGGCCGACCCCGCGCTCGGCGAGGTCGTGGACCCCCGCACCGGCGCGGTCGCCGCCGAGGTGGTGCTCGCCTTCCGCGAGGAGGGGGCCCGGACCTTGGCGGACGTGCTGCTGCGCCGTACGCTGGTCGGTCTCGGCCCCGACATGGCCCTGTCGGCGGCCGTGACCTGCGCGGACGTCGCCGTGCGGCACCTCGGGTGGGACTCCGGGCGGGCCCGCTCCGAGGTGGCCGCGTACCGGGGGGAGCTGCGCCGGTTCCGCCCCCGGGTGCTGCGCCTCGCCGAGGCGGCATCGACCAGTGACAGGAGGGCGTCGTGACGGCTGGGAACACCTGCTACCTCGGCGTCGACGTCGGGCTCACGGCCACCAAGGCCGCCGCGTTCGACGTGGCGGGCCACGAGCTGGCGGTGGTGCACGCCCGCACCCCGCGCACCAGCGTGACCGCCCACCGGCACGACGTGGACATGGCCGCCCTGGCCGACACGGTGCTGTCGCTGCTCGCCGAGATCGGCGGCAAGCTCGCGGCCGACGGGTACGCCGCGGCCGGCATCGGGGTCGCCGCGCACGGCAACGGGCTGTACCCGGTCGACGCCGAGCTGCGCCCGGTCGGGCCGGCCATCGCCTCGTCGGACAGCCGGGCGCAACACGTCGTCGCGGCGATCCCGGCCGACGGCGCCCGCCGGCTGGCCCGGGAGACCGGCTCGATCCCCTGGGCCGCGCAGCCGGCCGTCCTGCTGCGCTGGCTGCGCGACGCCGAGCCCGCCGCCTACGCGGCCACCCGGTGGGCGCTGTCCTGCAAGGACTGGGTCACCGCCCAGCTCACGGGCGTGCCGAGCGCCGACTACAGCGACGCCAGCGCCTTCGGCCTGGTCGGTCTCGACACCCGCGCCTACACGCCGACCGCGCTGGAACTGGTCGGCCTGCCGGCCGCCGACCTCGACCGGTTTCCGCCGCCGCGCCGCTCCGACGAGGTGGTCGGCGGGCTCAGCGCGGCGGCCGCGGCCCGCACCGGGCTCCCCGAGGGCCTGCCGGTGATCGCCGGGTGCATGGACTGCGTCGCGGCGACCCTGGGCGCCGGCGGTCGGGAGGTCGGTGACGGGACCATCATCGTCGGCACGTGGGCCATCAACGGGGTGGTGGTGCCCGCACGCAGTCCCGCCCCCGAGGTCACGCTCAGCGCGTTCATGCCCGACCCGGCCACCATGCTGGCGATGGAGGTGGCGCCCACCTCGGCGGCGAACCTGGACTGGCTGGCCTGCGCCGGGGTTCCGCACGCCCGGGCGGGCGGCGTGCCCGCCGCGGAGCTGCTGCGGGAGGCCGCCGCGGTGCCGCCGGGCGCCGAGGGGCTGCTGTTCCTGCCCTTCGTGAACGGGGCGCCCGAGCACCCGTCGGCGTCGGGCACCTTCCTCGGCCTGTCCAGCAACCACCGCCGCGGGCACCTGGCCCGGGCGGTGATCGAGGGCGTGGCCCAGTACCACCGGGTGCAGCTGGACCGGGTGCTCGCCAGCGGCGCGGACGTCGGCGACCGCCCGTGGCGGCTGGCCGGCGGGGGCGCCCGCTCGGCGGTGTGGGCGCAGATCTTCGCCGACGTGCTCGGCCGGCCGGTGCGCCGCCAGCTCACCAGCGAGCTGGGCGCCCGGGGCGTCGCCTCCCTGCTGCCCGGCGCGCTCGGGCACGACGTGCCGCCGTGGACGGTGGACGAGGCGGACGACCTGTGCGTGCGGCCGGGGCCGGACCGGACGGCGTACCTGGCGCACGCCGAGGTGTTCGACCGCTGCCTCGCCGGCATGTCCGCGGTGTGGTCGGAGGTGGAGCGCTACCGCACGGGCGGCGGGGGCGCCTGAGCGGCCCGACACGCGCGGCCGGGGCCGGCGGTGACCGCCGGCCCCTGAGTGCTTCGACGCGACCGGCCGGGGTCGGCAAAGTGACCGCCGGGTGACCGGCTGGGTGTGATGGGTTACGACGAGACACGCCGATGTGAGGTGCGCGATAAATCGATCATCCCGGTACGGGCGCGCCTTCGCGAAGATCAACCGTTTTGTGCCCACGTCGCAGACGTGCTCGGCGTGCGGCTGGCTCGACGGCCCCAAGCCGCTGTCCGTCCGGTCGTGGACCTGCCCGTGCGGGGGTCCACGACCGGGACGTCCAACACGGCGCCAACGTGCTCGCGGCGAGAGCCGGAACCCTGTGGAGCGCAGGTAGGACCGGCACCCGTGCCGGCGCAGCGCCGTGAAGCAGGAATCCGCTCAGGCGCTGTGCGCTGTTCCGCGCGCAGAGCGGAGGAAATCTCCGTCCATTAGTTTAGGGCGGAGGGAACGTCAACGGCTGAGGACGACCTTGAGCGCGCCGGTTTCGCCGGCCCGCGCGAAGACGTCGTAGGCCTGCATGAACTCGCCGAGAGCGAAGCGGTGGGTGATGAGCCGGGCCGAGTCGATCTGGTTCGCGGCGACCAGCTTGAGCAGCGTAGGGGTCGAGTACGTGTCGACCAGGCCGGTCGTGATCGTGATGTCCCTGTTCCAGAGTTCTTCCAGGTGCAGTGTCGCCGGCTTGCCGTGCACGCCGATGTTGGCCAGCCGTCCACCGGGACGTACCAGGCGGGCACACAGCTCGAACGTCTCGGGGACCCCGACCGCCTCGATGGCGACGTCTGCGCCGAGCCCGTCCGTGAGCCGCATCAGCTCAGCGACCGGGTCCTCGCCGCTGCTGTTGACCACCACGTCCACGCCGAACTGCTTGGCCGCCTCGAGCCGTCCGGAGGTGCGATCGATCGCGACCACATGGCTCGGCGTGAAGAGCTTCGCACCGACAATCGCGGCCAGTCCGATCGGTCCGGCCCCGACGACCGCGACGGTGTCAGCCGGACGGACGGCCCCGTTGAGCGCGCCGACCTCGTACCCGGTCGGGAGAATGTCCGCGAGCATGAGGGCCTGTTCGTTGCTGACCCCGGCCGGCAGTGGATAGGTCGAGTTGTCGGCGAACGGCACCCGTACGTACTCGGCCTGGGTCCCGTCGACGCGGTGGCCAAGGATCCAACCACCCCCACCCACGCACTGCCCGTAGCGGCCGCCACGGCAGAACCGGCAGCGGCCACAGGCGCTGATGCAGGACACGAGGATCCGGTCACCCACGCTCACGTTCTTCACACCGGCGCCGACCTCGACCACGGTGCCGACGGCCTCGTGGCCCAGGATCCGCCCCTCCGTGACCGTCGGCACGTCCCCCTTGAGGATGTGCATATCGGTGCCACAGATGGTTGACGCGTCCACCTGGACGATGGCATCGGTGTCCTGCTGAATTGTCGGGTCCGGGACTTCGTCCCAGCTCTTGCGGCCCGGGCCGTGATAAACCAGCGCTCGCATCTCCAGTCGCCTCCTAGCACTCGTCTTCCTGGTGCCGCGCTCCAACCTCAACCGATCACAGAGCCACGGGTCCCGCCCCTGGTCGGGACCGCATGTCGCTTGGCTGGGCATCCGACAACATTTGCCTGGTATCACCCGGTTTGAGAGGTCCCGCGCTCGCTGACCTGCATGCCGCCGAGGATCGCCGCGCCGGGCTTTCCCCCACGGATCCTCTCGAAACTGCGGTGAGCCCGCCGTCGAGGAAGACCTTGAAGCCGACCATCGCGAGATGGTCCGGATCGAGGGCGTCGATGCGCTCCCTGGTACGGCCGGCGCGCACGTCCTCGGCCGACACCACGGCCTCCAGCTTCGGGTACAGCGCGGCGCGCAGGACCAGGTCACCGTCGGCAGCGACTGAGAGGGCGTCCGATTCACGTACTTTATGAGTAATGTGCGTTCAAGTGTCTCGCCATCGACCGGCCGGGGCCGGCGGAGAGCGCCGGCCCCGGCCGGGGCGTCACCGCTGGCGCGGCGTCAGCGCTGGGCGCCCACCGTCGCGGCGGCCGGCCAACTGTCGCTGAAGACCCGCGCGCTCTCCGCGCCCGGCGACGCGGACCGGAACCACGAGTCGACCGCGGCGGCCTCGGTGTAGTGCGGGTACGGGTTGGTGCAGGCGGTGCCGGCGCTGCCGCCGGACATCAGGAGGGCGCAGTTGCCGTTGTAGTTGTCGGCCAGGCCGAGGATGTGCCCGATCTCGTGGGTCATGATCCGCAGCGGGCTGTACTGCTGGGCCTGGTAGTAGTCGATGACCACGTAACCGTTGCCGAGGCTGTAGCGCACGGCGTACGAGCCGCCGCCGTAGGTGTAGTAGATCATCAGGTTCGTGCCGCACTGCGACATGTTGATGTTGTTGGTGTAGGCGTTCCAGATCGAGGCGGCCTGGTTGGCGTACCCGGCGAACGGACCCGCCTGGCTGGTGTTGTAGCAGACGTTGGTGATGGCGAGGGCCGGCGACGCCTCGGCGGCGACGACGCCGAGCGACGCCATCGTCGCGGCGGCCAGGGTGGCGAGGATCCGGGACAGCTTGGGCATACGCATCACTCACGCTCCATATGGGGACGGGTCGAGCGGGACCAGGCAAGCGTATTGATAGAAATAGATCGATATCAACACCCATTGTTTAATTAACAAACTTTACTGATACGCTCCGGGTCATCGACGGGAGGAGATGTCATGGGACTTCGAGGCAGGGTGGCGGCCCTGCTCGCGGGCGCGGCGGCCGTCGTCGCCACCGCAACCCTCGCCACGACGGGCGGCTTCGCCGCAGCGGCCACCGGGCCGGCGGACGTCGGCGCCGCCGTCGCCTGCACGGCCCCGGCCTGGGCCGAGGGCACCAGCTACCCGGCGGGCAGCCGGGTCACCTACGCCGGCCGCCTGTACGAGGCCATCCAGACGCACACCCCGCCGCCGGGCTCCGGGTGGAACCCCGCGGCCACCCCGGCGCTGTGGCGCGACCTCGGCGCCTGCGACGGCAGCCCCTCGCCGACGCCCACCAGGACCCCGACGCCCAGCCCCACTCCCACGTCCTCGCCGACGCCGACGCCGCCACCGACCACCACCCCACCCCCGGGCGGGGAGACCTGCGCGGTCAAGCCGAAGCCGGCCGGCAAGGTGCTGCAGGGCTACTGGGAGAACTGGGACGGCGCCGCGAACGGCGTGCACCCGCCGCTGGGCTGGATACCGATCACCGACTCCCGCATCCCCGCCCACGGGTACAACGTGGTCAACGCCGCCTTCCCGGTGATCCGCGCCGACGGCACCGTGCTGTGGGAGGACGGCATGGACGCCACCGTGCGCGTGCCGACCCCGGCCGAGATTTGCCGTGCCAAAGCCGCCGGCCTGACCGTCCTGCTGTCCATCGGCGGCGCGACCGCCGGCATCGACCTCAACTCGACGGCGGTCGCCGACCGGTTCGTCGCCACGGTGGTGCCGATCCTCAAGCGGTACAACTTCGACGGCATCGACATCGACATCGAGACCGGGCTGACGGGCAGCGGCGACATCAACCGGCTGTCGACGTCCCAGGCGAACCTGATCCGGATCATCGACGGCGTGCTCGCGCAGATGCCCGCCGGATTCGGCCTCACGATGGCGCCGGAGACGGCGTACGTCACCGGCGGCAGCGTCACCTACGGCTCGATCTGGGGCGCGTACCTGCCGATCATCAAGCGGTACGCCGACAACGGCCGGCTCTGGTGGCTGAACATGCAGTACTACAACGGCTCGATGTACGGCTGCTCCGGTGACTCCTACTCGGCCGGTACGGTGCAGGGCTTCACCGTGCAGACCCAGTGCCTCGACAACGGCCTGACCATCCAGGGCACGACGATCCGGGTGCCGTACGACAAGCAGGTCCCGGGCCTGCCGGCGCAGTCCGGCGCGGGCGGCGGCTACCTGGCCCCGTCGCTGGTGTCCCAGGCATACAACAGCGTCAGCTCGATCAAGGGCCTGATGACCTGGTCGATCAACTGGGACGGCTCGAAGAGCTGGACCTTCGGCGACAACGTGAAGGCCCTCGAGGGCCGCTGACCGAGTCGCTCGGATCACCGGCCCGGACTTTCCGGGCCGGGTGATTCCGTTCACCGCCCCGCGAGCTCCGAACGCACCAGCTCCAGCAGCCGCCCCAGCCAGTTGGCGCCGTCCGAGCTCCAGTACCGCGATCCCCAATCGCTGTAGAGCAGCCGGGCGTCGCCGGTTTCCCTCAGCTGTTGCGCCATCGCTGGATGCCGGTCGAACTTGTCCCGTAGGAGCGCGGCCATCACACCGAGCCGGACCGAATGACCGGCCGGACTCCTCCAAACGCTGCTGGGACGCACTGATCGCGTACGCCGCCGAGCCGGGCAGCACCAACCTGGAGATCGTCCGCGAGCGGTACCACGCGGTGCAGTTCGGGAGCCAACCAGGACCCGCCGTCGCCGCTTGAAGCAACTCCGCGTCCGAATCCCGGTCGACGTGCCGCCCGGCTCGGCCGACATCTGACCGCCCGGGGCAGCCACGGTTTGCGCCTGGCGCCGCCGGGAAGGCCCCTGTCTCGACGCGTGGGAGGCGTTCCCGCGCCGGGTCGGACAGGGGAGGTCCAGATGGCTGACCGCGAGCAACTGCACGAGCTGCGCCAACGCGCCCACGAGGCGGGCATCGAGGGCAACTCGAAGATGACCGAGGGCCAGCTGCGCGACGCGCTGAAGAGGGTGGGTCGCGGCGTCGATCCGCAGACCGCGAAGCAGCAGAGCAAGCGCTGACGGCCGCGGCCAGCGCCCGGCGATCATGGAGTTGACGGCGCGACACGCCGAAAGGGCGGCCGTCAACTCCATGATCATGCGGGGCGGGCGTCAGCGCCGCGAACCGCCCGGAGGGCCACTGATCGGTCATCGCCGCAGCATAGGAGCGCGCGGCGCCCGTCGACGCGAGTCGATCCGGCCCCTTCCCGGGGCATTCCGGCCAGGCGGGCGGACGGAACCGGCCCGCGCCGAGCGGGGTGGGTTGCGCCGCGCCTGTCCGCGTGTACGCCCCGCTCAGGGGCGGTGACGGTGCGACGATGGGCGCCGACCAACGGATCAGGAGGGATGCTGTGGCCTCGCAACTCAACCCGTACCTCAACTTCGACGGCAACGCCCGGGAGGCGATGGAGTTCTACCACCAGGTGTTCGGCGGTGACCTGTCGCTGACCACGTTCGGCGAGTACGGGGGCGACCCGGCGATCGCCGACCAGATCATGCACGGCATGCTGCGGACCCGCAGCGGCTACGTGCTGATGGCCTCCGACACGCCGCCCGGCATGCAGATCCAGCGGGGCAACGCCGTCACCGTGTCCATCAGCGGCGACGACGCCGACGAGTTGCGCGGTTACTGGGAGCAGCTCAGCGAGGGCGGCGTGGTGGCCGTGCCGCTGGAGAAGCAGATGTGGGGCGACGAGTTCGGCCAGTGCGTGGACCGCTTCGGCACCGCGTGGATGGTCGACATCACCCCGCCGCAGGGCTGAGCCCTCCCCAGGGCCCGGCCGCGGCGCGGTGGTGCCGGGTGTATCGGCGGCGTGGGCGGGTACGGACGGCTGTCCGACGCCGCCCGGGACGCACACCCCGGGGCGGAGCCATCCGCCGGGGAGGTGCGGCCCATGAGCAGGATCCGGGACCTGCGGGTCCGTCCCGACCTGCTGTACGTGGCCAGCGGGTGGAGCGCCCTGGTCACGGACGTGCACGGCCGGATCACCGGCGCCGGGCCGCAGGGATTCTTCGCGCGCAACACGCGGGTCCTCAGCGCCGAACACCTCACCGTCGACGGGCGGGAGCCGGTTCCGTTCAGCACGGCCAGCGTCCAGGCGCACGCCCAGTTGTCGTACGCCGAACTCGCCGAAGGCGAGGCGCTGCCCTCCCGGGCGGCGTACCTGCTGACGGAGCGCTTCGTCGGCGCGGGCCTGCGCACCCGGCTGACCGTCCTCAGCTACGCCGAGCGGCCGCTGGACCTGCGACTGGGGCTGCGGCTGGCCGCCGACTTCGCCGACACCGGCGAGGCCGAGACGGGCCGGCGCGTGCAGCGCGGCGGGGTCGGCGCGGCCTGGGACCCGGCGGCCCGGGAACTGCGCCTGACCTACCTGCGCGACGACCTCGACCGCGCGGTCGCGGTCCGCGTGCACGCCGAGGGGCCCGTCGCGTACGCCGACGGGGCGCTCGCGCTGCGACTGCGCGTGCCGGCCCGCGGGCGCGGCCGGGTGGAGTTCCTCGTCGAGCCCGTGTTCGACGGCGAGCGGCTGGCGGCACCGCCGGCCACGTTCGCCGAGCCCGGCGGGCGGGCCGCCGCCGCCCGGTCCCGCCTGGCCCGCGAGTTCACCCGGATGCGCAGCAGCAACTTCGACGTCGAGGCGGCGTGGCGGTGCGCGGTCGACGACCTGGCGGTGCTGCCGCTGGGGGAACCGGCGGGGCCGGCGGCGCCGATGGCCGGGCTGCCGATCTACCAGGAGGTCTTCGGCCGGGACACGATGACCGCCTCGTGGCAGGCGCTGCTGGCCGGGTCGACGATGCTGGCGGACAGCCTGCGGCTCAATGCCCGCCGCGTCGGGCGGCACATCGACCGGTGGCGGGACGAGGAGCCGGGCAAGCCGCTGCACGAGGCCCGCCTGGGCCCGGTGTCCGTGCTCGGGTTCGACCCGTTCACCGCGTACTACGGCGACTGGTCGACGGCGCCGGACTTCCTGGTCTTCCTCGGCCAGTACCTCGCCTGGACGGGTGACCTGGCCACGCTGCGGGACCTGCTGCCGGTGGCGCGGCGGGTCCTGGAGTGGATCGACCGGTACGGCGACCCGGACGGGGACGGCTTCCTGGAGTACCACTGCCGCTCCCGGGCGGGCCTGAAGAACCAGGGCTGGAAGGACTCGGACACCGCGATCGTCGACGAGCACGGGCGGGTGGTGCCGAACCCGATCGCGACCAGCGAGCTGCAGGCGTACTGGTACGCGGCGCTGCGGCACGCCGCGGTCGTGTTCACCGCCACCGGCGACCCGCGCACCGGCGCCGTCCTGGTGGCCCGCGCGCACGCCCTGCGCCGCCGGTTCCACCGCGCGTACTGGATGCCCGAGCGGGGGTGCCACGCGATGGCCCTGGGGCCGGACAAACGCCAGGTGCGGTCGGTGAGCTCCAACGACGGGCACCTGCTGGCCACCGGGATCGTGCCGGCCCGGATCGCCCCCGCCGTCGCCCGCCGGCTGCTGGAACCGGACATGTTCAGCGGCTGGGGCGTGCGCACCCTGTCGGCCGACCACCCGGCGTACAACCCGTTCAGCTACCACCGGGGCAGCGTCTGGCCGGTGGAGGCCGGCACGATCGGGATCGGGCTGGCCCGGTACGGCTGCTGGGAGCAGTTGCACCGACTCGCCGAGGGCATGTTCGCCGCGGCGGCGCTGTTCGAGGGGCACCGCCTGCCCGAGGCGCTCGGCGGGCTGCCGCGCGACGCCGAACACCCACACCCCGGCGTCTACCCGAACTCGTGCTCCCCGCAGGCGTGGTCGGCCAGCGCCGTCGTCGCGGTGGTCCAGGCGCTGCTGGCCCTGCGCCCGGTCGCGCCGCTGCGGACGATCCTGGTGGACCCGCACCTGCCCGAGTGGCTGCCCGACCTGACGCTGGAGGGCGTGCAGGTCGGCCGCGCCACCGTCGACCTGCGCGTGCGCCGTCGGCGCGACGGCCGGGCGTCGGTACGCGCCCGCGGCGACCGGGTCGCCGTGGTCCGCCGGCCCACGCTCCAGGCGACCGCCGCCCGCCGGCACCGGTCCTGAAATCGACGTCTGCGGTTGTTAAGTGGGACACCCTTGCCTATCGTGCAGCTGTAATCGGTTACAGGGCTCGGCGCGACGGATCGAGGGAGTCATGGGCAACGATCGGCTCACCGTCCGGGAGATCGCCCGCCTGGCCGGGGTGTCGGTTGCCACCGTGTCCCGGGTGTCCAACGGGGTCGGGCAGGTGTCGGAGGAGACGCGACGGCGGGTGCTGCGGGCGATCGAGGAGCACGGCTACCGCCCCCACCACCTCGGCCGGGCGCTCGCCGCCACCGCGGCCGGCGAGACCGACCCGCTCGACGGGGGCCTGGTGCTCCCGACCGACCTCGTCGTCCGAGGCAGCTGCGGCTGCCCCGCCACCACCACGCACGACCCCGCGGCGACCGGGCGCCGCCCGGCGGCGGGCCCCGAGAGGTGACCCGTCCGGCCGTGGGACCCATCCCCGAGGAGGCGTAGTGAAGCACTGGAGACACGCGACGGCCGTCGCGCTCGCGCTCGCGCTGGGCGTGACCGGCT
The DNA here is from genome assembly GCF_043198215.1 of Micromonospora sp. NPDC048830. Classification (NCBI taxonomy): domain Bacteria; kingdom Bacillati; phylum Actinomycetota; class Actinomycetes; order Micromonosporales; family Micromonosporaceae; genus Micromonospora; species Micromonospora sp. NPDC048830. The sequence continues at coordinate 28,913 of NZ_JBICUP010000066.1, forward strand.
GCGGCCGGGACGACGGCGGCTCCACGACCGGCGGCCAGCCCGCCGGCAAGGGCATCGCCGAGGGCAAGGCCACGGGCGAGATCACCGTCTGGGCGATGGGCGCCGAGGGGGAGAAACTGCAGGCGCTGGCCGCCGACTTCACCAAGGAGAACGCGGAGGCCAAGGTCACCGTCACGTCGTTCCCGTTCGACGCCGCCCACGACAAGATCGCCACTGGCATCGCGGGCCGGCAGACGCCGGACGTCAGCTTAACGATCCCCACGGATAAATCCGGGGGATTTTCCTCCGGGGCCAGGCCCTGGATTCCCAGCTCGGACCGCACCTGATCCACCGTCCCGG
>NZ_JBICUP010000067.1:0-24825 GCF_043198215.1 Micromonospora sp. NPDC048830
ATGACTTCCAGCGCCACGATCGACCAGCCATGCTCGTCACACTTCTGTCCGATCAGGTCCCGCAGACGTTCGGCGACTGGGCCGACGAGCACGGGCGGCGGTACTTCGGGCACCACACCACGTGGTATCCGAGGCTGTACGCCGCCCCACGGTTCGTCTGATATTCGGCCACGAACCTGGTATACACGCGGCATGTAACTAACAGAGCAGCATCAGGGCAGCGATTCACCTGCCGCCTGAAGACGGCAGCCCTCTCGCCTCAAATCGGTAGACGCGGCCGGAGAAGCCGCGGGGGAAGCGGATGGTCGTGCTGCCGCCGTTGCCGGGCCCGGGATCGAGGCGTCCGGCGCGGGCGCCGGCGGGATCTGCCCGCCCGGCCACGACACGAACGTGCCGTCCTGCCTGACGTAGCCGAGCGTCCGACTTGTTACCGGCGTGTCAATGTCGATGGATGTCGACCCGCCGGCGGCCGCACCGCCGCAGGTGCCGCGCGCGCCCGTTTGCCCGTCCGGGCACCGGGAAGGCGATCGGTACCAGCGAGGCGCCGCCCGAAAAGGCGCCGCGAAGGAGGCCGCATCCATGGCTGACAAGCAGCAGCCGCTGAACGGCAAGAAGGTCGCGTTCCTCGCCGCCGACGGCGTGGAGGACATCGAGTACACCCAGTCCCGGGCCGCCGCGGAGCAGGCGGGGGCGCAGTGCCACCTGGTCTCCCTCGAGCCCGGCGAGATCCAGTCCATGAACCACGACATCAACCCGGCCAACCGCCACCGGGTGGACCGGACGGTCGACCGGGCGAACCCGACCGACTACGACGCCCTGGTGCTGCCCGGCGGGACGGTGAACCCGGACCGACTGCGGATGAACGCCGAGGCGATGGACTTCGTCAAGGCGTTCTTCCAGCAACAGAAGCCGGTGGCGGCGATCTGCCACGGCCCCTGGTCGCTGGTGGAGACCGGGATGGTCAAGGGGCGCACGGTCACCTCGTACCCCAGCCTGCGCACCGACATCCGCAACGCCGGCGGGAACTGGGTCGACCAGCAGGTCCAGGTCGACCAGGGGCTGGTCACCAGCCGTGCCCCGAGTGACCTGCCGGCCTTCTGCGCGAAGCTGGTCGAGGAGATCGCCGAGGGCAGGCACGCCCGCCAGATGGCCCCGGCCTGACCGCGCGTGACGTCCGGGCCGGGCCCCGCGCCCGGCCCGGGCCCCCGCGCGGCTTCCGGGCCGCCGGGCTCAGCGGGCGGTCAGCGCGGCCAGCATTCCCTCGCAGCTGCGCACCACCACTCGGGCGGCCCGGCGCTGCGGCAGCCGCAGCCACGGGTCCTCGGCCCGACCCTGCCACCGCCGCAGCGCCTCGACGGCGAGGCGCCACAGCTGGTCCGAGGTGGTGTCGTGCTCCACGCCCAGCCGGGCCGCCAGTGCCGTGCCGTTGCCGCCGAGCAGCCGCTGCGCCTCCGGCAGCAGCTCGGCGTCGACCTCGCCCCCGGCCTCCTGCAGCGACGCCAGCAGCCGCAGCTCCCGGAAGTCGTGCGTGCTGGTCAGGATCCGCTCGATCCGGGCGAGCAGCTCGGCGCCGCCGTGCCGGGGCTCGGCCCGCAGCAGGGCCTCCAGGGCCGCCAGCGCCGAGCGGGCCTTGAGCACGTCGCACCGGTCCACGAAGCACCGGTTCATCGACTCCCGCAGCTCCGTGAAGCCGCTGCGGCGGACCAGCTCGGCGGAGAGCCGGACCCGGCTGTCGCAGCCGGTCCGGATCAGGGTGGTGGCCAGCCGTATCCCGAACAGGCCGAACCGGTCCAGCAGCGCCGCGCGGGTCGCGGCATCGAGCTGTACCGGCGGGGCGGTGGTGAGGAAGCGCTCCGCCGACAGCAGCGACTGTTCCAGCTCGCCGCGGGGCGTGCCGGCCAGCGCCGCCAGGGCGGCGAAGTCCGACTCGCCCATCACCCGTCCGGCCAGGCTCACCAGGCCGCTCAGGGCGACCACGTTGACGCAGAGCGCGCCGACCCGGGGGTCCCGGCGCAGCCGGCGGGCGAGCTGACGGGCGGTCAGCAGCGCGTCGACCCGGCCGCCGCCCAGCTCGTCGGCCCGGGAGAGCACCAGGATCACGTTGACCGGCGCGGCCTGGTCCACCACGCCCGTCCGGGTGGCCTGCAGGATCTGCAGGTCGCTGTCGCGCGCGTCGCGGGTCAGGTACAGCACCGCGTCCGCGTCCCGCAGGATCCGGTCCATCAGCGGCGCACGGCCGCCCTCGCCGGCGGGCGCGACGGCGGGCGTGTCGATCAGGGTCGCCTGCCGCAGCGCCCGGGTCGGCCACCGCACGACGATGTCGTCGACCTCGCCCGGACGTAACCCGACGAGGTCGACCCGCATCCCCGTGGGCGACTTGGTGACGGCCAGCTCCTGAGGCGGTCCCACGGACGAGTACGCCGTGGCGCGGGGGTGCGGCGCGTCCTCGTACCAGGTAAGGACGCAGCCGCCCGCGGGCACCTCGACCGGCGCGACCTCCTCGCCCATGATCGCGTTGAGCACGGTCGACTTGCCCGACTGCCAGGGGCCGGCGATGGCGATGTGCAGCGGCGCCTCCAGCCGGTCGAGCTGGTGCCGCAGGTGGCCGACCGCCCGGGGATCGTCCCGGAGCCGGTCCAGGGCGTCGTGCAGCAGGTCGTAGACCGTCTCGTCGAGCCGCCTGCCGCCGCTCACGGTGCCTCCTCGGTTCGCGGCTGCGGGGCTCGCAGAACCGGCTCGCTCCTCGCGCTCACGGTGCGTCCTCGGTTCGCGGCTGCGGGGCTCGCCGAACCGGCTCGCTCCTCGCGCTCACGGTCGGGGCTCCAGCGGGACCGCCGCCGGCCGCGCCGAGGTGAGCCCCTGCGCCTGCTCGTAGAGGGCGGACAGCCGCCGCATCCGCTGCTGGATCTCGCGGCGCCGCTGCTCGCGTACGGCCGAGTCGGCGTCCGCCGCCTGCTTGGCGCTGCGGAACGACTGCACGATCGCCTCCTGCAGCTCCTCGGTGAGCATCGTGAAGTGGTCCCGGATCACCCGCTGCACCTGCCGTGCGGTGTCCCGGCAGTCCTTGGTCATCCGGATGAAGAAGTCGTCGACGTGCCGCTGGACGGCCGACTTGACCGTCGCCTGGCGCCGCCGCAGCAGCGACTTGCCCTCGTCCCGGATGCTCTTGCCGCCGAACAGCACGCCGGCCCCGATCGACACGGGATTGATCATCGGCATCCCGGCCAGGGTCATCGCCAGGCCGAACATCAGCAGCCCCCCGTACGAGCCGCGCATGCCGCTGACCAGCTTCTGGCTTGCCGTGAAGCGGTCGGCGTCGGGGCGTTCCAGCACCGGCAGCCGGTCGACCACGTCGTCCGGCTCCGGCACCTGCCAGCGGGGCGGGATGTCGTAGCCGTACCGCGTGAAGTGGCCCGCCACCTGCGCCGCGACCCACTCGCACCGCTGGCCGAGCCACCGGTGGTTCGCCTCGGCCGCCTCGACGAGGCTGCCGTCCAACCACTCCTGGAACGTCTCCCAGCCCACCAGCGGGTCGGCCCGGTCGAACGCCTCGTCGACCTCGCGCAGGATCGTCCGGGTCCGGTCGCGCAGGTCGTACTCGAGGTCGGACAGCAGGTGCGCCATCTCGTCGGAGAGTGTGTTCTGCCACCGGGTGGTGCAGCGGCGCAGCTCGTCGACCTCGCGCTGCGCGGCGTGCAGCCGCGAGATCGGGCCGGTCTGCTCCGCCGCGTCCTGACCGGACAGTTCGGCGCGCAGCGGCGCGGCCAGCTGTTCGAGCACCGTCCGCGCGATCAGGCCCACGGACGTCCGCGCGAGCCGGTCGGCCTTGTCGCCGTGGTCGCGCATGATCCGCGCGATCAGCGGCGGGAAGCCGGACTCGTCGTTGAGCGCCCGGTCGTCGCCGGCGGCGGCCCGCAGCCGCAGCAGGGCCGAGACCGGGATCAGCGGCGCCGGAATCCCGGCCCCGGCCAGGTGCTGCCGGTTGCGGTCGGCCACCGTCCGCCAGTTCGCCACCAGGTCGGTCTTGGTCTGCACGACGGCCACGTTCGCGTGCGACCGTACGACGTGCAGCAGGATGTTCAGCTCGGCGACGGAGAGCTCCCGGGTCGAGTCCGACACCATCAGCACCGTGTCGGCCCGGGCGAGCGCGGCCGACGCGGCCGGTCCGCGGATCCCGTCCAGCTCGTCGATGCCCGGCGTGTCGACCAGCACGATCCCGGCGCCGAGCAGGCCCCGGGGCAGTCCGATCTCGACGTGCACCGCCTCGACGGCGGGGTGGCGCGGCGCCCGTCCGGCGATCTCGGCCGCGACCCGGGCGATCGGCAGCGGGGTCCGGTCGGCGGCCGGCGCGGCCGGGCCGGCGGGCCGGCCGGCGGCCGGCAGGGGCGTCCGGACCAGGGCGGCGGTCGGGGTCTCGGCGTGCTGGACGACGGTCGGCAGCACGGTGGTGCGGCCGTCGCCGACCGGGCAGGCGGGCGCGTTGACGAGGGCGTTGACGAGCTGGCTCTTGCCCTGCTTCGGCTCCCCGACGACCAGGACCCGCAGGGTGGGGTCGAGGAGTTGGGCGCGCCGCTGACGCAGCCAGGTAAGCAGGTCGTCGCGACCGTGCGCCACGCACGTCCGGGCGATCTCGTCAAGCACGTCCAGCCACATCGGCGCAATCACCGCACCAAGTGTGCGGATTTCGGCTCAATTATCAAGAGGGGAACCGATGTGCACGCGCGACGGGCCGGACCGTACGACGTACGGTCCGGCCCGCGTGCCGCGGCGGCACCCCTCTTCTCAGAGCAGCCCGTCCGTGAAACCGAGCAGTCCGCCCCCGGTGGAGGCCTGTGCGCCGCCGTGGACCTCGGCGTCGCCGCCCACACTGCCGCTCACGCTGCCGCTCGTACCGCCGCTGACACCCCCGGTGATGTCCGTTCCGGTGACTCCACCGAGCACACCGTCGACCTGGTCCGTGACGCCGCCCACCGTGCCCGGCACGTCCGGCACGATCCCCGATCCGCCGAGCGGATCGCCGACGCCGCCCAGCTGGTCGCCGAGCCCGCCGACCGCGTCCAGCGGGTCGTCGGCCCCGACGGAGCCGACCAGGCCGCCCGTGATGCCGAGGGCCGGGTCGAGGGCGCCGGTGACCGGGTCGAGGCCGCCCCCGAGCACCCCGTCGACCGCGCCGTCGACCGGGACGACCACCGGGTCCGTGACGCCGGGGCCGACGAGACCGTCCACCGCGGAGCCGTCGACGAGGCCCGCGTCCAGGGTGTGCGCCACGTCGTACCCCGCCGACAGGTCCGCGCCGACGACCGTCGGGCTGGCGCCCACGGCGACACCGAACGGCAGCGCCGCCGCGGCGCCGAGTCCGGTCGGGTCGACGCTGATGGCGCCGAGCACGCCCGCGTTGACGTCCACGTTCGTGGTCGCCGTGGGAAGGGTGATCTGCTGCGCGACGCTCTGCAGCTGGCCGATGACGTCGGTCGGGTCGACCGCGGGCACGGTCGAGCCGAGCTGGTCGCCCAGCGGCGCCAGCGAGGTGACGCCCTGGACCGGCGCGTAGTCCACGACGAGCGGGACCACGTCCTGCACGTCCGCCGCCGTGATGTCCGTGAGGCCGGCCGCGCGCAGCGCGCCCTCCGGATCCAGGTCGAACGCCGACCGGGCGTCGGGATCGGTGAGCAGGTTGAGCACGAAGTCGTGCAGGGTCTGGCTGTCGTGCATCGACGGGTTCTCCTCGGAGCTATTGCGTGGCTCGTCTGACACCGACCGACTGTAGGCGCGGCCGTACGAACCGGACATCGGGGACGGGCCCCGTATCCGGCGGGGCCGGTCACTAGGGTCATGTCCCATCCTTCGTTAGGGGATTAGGGACGCCTGATCGGCTTGGTTAGGGAGCCGATAATGTACGAGCCCTGGTACGAACAGCGGCCGGTTCCGGTCCGACAGGGTGGGTTGCCGTTCGATGCCGGCGTGTTCGACACCGGCGTGCCACGTCACGGCGGAGGTGGGAGCGCATGCCGTACGTCCTCGGGATCGACCTCGGTCGCACCAGCACCGTCGCCGCCCTCGCCCGCCGGCAGGGCGCCACCTGGGCGCGGCCCGAGGTGCAGCGGCTGCACGGGCAGTCGGCGGCCGTGCCGTCCGTGCTGCGGCTCGCCCCGGACGGGTCGTTCACCGTCGGCGAACCCGCGGGGCCGCCCGACGGCGCCGAGAACGGCCGCACCGCCCGGGACTTCGTCGCCCGCGTCGGCGACGACGTGCCGCTGATCGTGGGCGGCGAGACGTGCACGGCGCAGGCACTCGCCGCGGTGCTGGTCGCCTGGGTGGTCGAACAGGTGACCACGCGGGAACGGGCGCGCCCGGAGGCCGTCGTGCTCAGCCACCCGGCCTGCTGGGGGCCGTACCGCAGGGACCTGCTGCACCGGGCGCTGTGGGAGATCGGCCTGGCCGACGTGACCCTGCTGCCCCAGCCGATCACCGCCGCCGAGGCCCACGCCGCGCGCGGCTTCACGGGCGCCACGGCGGCCGTCTACTGCCTCGGCGGCACCGGGTTCGAGGCCGGGCTGGTGCGTCGGGCCCCGCACGGCGGCTTCGAGGTGCTCGGCGTGCCGGCCGCCCTCGAACCGCTCGGCGGCGCGGACTTCGACGAGGCCCTGGCCGAGCACGTCCGGGACGCCCTCGGCCGGCCGGCCGCCGCCCGCGACCGGCGCCACGGGTTCGCGCCCGCGGACCTGCTCGCCCGCTGCGCGCGGGCCAGGCACGACCTGACCGTGGCGACGGACACGGACGTCGCCCTGCGGCTGCCGCACGGACCGATCCGCGTCCCCGTGAGCCGGGCCGAGTTCGAGGAGCTGATCCGGCCGGCCGTGCGGACGACGGTGGAGCTGACCGCGCAGGCGATCCGGTCCGCCGGCCGGACGGCCGCCGACCTCGACGGCATCCTGCTGACCGGGGGCTGCGCGCGGATCCCGCTGGTCGCCGAGCTGCTCGCCGCCCGGTTCGCCCGCCCCGTGGAGGTGGAGGCCGACCCGCAGGCCACCTCCGCCGTCGGGGCGGCGCTGGCGGCCGGCCACGTCGTCGCGCCGCGTCCGATCAGGCCGCAGCCGCGGCCCGCGCGCGACCGGGACGCCCGGGCCGGCCGCGCCGAGGCGGTCCGCCGCGCCGAGGCGGTCCGCCGCGCCGACCGGGCGCCGCAGCGGTACGCCGACGACCGGCCGGAGCCGCCGCCGCGGCCTCCCGTTCGGGTCGCGCCCCTGGAGCTGCCGAGCGCCTCCCGGCTGGCCGTCCTGCGCGGCCGGGGACGGGGCCGCCGATGACGACCGCGGCCGTCCTGCGCGCACCGAACGACCTGCCCCTGCTGCTCGACGGGCCGGGCCGCGCGCTGCTCGCCGCGGTGGCCGCCGATCCGGACGCGCCGCTGGCCGTGGCGCTGGTCGGGCCCGGCGGCCACGGCAAGAGCACCCTCCTGCGGGAGCTGGCTCGCGCCTACGAGGCTGCGGGCGCGCGCGTGCTGCCGGTCGGGCCGGACACGGCGTCTCTCGACCCGGACGGCGTGCTCCTCGTCGACGACGCGCAGGCGCTGGACGGGGCGCGCCTGCGCGCGCTGCGCGCCCGGGTCGACACACGCCGCTGCCGGGTGGTGGCCGCCTACCGGCCCTGGCCCCGCCCGGCCGGGCTGGCCGAGCTGTCCGACGCCCTCGCTCGCAACGGGCGGTCGCTGCCGCTGTGCCCGTTCACCCGGCAGCAGACGGCCGCCCTCCTCACCCGCGTACCCGGGCTGCCCGCGCAGCCCGCGCTGGCGGACTTCGTGCAGGCGCAGACCGGCGGGGTGCCCCGCGACGTCGACCGCCTGGTCCGCGCGCTGCGCGACCTGGCCGCCGCCGCGCCGGACGGCCCGCTGCGGCCGGAGGTGCCCGAGGCGGTCGTGCTGGGGTACGGCCCGGACCTGGCGGGCCTGGACCCCGACGTACGGCAGCTGCTGCTGGCCGTGGCCGGCGGCGTGCCGCTGCCGGCGGACCTGCTCGGCGTCCTGTTGCGCCGTTCCCCGGACGCCGTCGACGAGCTGTCCGACCGGGCCAGGGCGGCGGGGCTGCTGGGCCCGGAGAACCGGCTCGCGCCGGTCGTGCGGCGCGCGGTCGCCGCCCTGAGCCCGGCCGCCCAGCGGGGCGAGGTCTGGCAGCGGCTGACCGAGCTGCAACTGGCGCGCGGGGGGCCGCTGCTGCCGTTGGTGCGCTCGCTGCGCGGCGCCGGCGTGACCGGCGGCTGCCCGGCCGGCGCCGCCGAGGCGGCGGCCGAGGAGGCGCTGCCCGACGAGCCGGGCCTGGCGGCCGAGCTGTTCGCCGTGGCCGCCGCCGCCGGACGGCCGGTGACCGGCCGGCAGGCACGGGCCGTCGCGCTCGCCGGCGACCTCGGCTCCGCCCTCCGGCTGGCGGACCGGCTGGTCGCCGTCGCCGACGCGGACCCGGCGGACCGGGCCGAGGCGGCGGCCGTGGCGGCGACCGCCCTGGTCCACTGCGGGCACCTCGGCCGCGCCGTGGAGCTGTACCGCTGGTCGGGCACGGCCTCGTCGGCGGCGTTCGCGGAGATCGGTGCCGTGGGCGTCGGGCAGCCGGTCGCGCCGGCCGCGCCGCCGGGCGGTCCGCCCACCCTGCTCGCCAGCGCCGCGCTGTTGATGGCCCGCGGGACCAGGGAGAGCCTCACCGCCCCGGCCGCCGCGCTCTCCACGTTCGTGCAGGCGTCCGCCCTGCTGGAGCCGGCGGGCCGGGCGGTGCTGCTGCCGGACAGCCCGGCCGCCCTCGCGGCCCTGGTCGCGCTCGGCGGCGGCGAGCTGGACATCGGGGAACGGGTGCTGGAGCGGGCCGTGGCCCACCGGGTCGGCGGCCACCTGCTGGCCCGGCGGCATCGGCTGCTGCTGGCCTGGATCCTGATGGTGCGCGGCCGCACGGCGGCGGCGGCCGAGGCGCTGGCGGCGGTCGGCGGCGGCCCCATGGAGTTGCGGGACCTGCTCTTCGCCACCGCCCTGGAGGTCGGCATCGCGCGGCGGGAGAGCGACCTGCCGGCCCTGCGGCGTAGGTGGGAGCGCGCCGTCGAGGTGATCGTCCGGCACGCCGTGGACCTGTTCACGCTCCTGCCGCTGGGCGAGTTCGCCGTCGCGGCGGCGCGGCTGGGCGACCTGGACCGGCTCAGCCCGTACCTGTCCGAGGCGCGCCTGCTGCTGGACCGGCTCGGCAACCCGGCGCTGTGGGCCGCGCCGCTGCACTGGAGCGGGCTGCACGCCGCGATCCTCGCCGAGGAGGCGGAGACCGCCGACGCCCACGTCGCGGCGCTGGCCCGGATAGCCGAGCAGAGCCGGTACGCCGCCGTCGTGTCGGCGGCCGCCGGATGCTGGGTGGAGGTGCTGCGCGGCGTCGTGGACCGGGAGCGGGTGGAGGCCGCCGCCCGGGGCCTGCACGGCGCCGGGCTCTGCTGGGACGCGGCCAGGCTCGCCGGGCAGGCCGCGATCCGGACCGCCGACCGGCGGGCGATGACGGCGTTGCTGGACTGCGCGCGGATGCTGCAGGGCCGCTCGGCGGGGCCGGCCGGCGGCGGCCTGGGCCGGGGGGCCGCCGCGGAGGCGGTCGGCGGGGCCGACGAGGGCCGGCTCAGCGGGCGCGAGCAGGAGGTGGCGGAGCTGGTGCTCGCCGGCCTGACCTACAAGCAGATCGGCGACCGGCTGTTCATCTCGGCGAAGACGGTCGAGCACCACGTGGCCCGCATGCGCGCCCGGCTGAACTGCGCGAGCCGCGGCGAGCTGCTGGCGAGGCTGCGGGCCATCGTGCCCGACCGGGGTACGGGCGGACCGGGCCGGGGCTGAACCGGACCGGGCCGGGGCTGAGCCGGGCCGGGGCTGGGACCCCGGCCCGGCTCAGGCGGTGCGGTGGCGGTTCAGCAGCGCGGCACGCCCGAGATGAAGCCGCTGTACCCGGTGTTGACGTACGCGTCGGAGACGTAGCGGTTGGTGCCGATCCGGTTCCAGATGTTCGTGGTGCCCTTGTTGCCGGTGACGGTGGTGCCGGTGGCCTGGCAGTAGACGCTGACCGTGTTGCCCCCGGTCAGCGAGCCGACGACGGCGTAGCTGGTGCCCGGGCCGGAGCGCACGTTGAGGCCGGTGACGTCGCCGTAGACGGTGCCGGAGCCGATGCCGGTGACGCCGTTGACCAGCTGCATGTAGTAGGTCCAGTTCCAGTACGGGCCGGGGTCGGTGTGGGTCGCCCCGGGCACCTCGATGTGGCCGATGATGTGGGACCGGTCCTTCGGGATGCCGTACTTGTTGGCGAGGTTGCGGGTCAGCGTGGCGGACGCCCGGTACATCGCGTCGGTGTACCAGGCCGGGTTGTCGACGTAGCCCTCGTGCTCGATGCCGATCGACTGGGTGTTGTACGTCCAGTTGCCGGCGTGCCAGGCGATGTCCTTCTCGCGGACGGACTGGGTGACCGCGCCGTCGGAGGAGCGGAACGTGTAGTGGGCGCTGACCTGGGCCGCCGGGTTCTGGAACCAGCTGATGGAGCCGGCGTAGGAGCCTTGCGTGATGTGGATGACGACGTACCGGATGGGGTGGCTGCTGGGTCGGCTGGCCACCGTGTAGTTGCTGGTGCTGGCCGGGGCCCACGCCGCCGGCCCGTAGTCGGTGCTCAGCGTGCCCACGCCGCCGGGTTGCTGGCGCACGCCGGCGTCCGCCGCGCTCACGGCGTCGGGCGAGACGCCGGGGCCGGCGGGGGTGGCGGCGGCCGGCGTGGCGGCGCCGAGGGCGACGGCCAGGGCCAGCGGGGCGACCGCCCATCGTGTGACTCGCATCGATCATCGCCTCCATCTATAGATGTCTATGTAAGGCGAGACGATAGGCCCCCGGAGGAAAGATGTCTACGGTCCCGAGCGGGACGACCGAAGGAATGTTGCGTGGGGCGGGGCCCAACCGGGCCGCGCGGCGACCCGGCGGGCCGGCCGCGGGCGAGGTCAGGGCACGAACCACACCGCCGAGTCCGGCGCCAGCACGGGCGGGTCGCCCGCCCCGCCGTCCGGCGCGCTCGCCAGCAGCACCCCGCGCACCCCGGGCAGCGGCACCGGCCGGGGACCGGTGTTGACCGCGTACCCGAAGGCCGCACCGCGGCGGAAGACCAACACGTCCGGGCCCGCGTCCTGCCAGGTCAGCTCCTCGCCGACCGACAGGTGTCGGCGCAGCCGCAGCGCCTCCCGGTAGAGCGCCAGGGTGGACGCCGGGCCAGGGCGGCCACGTCGGGCCGGGCGTCCAGGGCCAGCATGGTGAGCAGCCCGTGGATGGTGGACTCGGCGCCGGAGTTGCGGTTGACCCGGCTGTCCCCGGCGACGCCGTCGACGCTGCGCCCGGTGGCCGGGTCGTACGCCGGCTGGCCGGCGGCGTTCGCGCCGAAGAACCAGGCGGCCGTGATCGCGGCGAGCTGCCGGAACCCGGCGCGGCCGGTGGCGTCGGCCACGGCGAGCAGCGACTGCACCCGGGAGTCCACCCGTAGGCGATCTGGGTGCGGTCCGTCGCCGTGGGCAGCCGCCCGTTGTCCGGGCCGCCGGAGGTGAGCAGCCAGGGGGTGAACCCGGCGGCGCCGGCGACCGCCGGGGCCAGCAGCGCCCGGTCGCCGAGCACCTGCCCGGCCCGGGCGAGGGCGGCCGGCATCTGCGACGCCCAGGCGTGCCAGACCGAGCGGGACACCGCCCAGGGACGTACCGCGCCGAACGGCCAGTGCCGGGCGTCCCCGCCGGACAGCGCGGCGATGCCCTCGGCGAACCGGCGCAGCGCCCGCCGCGCGACTGCGCCGCCGCCGGCCTCCACGTACGCGGCGAGTCCGAGGACGGCCTCGGTCGAGGCGCTCGCGGAGAAAACCGGCGAACGCCGGGTCGGCGTCCCGGAACGCGGCGTACCCCTCACCGAGGGCCCAGGTGGTGCGGGCCAGCCAGTACGAGGCGCCGCTGTCGGACGGGTCCGGCTCCTCCCGAGGCTCGGCGCTGGGGTTGAGCGTCCCGTCCGGCTGCATCCACAGCACCACGTTGCCGGCGTCCGGACCGTCGGCGGTCTGCAGGTACGTCAGGCCGCGCAGCAGCGCGTACGCCGCGTCCCGGCTGGCGGCGGCGCCGGTGGACCGCCAGTGGCGCAGGTACACCACGGCGGCCCGGGAGATGTCGTCGGCGTTGTACGCGCCCTGCCCCAGGTGTCCGTCGCCGGGTCGTACCGGCCCCCGCCCACCCGCCGGTACGTCCCGTCCGCGTCGGGTTCGGCGTACGTCCACAGCACGCCGATGCCCGGCTCGGCGGCGAGCCGGTACGTGGTGTGCCCGGCCTGCGCGGGCGGTGCGACGGTGACCCGCAGGAAGTCCAGGTGCGACAGGTTGGTCAGCGGCGCCGCGCCGGCCGGGGCCGGTACGGCCGGCAGGGGGCACGGCCAGGGCGAGGCCAGGGCGAGGCTGCCCAGCAGCAAAGAACGGCGTCTCACGGGCGCTTCCGTCCCCTGTGGAGCTGCCCGCACGGACGGGGCACCCGTGGGCGGGGCTCGCGGGCCCACGGGCGCCGGGCGCACGGAGCGCGCGTACCCGGGAGACGCCCGGGGGTACGGAGCGCGCGCGTACCCGGGCGACCCCGGGCGCACGAACGGGGCAGCTCCACAGGCCCGGCACGGACGTGTCGCTTCGCTGGGCGGCGGGGAGGCGGTCCAGCAGCACCGAGATGCGGCGGGCCGGATCCGTGGCAAGGGCCTGCGGTGGTGGCCGCCGAGGTGTCCGCGACGGGTGTGGTGACCGCCAGCGCCGACCGGGTGGAGCTGCTGGTGTACCTGAACCAGTACCGGGCGCAACGTGAACACCGCAGGGGAGAAGGTCGACCAGAACCGGGTGGTGCTCACCCTGGTACCGGTCGACGGCGAGTGGAAGGTCTCCCGGGCGACGGCGATCTGACGATCACCCTTGTGGTTGCCCCCGCCGGCCTGCCGATTTTTTGGCCCCCGACGTGCCGCTCGCCGTCACGCTTCGTAGATCTCCGGTCGGCAGGCCGGCGTGCGCACGGACTCCTTTGCTCTGCACCCACCGACGCGACGGCAACCCAGGGTCACCGCCCCCTGCGTGGGTCGGCTTGGTGCGGCGGCCGTACTCCCTGATCAAGCGGGTGCTGCGGATGCGGGTGCAGAGCAAAGGGCAGACGGGGTCGGGTCGGGGCCGGGTGGGTCGTCACGTACCGTGACCGTGCCGCGAGGCGTGACGACGAGTGATCGGCGACGGGACGTCAGGCTCGGCCGGCGCCGCGCGTCGGTCACCCGGCGTCGGTCTGCTCCCACATGGACTTCATCTCGTCGAACGCCTGCTCCATGATGCGCACCATGGCCTCGCGGGCCCGCTCCCCGTCGCGGCGCTGGATCGCCTGCGCCACGTCGGCGTGCAGCTGGAAAGCCTGCTCGTCGGGGTGGTGCGGCATGAGGTGGTAGTGGTACCGGCCGGTGAGCACCTCGGCGACCAGCTCCTGCAGCTTGACGAACATCTCGTTGCCGGACGCGGCCAGCACCCGCCGGTGGACCCGAACATCGGCCTGGCCAACCAGGCGCTCGGCTGGGTCGGCATCGGCCCGCAGCCGTGGCTCGCCGGCCAGCACTCGGCGCTGCCCACCACGATCTTCATCGACGTGTGGCAGTGGACGCCGATGGTCGTGCTGATCCTGCTCGCCGGGCTCACCTCGCTGTCGGAGGAGCCGCAGGAGGCGGCGCGGATCGACGGCGCCAGCGCCTGGCAGCGCTTCCGGCACGTCACCCTGCCGCTGCTGATCTCCACGCTGATCGTGGCGATCCTGCTGCGCGGCATCGACGCGCTCAAGACGTTCGACATCCTGCACGCCACCAAGGGGCGCGACGGGGGCTCGTTCCACGAGGTGGAGACGCTCAACGTGGACGCCTACGCGCTGAGCTTCGACTACAACGAGTACGGCGTCTCCTCGACCGTCCTCATCATCTTCTTCCTGATCATCATCGAGCCCAGCGTCGACGGCAGGCGGTACGACTACGAGCCGGCCCAGCGCACCGCGCTGCCCGCCGAGGAGGACTGGGACACCCGCGCCTACCTGCGCCACCTGCCCGGCGTCTTCGAGGCGGTGCGCAACGAGTTCGGCCCGGAGCTGCCCCTGCTGCACGACGGGCACCACCGGATGACCCCCATCCAGGCGGCCCGGCTCGGCAAGGCCCTGGAGCCGTACGACCTGTTCTGGCTGGAGGACTGCACCCCCGCGGAGAACCAGGACGCGTTGCGCCTGGTCCGCCAGCACACCACCACGCCGCTGGCCATCGGCGAGGTCTTCAACACCGTCTGGGACTACCAGACCCTCATCCGGGAACAGCTGATCGACTACGTCCGGTCCGCCGTCACCCACACCGGGGGCATCACGGCCATGCGCAAGCTGCTCGACTACGCCGCGCAGTACCAGATCAAGTCCGGCATCCACGGCCCCACCGACATCTCGCCGGTCGGCATGGCCGCCGCGCTGCACCTCGACCTGGCCATCCACAACTTCGGCATCCAGGAGTACATGCGGCACGGGCCGCTGACCAACGAGGTGTTCCGGCAGTCGTTCACCTTCACCGACGGCTACCTGCACCCCGGCGAGCAGCCGGGCCTCGGGGGCGAGCTGGACGAGGGGGCGGCCGCGCGGTTCCCGTACCAGCCGGCGTACCTGCCGTTCAACCGCCTCAAGGACGGAACGGTCCATGACTGGTGAGCGCCCGACCCGGCACGTCGTGGTCATGGGCGTCTCCGGCGCCGGCAAGACGACGGTCGCCCGGGAGATCAGCGAGCTGACCGGGATGACGTTCGCCGACGCGGACGCCTTCCACACCGAGGAGCACGTGGCGCTGATGCGGGCCGGCATCCCACTGGACGACGAGGCCCGGTGGCCGTGGTTGCGTAGGCTGTCCGCCTGGATGGCCGACCGCTGCGGGGAGGGGGTGTCGACGGTGCTGGCCTGCTCGGCGCTGAAACGGTCGTACCGCGACGTGCTGCGCCAGGGGCCCCGGTCGCTGGACTTCGTGCACCTCGACGGGCCGGTGGACGTCATCCGGGAGCGGATGGCGGCCCGGGCCGGGCACTACATGCCGGCGAGCCTGCTGGAGTCGCAGCTCGCGACGCTGGAGCCGCACGGGCCGGACGAGTCGGTGGTGGTGCTCGACGTCTCGGGTACCCCCGGCGAGCTCGCGGCGGCGGCCGTCGCCCGGCTCGGCCTGCGCCCGGCGACGTCGCGGCCGCCCGGGTCGACGCGACCGTGACCGCGGAGGCCGGGACCGGCGTCCGGGGCGGATCGGCGGGCCCGCCCGCGCGGCGGCGACGGGGCGAGGGCCCGCCGCCCCGGCGGGTCGAGGCCGCCGCCACCCTCGCCCTCGCCGCCGTCGCGTTCGTGATCGTCACCGGCGAGATCCTGCCGGTCGGGCTGCTCGGCGACATCGCGCGCGGCGTGGGCGCCACCGAGGGCCAGGTCGGCCTCACGGTCAGCTGGTACGCCCTCACCGCCGCCGGCACGGCCGTGCCGCTCACCCGGTGGTCGGCGCGGCTCGACCGCCGGCACGTGCTGCTGGCCAGCGCGGCGGTGTTCGGCGCCGGGCACCTGCTCGCGGCGCTGGCGCCGAACGTCGCCGTCCTCGGGGCCGGCCGCGGCCTCGCCGCGCTCGGCCACGGCGTGTTCTTCGCCGTCGCCGCGCCCACCGCCGTCCGGCTCGCCGTGGGCAGCCCGAACCGCGCCGGCGGCCGGGTGATGGTCGGCGGGGCGATGGCCCTGGTCGTCGGGGCGCCCCTGGCGACCTTCCTCGGCCAGGCGGCGGGCTGGCGGGCGGGGATGCTCGCCGTGGCGGCCGTCGCCCTGCTCCTCACCTTCGCGGTCGCCCGGCTCGTGCCGTCGCTGCCCGGCCTCGCCCCGCGGGCCGGGGAGCCCGGCCACGGCCTGCTCGACACGCTGCGCACGCCGCGGCTCGGCACGGTCATGGTCGTGACGCTCCTGCTGGTCGCCGGGCACTTCGCGATGTTCACCTACGTCGCGCCGTACGCCGACGAGCGCCTCGGCCTGCGGGGCGCCGCGTTCACGGCGGTCCTGCTGGCCTACGGATGCGCTGCCGTCGTCGGCAGCAACCTGGGCGGCCGCCTGGCGGACCGGCGACCCGTCGGGGGTGTGCGGGCCGCCGCGGCGACCTTCGCGGCGGCCCTGCTCGGCGTCGGGCTGGCCGGGTGGGTCAGGCTGCCCGTCGCGGCGGTGCCGCTGCTGCTCGTGTGGGGCGGCGCGTTCTCCGTGCTCGTCGTGTCGTTCGCGCTGGCGGTGCTGCGCCGGGCGCCCGGCCCGCGGGCGGAGACCGCCAACGCCGCGCACGGCATCGTGTTCCAGGTCGGCATCGTCACCGGCTCCGCGCTGGGCACCGCCTGGTACGAGGCCGGGGCGCTGCCGGCCCTGCCCCTGTTCGCGGCGGCGGCGGGCCTCGCCGGCCTGGCCCTGGCCGTCTGGCGTGGGCGGTCGTTCGCGGCGGACTGAGCCCCCGCCCCGCCGCCGCCGACGCAGACCGGCAGCGCCCCGAGGCCGCGCCCTCGCCGCGCGCGTCGTCCGGGTCGCCGTTCGGCCCGCTGGTCGCCGGGATGCCGGGGTACCCGAGGGCCGGCGACGTCTAATCGACAAGCTGCGGGAGTTCACGCTGACCGAGACACCCGCCGGGATGCCCCAGGACACCCGGCTCACCCCCGACGGGCGGCACTTCCTGGTCGCGGACATGCGCGCCCACGGCGTGTACGTCTTCGACGCGCAGGCCACCCGCCAGGAACGGTTCATCCCCACCGGCCCGGGCGCGCACGGCATGTACTTCAGCCGCGACAGCCGGCTCGCCTACGTCACCAACCGCGACGCCGGCAGCGTCACCGTGCTCGACCTGGCCACCCTGAAGCCCGCCACCACCTGGAAGCTTCCCGGCGGGGGCAGCCCCGACATGGGCGGCCTGTCCGCCGACGGCAGCACCCTGTGGCTGTCCGGCCGCTACCACGACGAGGTCTACGTCATCCGCACCAGCGACGGCAGGCTGCTCAAGCGCATCCCGGTCGGCGCCGGCCCGCACGGCCTGACCATCTGGCCCCAGCCCGGCCGCTACTCCCTGGGCCACACCGGCAACATCCGCTGACGTGTCCTGCGGACGCGGTCGGTCAAGATCCATGTCACCCGTCCCCAAAACTGGTCCCTGACAACCGTGATCACCCGGCCGCTGCCGGCGGTTCGCCATGTCACACTCAACGTCTACATGAGACGAGAGGTTGGCTGCGGTGGCCAGGTTGGGAGAGCGTTGGAGGATCGTCGTCGCGGTCAGCGGCGCATTGATCGCGGCAATTCTCGGGGCGGCCGTTCAGGAGTTGCTCGACACCAGCCTGCGGATGGCGGCGGCAATTGTCGTCGTTGTCGGCCTGGGGGCCGTCGCATCGTTCGCCGCGCTTGCGGCGATCGTCGAGGCGAGGAACGCCGCGGACGCGGAGCTGCTGACCGAGGTGCGCGCCGGGACCGCCCATCAGCAGAGCCTGGCCCGGTCGCTGGCAAACGAGGTCCACGTGTTGTCGCAACACATCGGGCTGCGGGTCGACACGATGCTGCTGGGCGAGTTGAAGAAGGCGAAATCTGTCGACGACGATCGCACCGTGCAGCTGATGCTCACCGCCACGAGAGAGGTGCGAATTCTGGATCTGCTTTTGGAGGACGGGCAGTGGCCTGGCGAAGCCATGCCCGAAACGCATCAGAACAACGCGTTCGACGCGTTTCTGGCGATGCTTCGGCGGCCGGCGTCGGTCGTGTCCTACAAACGCGTCATCCAGGTGTCGGACCCGGCGAATTCACTGCGCAGGGCCAAGGCGGGGAGACTGGTCGAGCACTGTTACGACATCTTGGAGCTGCAGAAACAGCGGATCGGCAGGGCCTCGCTGCGGGTCACCCGCCGGCGCTTCCCGTTCAAGTTCATTCTCATCGACGACACCGGCCTGGTGCTGCAACTGCAGGAGTACGGCGACCACGGGGGCCTACGGATCTGGGGCGAGGTGCTGGTGGTGGATCCCGGTAGCCAGCTGATCGGCGTGTTCCGGGACATCTGGGACGAGATCGTGGACGACCCGTCGACGAGGACGGTCACCGCTGCCGACCTGCCCCCGATAGGGCGTGCCGTAACAGGGACCTCACCGGACGCCGTTGATCCTCGTTCGCCGGCTCCCGATCGCAGTGACCGTCTGGAAGGCGCTGCCTGACGCCGCCGCCCTGCGGCCGGCCAGCGCCGCCTGTGGCGACCGCCGGCCGGCCCCGAGCCTTACAGGCCGTCGCACGGATTGCCGTCCACCGTGCAGCTCTCGGGCGCCTTGGTGCGCGGGGCGGCGTCGCGTACCTCGAACTCGAACGTCCGCGACCGCCCGGCCGGTAGGGGCGGCCCGGTGAAGGTGACGGTTTCCCTGTCCTGCCGCCACTCGGCCCCGCTCACGTCGGCGAGCGTGCTGCCCGGGGCCAGCGTCACCACCACCGTCCAGTCCTGCGCCACGCCGGCCGGGTTGTCGACCGCCACCGCGCCGGTGTACCGGAGCAGGCGCGTCGACACGTTCGTGTAGCGGGCGGTCAGGGGCGGGACCGCCGACGGGGTGGGGGCGGGGGTGCCGCGCGAGGGGGCGGCGGTGGGGGTCCGGCTCGGGGAGGCGGAGCTCGCGCTGGGGGTCGCCGTGGGGCGGGCGGCGGTCCCCCGGGGCGCGCGGCTCGTGGCGGCGGCGGGATCCGCGGTGGCGGTCGGCGACGCCGCCGGCACCGGGCCGGCGGCGGGTTCCGGCTCGGCCGGCAGCATGGTCCACGTCAGCAGCCCGGCGACCAGCAGGACGCCGGCCAGCGCCGCGACGAGCGCGAGCCGGCGTCGGCCGGCCGCCCGTCCGCCGTCGCCCGTGACCACGGGCAGGACGGCCGTCGCGTCGGCGTCGCCGCCTCGCAGGTCGACCTCCTGGAACGCCAGCCAGTCCAGGATGGCCGGCAGCCGTCCGGTGAGCGCCTGCTCGTAACTGTCCTGGCGGCGGCCGCGGTCCTCGTCCGGCCAGTCGCCGTCCTCCAGGGACTCCCGCAGCGCCAGCCGGCAGCCCTCCGTGATGGGGGTGACGGTGCAGGTCAGCAGGGTGCGCCGGTCCACCTCGACGCACCGCAGCACGAGCAGTTCCGGTGCCCGCAGCTCCGTCACCTGCGCGTCGACCGTGGCGTCGAAGCCGGGCATCCCGACCGTGTGCAGCAGCAGCCGTCCAGAGGCGCCCGCCACCACGTCGACGTCGGTGAACCACCGGGCGAGCAGCCCGGGATCTGTCAATGCGTGCCAGACCCGGTCGGAAGGGTGGGCCAGGTCGACCTGAGTGCCGATCTCGATCACGGCGAGACTCTACGGCTGCCGCGCCTCGCGCGCACCCGGCACCCGTCCCGTCGGCACGGGTGCGGGCCGCTCACGGGGCGAATCGGGAGAGGTTTCCCGTCGGGCTCGGCCCGCAGGCCGCGGATCGCGGGCAGCGCCAGGACCACCGAGTTCGCGACGACCTGCCACCCCACGCCGACGGCGAGCACGGTGGAGATGCTCGTGGCGTCCGAGAGGGGACCGGCGAGCGCCAGGCCGACCGGGCCGATCGAGAAGGCGCCGAACGCGATGTACGACATGACCCGGGAGAGCGCCTCGGCCGGAACGTGCAGTTGCACCGTGGTCATCCAGACGGTGCCGAAGACCGAACTGGAGATCCCCGCTGCCAGGGCGCCGAGGCACACCAGAGCGAGTGGCGCGCGCAGCGCCAGGGCCGCCGACGGCGCCGCCCAGGCGAACGTCACCAGGGTGGTGAGCACGAGCGGCCGCCGCGGCCGGCGTCGCATGATGAGCAGTCCGCCCAGTACCGATCCGCCGCCGTAGCCGGCCACGACCAGGCCCCAGGCGCTCGCGCCGCCGTAGAACCGGTCCGCGGACGCCGGGCCGAGCACCAGGTACGGCGCCCAGACCAGCAGGTTGAAGAAGGTGAACTGCAGCGTCACGGTCCACAGCCAGGGATAGGACCAGAAGATCCGCCAGCCCGAGCGCAGGTCGGCCAGGACCGAGGAGCCGCGCTGGGCCGGGGAGTCGGCGACGCGCAGGAGGAACAGCACCAGGATGCTCGGCAGGAAGGTGATCGCGTCGATGAGCAGGATCGCCGCCGGCGAGAGGAAGACCACGAGAACGCCGGCGAGGGCGGGACCCCCCACCGCCCCACCCGCGCGCGTGTGATCGAGAGGGGCGTCCTTCCCACGTGGTGCCGGCCCCGGCACCGGACGGTCCGGCGGGCCGCCGCGACCGTCCCGGGGCCGGCCGGACGTCAGTTGTGCCCGCGCGGCACGGAGAACTCCTCCATCCGCATCATCGGCGCGACGCGCTCCTTCATCGCGCCGCCGCTGAACGGCCGGCGCAGCACGTCGTGGGCGAGCGCGTTGCCCAGCGCCGCCATCACCATGCCCTGGTCCAGCGCCAGGTAGCGCTTCGACACCTGCCCGGCGGTCACGTCGACCGCGTCGTAGAACCCGCCGGGGCCGTACGCGTCGAAGTCCCGCCGCAGGTTCGCCAGGTTGCGCAGCGCGTCGCCCTCGGCGTAGCGCAGGGCGAGGAAGGAGGCGTGCGGCGTGACCACGCCGTGGCCGTACCGGGCCGGCAGCGGCTGCGCGGGGCGGCACTCGCCGTACCCGTAGTCCACCGTGGTCCGCTCCTGGTCGGAGGTGTAGCCCGCCCCGTCCATCCCGATCGGGTCCACGCCGTACCGGCGGGGTTGTTCGAGGGCGAGAAGCCCCAGTAGCCGTACCCGGCCTCGCGCAGCCCGTGCTCGATCTGCGCCCGCACGTACGTCGGGTGGTTGATCGCCCAGCTGCGCGGGCCCCACTTCTCCTCGGGCACGAACAGCGGGACCATCAGCGCCTCGAACATCGACCCGCCCCAGCTCGGCACGAGCTGCAGCCCGCGGTAGCGGTAGGCTCCCTCGAACACCCGCACGCCGAGGTAGGTGCGCCACTCGCCGACCGGCCGCTGCTCGGTCCACGCGTAGTCGCAGCCCTCCGGCGCGAACGTGCGGAACGTGCCGAAGTAGTGCTCCGGCGGGATCTGGCCGGCCGCGATGCCGAGGTAGCTGGCGATGCGCGGCTCGGTGTTGAACGCGCCGTAGTGGTGGCAGGTGTAGTAGACGTCCGGCCCGCCGCGGTAGTTGCCGGCCACGGAGCAGCCGGGCGGCGGCTGCACCCAGAAGCCGCCGCGGATCTGTCGCTCCGCCGGGTTGTAGTAGTAGCCGAAGTCCATCCGGCCCAGCAGCGCGTCGGCCGGCGCAGCCAGCTCCGGCACCGCGTCCTTGACGATCTCCAGCCCGACGGCCAGCCAGCCGTTGTCCACGCTGGACAGGAACGGGTGCACCGTGCTGCCGTCGGCCGGCCAGGTGGTGAGCTTCCGCCCGGTCGCCGGGTCGTACCAGTTGTAGTACATGCCGGACGCCTCGTGGATCTCCAGCCGGCCCAGCGTGTCCAGGGTGCGGGCGATGCGGTCGCGGGCCTGCCCGGCCGGGATCAACCCGGTCTCCCGGGCCACGACGGTGCTCCACAGGTACGCCCCGACGTTGGTCGGCGAGGTGTACGCGGACCGGTCGGCCGGGTCGAGGTCGCCGCCGACGTTGTCGGCCACCAGACCGGTGCCGGGGTCGACCATGGCGGCGAACGACCGCCAGGTGTCGGCGGCGTACTGCCGCAGGACGGCGGCGCGGGCGGCGCCGGAGGAATCGGCGGGGGAGTCGGCCACGGGGGCGGCGGCCGACGCGGGGGCGCCGGCGGCGACCAGTCCGAGGGACAGGATCACCCCGGCGGTGACGGACAGGCGGGACGTGGATCGCACGAGGGGGCTCCTCACTTGAGGCCGGTCATGGCGATGCCCTGCACGAAGTACCGCTGCAGCAGGACGAACACGATCAGGATCGGCACGATGACGGCGACGGAACCGGCCATCAACAGGCCGTACCGGGTGTTGTTCTCCCCGATGGCGTACAGGGCCAGGGCCACCGGAAGGGTGTACTTGTCCTCGGACTGGGCGACGACCAGCGGCCAGAGGAAGTTGTTCCAGGTGGCCAGGAACTGCAGGATGCCGAGCGTGGCCAGGGCCGGCCCGCACAGCGGCAGGATGACCCGGGCGAAGATCCGCCACTCCCCGGCGCCGTCCACCCGGGCGGCATGGATCAGGTCGTCGGGCAGGCCCAGGATGAACTGGCGCATCAGGAACACCCCGAGCGGCTGGGCCAGCCACGGCAGGATGAGCCCGGCGTAGCTGTTCACCATGCCGAGCTGGCTGACCAGCATGAACAGCGGCACGAAGTAGACCATGCCGGGCACCATCAGCATCCCGAGAACGAGCGCGAACACCACCCGTCTGCCGGGAAACTGCAGCTTCGCCAGGGCGTAGCCGAGCATCGAGCAGAAGACGAGATTGCCCGCGGTGATGGCGACGGCCACCAGTGTGCTGTTGAGGAAGAACTGCGGGAAGTCCAACTGCGTGAACAGGTCCCGGTAGTTCTTCAGCGTCGGGGACTCGGGCAGCCAGGTGGGGGGCACCTGGCGGACCTCGGCGTTGGTCTTGAACGAGCCGAGCAGCATCCAGACGAACGGACCGACCAGGAGCACGAGCCCACCGGTGAGGACGGTGTACACCCACAGGTGGCCCCGGGCCTCCGGCGCGCCGCCCACCACCCGGTGCCGCCTGCCGGCACGGGGCGGTCTGGACGGGGCCGGTGTGTGCACGGATGTGGTCATGACGACTCCCTCACGTCTTCGACCGGAGCAGCCGGAACTGCACCAGGGTGAGGACGAGAATGGCGAGGAACAGGACGTAGCTGATGGCCGCGGCGTAGCTGTAGTTGCCGAAGCCGAACTGGTTGTAGACGTAGAAGGCCACCGACGTCGTGCGGTCCAGCGGCCCGCCCTGCGTCATCACGAACGGCTCCTCGAAGAACTGCAGGTAGCCGATGCCGGTGATGACGCCGCCGAACAGCAGCGTGGGCCGCATCAGCGGCAGGGTGACGTGGCGGAACCGCGACCATGCGCCGCTGCCGTCGATGGCCGCCGCCTCGTACAGCTCCCGGGGGATCGCCTGCAGCCCGGCCAGGAAGATGACCATCAGGTACCCCGTGTTCCGCCAGGCCGCCATCAGGATGAGCGCGGGCATCGCCGTCGTCGGGTCGGTCAGCCAGTTCGGGCCGTCGATGCCGACGTAACCGAGCAGCGTGTTGACCAGGCCGCTGTCCGGCTCGAGCACGAAGCGCCAGACGACCGCGACGGCCACGATGCTCGTGACGACGGGCAGGTAGTACCCGACCCGGAAGAACGTCCGGAACCTGGTGATCCCCGCGTCCAGGCCGACCGCGGCCGCGAGCCCGAGGACCATCGTCAGCGGGATCCCGACCAGCACGAAGTACGCCGTGTTGAGGGCGGCCTGCCGGAACGTGTCGTCACCGAACAGCTTGACGTAGTTGTCCAGGCCGACCGGGTTTACCCCGAGGGGGTCGCGCATGTCGGCGCTGCGCAGGTCGGTGAAGCTCATGGCGAGCGAGGCCAGCACCGGGCCGGCCATGAACACGGCGAACACGAGCAGGAACGGAAGGGCGAAGCCCCAACCTGCGACGCCCTCCCGCCGCCTGCCCGTGGCCTCCCGCCTGCCGCCGGTGCGCGTGGCTCGCCGCGCGGTGGCGGAGGTCATGTCAGCTCCCGGTGCCGATCGAGGATGCCTTGGCCTGCATCTCCTTCGTGGCGGTGGCGGGATCGGAGACGCCGCGGACCACCCGCTCGATGCCGTCGTCGATGACGTCGGCGACCTGCTCCCAGGTGGCGATCGCCGGCGCCGACTTCGCGTCCTTGAGCTGCTCACCGAACGCCTTCAGGAACGGGTCGGCGGCCAGCCTGCCGGACTGCCAGCTCTCCTGCACCGCCGGGAGGCTGCCGACCAGGTCGTACAGCTTCTGCTGGGCCGCCGGGGTGCTGAGGTACTGGACGAACTTCCAGGCCGTGTCGCGGTTCTTGGAATCCTTGTAGACCACCAGATCCGAGCCGCCGATGAAGGACGTGCCGGCCTTCTCGCGCGGCATCTGCGCGACATCCCACTTACCCTCGAGCGCCGTGCCGCCGTCCTCGCGCAGGATGCCCATGTGCCACGGGCCGGACACGAAGGCGCCGATCTCACCCCGGAGGAAGCCGGGGCCCATGGCCTCGGGTGCCAGCTGCGCCGGTGCGATCCCCTGCTTGAAGAACGAGGCGTAGTACTCCAGCGCCTTCTGCATCTCCGGTGTGTCGAGGGTGAACTTGCCGTCCCGCATGATGTCCGCGCCGGCCTGCCAGGCGAACGGCATGAACGTCTGCCACGCGCCGGTCCCGCCCGGCTGCAGGTAGATGCCCCACTTGGCGCCACCGGAGTCCTTCATCCCCTTGGCGAAGTCGGTGAGCCCCTGCCAGCTGGTCGGCTTCTGCACGCCCGCCTTGGCGGCGAGGTCGCTGCGGTGGTAGATCAGCCGGGTCTCGACGTACCAGGGGACGCCGTAGGAGGTGCCGTCGACGACAGTGGTGTTCCAGGCGCCCTCGAAGAACTTGCTTTGGTCGAACAGCCCGGTGGGGGTGGGGTCGAACGCGCCGGTCTTGGCGAACTCGCCCATCCAGGTCGTACCCATCATCGAATGTCTTCCGTGGAAACCCCCGGCTTTAGCCGTGGGGAGGAAACGGAACCCCTGCGGAGCAGGTCAGGGATAGCCCATTCGCCGCCAA
>NZ_JBICUP010000068.1:0-24286 GCF_043198215.1 Micromonospora sp. NPDC048830
TACGGCCCTTTCTACTTCGGCGGGAAAGACGCGGAGAAGAATTTCCCACCCGTCAAACAAGAACCCGACACCACGCCCCCACCGACCTGACAGGGGCCCGGCGTGCCACTACATCGATGATTCGAGCGCGATCTTGATGCGCGGGTAAGTGGTGCAGGATATTGCGATCCTTACGCGTGCCGTGTCAGGATCGGCGGCGATGAGTCAGTCCACCCTCGCCCTGCCCGCCGTCGCGTCGCCGCGGCGGATCGCCGCGCTGGCCCTGCCGGCCCTCGTGGTGCTCACCGCCGAGCCGCTCTACGTCCTCGTCGACACCGCCGTGGTCGGGCACCTGGGCCGGGTGCCGCTGGCCGCGCTCGCCGTCGGCGGCACGGTGCTGACCCTCACCGCCTGGCTGGGCAGCGTGCTGGCGTACGGGATCACGGGGCGCGCGGCCCGCCGGTTCGGCTCCGGTGACCGGGCCGCGGCGGTGGCCGAGGGCGTACAGGCGTCCTGGCTCGCGCTCGGGGTCGGGGTGCTCGTCGCGCTCGGCATGCAGGTCGGCGCCGGCCCGCTGGCGCGTACCCTCGGCGGTTCGGGCGAGGTGGCCGCCGCGGCCGCGCAGTGGCTGCGGGTCGCGGCGCTGGGCGCCCCCGGCCTGATGCTCGCCGCCGCCGGCAACGGCTGGCTGCGCGGCGTGCAGGACCTCCGCCGGCCGCTGTGGTTCGTGCTCGGCCCCAACCTGCTCTCCGCGCTGCTCTGCCCGCTGCTGGTCTATCCCGCCGGCCTCGGACTGGTCGGTTCCGCCGTGGCGAACGCCGTCGCCCAGACCATCTCCGGCGGACTGTTCGCCGCCGCGCTCGTCCGCGAGCGGGTGCCGCTGCGCCCGCGCCCCCGCGTGATCCGCCAGCAGCTCGTGCTCAGCCGCGACCTGCTCGTCCGGGGCGTCGCCTTCCAGGCCAGCTTCCTGTCCGCCACGGCCGTCGCCGCCCGGTTCGGCGCGGCGGCGGTGGGCGCCCACCAGATCGCCGTACAGCTGTGGTTCTTCACCGCCCTGGTGCTCGACGCGCTCGCGATCGCCGCGCAGACCTTGATCGGGGCGGCGCTCGGGGCCGGCGACGCGGCCGGCGCCCGCGCCCTCGCCCGCCGGATCGCGCTGCTCGGCGCCGTCTGCGGCGTGGCGTTCGCGCTGCTGATCGCCGCCGGGGCGGGGATCGTGCCGTCGTGGTTCAGCTCCGATCCCCAGGTACGCGACCAGGCCATGGTCGCCTGGCCGTGGTTCGTGGCGCTGCAGCCGATCGGCGGCGTGGTGTTCGCCCTCGACGGGGTGCTGATCGGCGCGGGCGACGTCCGCTACCTGCGCAACCTCACCATCGTCGCCGCGTTCGGGGGCTTCCTGCCGGCGATCTGGCTGGCGTACGCGTTCGACCTGGGCCTCGGCGGGATCTGGGCGGGGCTGACGCTGTTCGTGGTGATCCGGCTGGCCGCCCTGCTGCTGCGGCTGCGCTCCGGCGGCTGGGCGGTCGTCGGCGCCGTCCGCTGATCGGCCCTTTGCAAACACCCGGCGGGCGAGCCCAGCCGCCAGGTCGGGCGGGGCGTGGTGGAGAGCGTCTGGCAGGCTTGGCGGTCGTGAGCGCAGACGGTCTGATCGTGGTGGACAAGCCCGGCGGCATGACGTCGCACGACGTGGTGGCGCGCGTCCGCCGCCTGGCCCGGACCCGACGGGTCGGGCACGGCGGCACGCTCGACCCGATGGCCACCGGCGTGCTGGTGATCGGCGTGGGGCGGGCCACCCGGCTGCTGACGTACGTCATCGGCGCCGGGAAGAGCTACACCGCCACCGTCCGGCTCGGCCAGGCGACCGTCACCGACGACGCCGAGGGGGACGTGATCTCCACCACCCCGGCCGGTACCGTGACCGACGAGGCGGTCCGGTCGGCGTTCGCCGCCCTCACCGGCGAGATCGACCAGGTGCCGAGCGCGGTCAGCGCCATCAAGATCGACGGCCGGCGGGCCTACAAGCGGGTACGCGAGGGCGAGAGCGTCGAGCTGCCCGCGCGCCGGGTCACCGTGAGTCGCCTCGACGTGCTGGCGATCCGCCGGGACACCCCGGACGTGGTCGACGTCGACGTCGACGTGACCTGCTCGTCGGGGACGTACATCCGGGCCCTGGCGCGGGACGCGGGCCTGGCGCTCGGGGTCGGCGGGCACCTGACGGCGCTGCGCCGCACGGCGGTCGGCGGCTTCACCCTGGCCGAGGCGGCGACCCTCGACGAGCTGGAGCCGCGCGCGCCGGAGGTGGTCAACCTGCCGCTGGACGCGGCGGCCGACCGGTTCTTCCCGCGCCGGGACGCCAGCGCGGACGAGGCGCGGGTGCTCGCGCACGGCGGCCCGCTCGACCCGGCCGGCATCGCCGGCCCGTACGCGGTCTTCGGGCCCGGCGGCGGGCTGATCGCTATCGTCAGCGAACGGGCCGGCCGGGCCCGCGCGGAGATCGTGCTCGCCCCGGCCTGACGGCGGGCGGGGCGACCCGTCGGAACACCCGGCGGGCGGGGCGACCCGTCGGAACACCCGGCGGGCGGGGCGGCCCGTCGGAACACCCGGCGGGCGGGGCGGCCCGTCGGAACGCCCGGCGGGGAGCAGGGGGAGGAGCGTCATGCAGCGGTGGCGGGGGTACGAGGCGGCGCCCGGCGGCTGGGGCCGTTCGGTCGTCACCATCGGCGTCTTCGACGGGGTGCACCGGGGGCACCAGGCGACCATCGGGCACGCCGTGGCCCGGGCCCGGGAGCTGGGCGTGCGGTCGGTGGTGGTCACCTTCGACCCGCATCCGGCCGAGGTGGTCCGCCCGGGCTCGCACCCGGCGGTGCTCACCGAGCCGGCCCGCAAGGCGGAGCTGGTCGAGGCGCTCGGCGTGGACGTGCTCTGCGTGGTGCCGTTCACCCCGGAGTTCTCCCGGCTGCCGGCCGAGGCGTTCGTGCACGACATCCTGGTGGAGAACCTGCACGCCGCCCTCGTGGTGGTGGGGGAGAACTTCCGCTTCGGGCACCGGGCGGCCGGCGACGTGGCGCTGCTGGAGCGGCTCGGCCGCACGTTCGGCTTCGCGGTCGAGGGCGGCCCGTTGGTCGCCGACGACGGCACCGTCTTCTCCTCCACGTACATCCGCTCCTGCGTCGACGCCGGGGACGTGGGCGCGGCGGCCGCCGCGCTGGGCCGCCCGCATCGGGTCGAGGGCGTGGTGGTCCGCGGCGACCAGCGGGGGCGGGAGCTGGGCTTCCCCACCGCCAACCTGCTCTGTCACCGGTACGCCGCCGTGCCGGCCGACGGCGTCTACGCCGCCTGGCTGGTGCGCCGGGGGCACCGGGAGCGGCTGGCAGCGGCGGTCTCCGTGGGCACCAACCCGACCTTCTCCGGGCGGGAGCGGAGGGTCGAGGCGTACGCGCTGGACTTCTCGGGCGACCTGTACGGCGAGCGGCTGGCCCTGGACTTCGTCGCCCATCTGCGCGGTCAGGTGCGGTACGACGGGATCGAGCCGCTGGTGGCCCAGATTGCCCAGGACGTCGAGCGCACCCGCCGCGTTCTCGGCTGAGCCGTGCGCCCTCGGCGCCCCGAGGGCGTCGCCGGGAGTCGGGTTTCGTGCCGTCCGCGCCGTCGCGTCGCCCTTCGCCGGGCGGTTCCGCCGGAGGCTGGTAGTCTGACGGGGACGTCGGCTGACCGACGTGGAGCCTCGCGTGCCTGCACGACGCCGCGGGTGCGAGGTTCGTCCGTCTCCGGTCTCCGGGCCCCGACGAAGGGTCCCCGGGCCTGACGACGGACACCACCGATCAACCCACCGAAACAGGGAGAACATGGCGCTCGACCAGGAGTCCAAGGCCAAGATCCGCGCGGAGTACGCGACCGCCGAGGGCGACACCGGTTCGCCGGAGGTGCAGGTCGCGGTCCTGACCAAGCGGATCGCGGACCTCACCGAGCACCTGAAGGTGCACAAGCACGACCACCACAGCCGCCGCGGGCTGCTGCTGCTGGTCGGCCGTCGCCGTCGGCTGCTCAACTACGTCCAGAAGAAGGACATCAACCGCTACCGGTCGCTCATCGAGCGGCTCGGCCTGCGCCGGTGACGTCACGGGGGAGCGGCCAGCGGGTCGCTCCCCCGTCCGGCGTCACCACCCGAACCACACCCGGGCCGCGCGACCACCCGACAGGGAGCCGGTCAGCGTACCGGTCTCCGGTAGTGGCCCCCGGGAACCCGGCCAGCCGCCGGCACCCCGGGCGCTTCGATCGAAGACCGGCCGTCTGAGCAGCTCCCGAGCGTCGTGGGCCCCCGATGCGAAGGAGCACGACCGCACCATGACCGAGAGTTCCCTCGGCACCGAGTCCCGCACCGCCGTGATCGACAACGGGTCCTTCGGCACCCGCGAGATCACCTTCTCCACCGGCCGCCTGGCCCGTCAGGCCGCCGGCTCCGTCACCGCCCAGCTCGGCGAGACGGTCGTCCTCTCCGCGACCACGGCCGGCAAGCAGCCGCGGGAGCAGTTCGACTTCTTCCCGCTGACGGTCGACGTCGAGGAGCGGATGTACGCCGCGGGCCGCATCCCCGGCTCGTTCTTCCGCCGCGAGGGCCGGCCCAGCGAGGACGCGATCCTCACCTGCCGGCTGATCGACCGGCCGCTGCGCCCGTCGTTCGTCAAGGGCCTGCGCAATGAGGTCCAGGTCGTCGAGACCGTCCTGGCGCTGGACCCGCAGCACCCGTACGACGTGGTGGCGATCAACGCCGCGTCGATGTCGACCAAGCTCTCCGGCCTGCCGTTCTCCGGCCCGATCGGGGCGACCCGGATGGCGCACGTCGACGGCCAGTGGGTGGCCTTCCCGACTCACGAGGAGCTGTCCCGGGCCACCTTCGACATGGTGGTGGCCGGCCGGGCCCTGCCCGACGGCGACGTCGCGATCATGATGGTCGAGGCCGAGGCCACCGAGCACACGGTGGCGCTGGTCGCGGGCGGCGCCCCCGCCCCGACCGAGGAGGTCGTCGCCAGCGGCCTGGAGGCCGCCAAGCCGGCCATCCGCGAGCTGTGCCGGGCGCAGAGCGAGCTGGCCGAGGTGGCCGCCAAGCCGGTCGCCGACTTCCCGGTGTTCCTGGATTACCAGGACGACGCGTACGACGCGGTGGCCGAGCTGGCCCGCGGCGAGGTCGCCGAGGCCCTGAAGATCGCCGGCAAGGCCGACCGCGAGGAGGCCCTGGACCGGATCAAGGCCCGCGTGCAGGAGGAGCTCGGCCCGCGCTTCGAGGGCCGGGAGAAGGAGCTGTCCGCCGCGTTCCGGTCGCTGACCAAGGCCGAGGTCCGCAGCCGGGTGCTGCGCGAGCAGGTCCGCATCGACGGCCGGGGCCCGCGCGACATCCGCCCGCTGACCGCCGAGGTCGGCGTGCTGCCCCGGGTGCACGGCTCGGCGCTGTTCGAGCGCGGCGAGACCCAGATCCTGGGCGTCACCACGCTGAACATGCTGCGCATGGAGCAGGCGCTGGACACCCTCTCCCCGGAGAAGTCCAAGCGCTACATGCACAACTACAACTTCCCGCCGTACTCCACCGGTGAGACCGGCCGGGTCGGCTCGCCGAAGCGCCGCGAGATCGGCCACGGCGCGCTCGCCGAGCGGGCGCTGATCCCGGTGCTGCCGTCGCGCGAGGAGTTCCCGTACGCCATCCGGCAGGTCTCGGAGGCGCTCGGCTCCAACGGCTCCACCTCGATGGGTTCGGTCTGCGCCTCGACGCTGGGCCTGCTGTCGGCCGGTGTGCCGCTGAAGGCGCCGGTCGCCGGCATCGCCATGGGCCTCATCTCCGACGAGGTCGAGGGCAAGACCGAGTACGTGACGCTGACCGACATCCTCGGCGCCGAGGACGCGTTCGGCGACATGGACTTCAAGGTCGCCGGCACCCGGGAGTTCGTCACCGCGCTCCAGCTCGACACCAAGCTCGACGGCATCCCATCGGACGTGCTGGCCGCCGCGCTCCAGCAGGCCCACGAGGCCCGGCAGGTCATCCTCGACGTGATGCAGCGGGCCATCGAGGCGCCGGCCGAGATGTCGGACTACGCCCCGCGGGTCACCACCGTCAAGATCCCGGTCGACAAGATCGGCATGGTGATCGGCCCGAAGGGCCAGACCATCAACGCCATCCAGGACGAGACCGGCGCCGAGATCTCCATCGAGGACGACGGCACGATCTACGTCGGCGCGACCAACGGCCCGTCGGCGCAGGCCGCGGTCGAGCGGATCAACGCGATCGCCAACCCGACCCTGCCGAAGGTGGGCGACAAGTTCCTGGGCACGGTGGTCAAGACCGCCGCGTTCGGCGCGTTCGTCTCGCTGCTGCCGGGCCGCGACGGCCTGCTGCACATCTCGAAGGTGGGCGACGGCAAGCGGGTCGAGAAGGTCGAGGACTTCCTCAACGTCGGCGACAGGGTCGAGGTCGAGATCGCGGACATCGACGCCCGCGGCAAGATCTACCTGGACAAGGTCCGCCCGGAGGGCGCCGAGGCGCCGGCCGCCGGTGAGGCCGCCGGTGAGCGTCCGGCTGGTCGGGACCGGGGCGACCGGGGCCCGCGCGAGCGGGGCGAGCGGGCCGGTCGTGGCCCGGAGCGCGGCGAGCGCGGCCAGGGCGGCGGCGAGGGCGGCGAGGGCGGCGAGCGTCCGCGCCGCCGGACCCGGCACAGCTGACCCCGCAGTACCGCACCACCCACCCCTCGTCGAACTGAGAGCAGGTCTTCGTGAGTCGGTCCCGGCGCGCGTCCTTCCTGGAGAATCGACGGGGGGTGGCGCCGTCCGGCGCCGTCCGGCACGCCACCGGGCCGCAGCCCGGGCGTTCCGGCGGCGCGTCCCGGGCGGTCACCCGCACGCTCAGTGACGATCCGCTGGGCGGCACGGTACGCCGTACCGTGCTGCCCAGCGGGCTGCGCGTGCTGACCGAGGCGATCCCGGCGATGCGCAGCGTCTCGTTCGGCGTCTGGGTGGCCGTGGGCTCCCGCGACGAGACCGGTCCGCAGGGCGGCGCGGCGCACTTCCTGGAGCATCTGCTCTTCAAGGGCACCCACAAGCGGACGGCGCTGGACATCTCCTCGGAGATCGAGGCGGTGGGCGGCGAGACCAACGCCTTCACCACGAAGGAATACACCTGCTACTACGCCCGCGTGCTGGACGAGGACCTGCCGCTGGCCATCGACGTGATGTGCGATCTCGTCGCCGACTCGCTGCTGGAGCCGGCCGACGTGGAGACCGAGCGCGGCGTCATCCTCGAAGAGATCGCGATGCACGACGACGAGCCGGGCGACGAGGTGCACGACCTGTTCGCCCGCGCCGTCTACGGCGACCACCCCCTCGGCCGGCTGATCTCCGGCACCGAGGACACGGTCACCCCGATGACCCGGCGGCAGATCCAGGGCTTCTACCGCCGCCACTACACGCCGCCGCAGATCGTCGTCGCGGCCGCCGGCAACCTCGACCACGCCGCCGTGGTCCGGCTGGTCCGTCAGGCCCTGCACGGCACCCCGTTGGACGCCGACCCGGCGGCCCCGGCCGCGCGCCGGCCGGCCACCCCGACGGTACGCACGAAGCCCGCCACCATCCTGGTCGAGCCGAAGGAGACGGAGCAGGCGCACGTCATCCTCGGCTGCCCCGGCATCGACCGCACCGACGATCGGCGCTTCGCCCTCGGCGTGCTCAACAACGTCCTCGGCGGCGGCATGTCCAGCCGCCTGTTCCAGGAGATCCGGGAGCGCCGCGGCCTGGCGTACTCGGTGTACTCCTACGCCAGCCAGTACGCCGACAGCGGTATCTTCGCCGTCTACGCCGGCTGCGCGCCGGGCAAGGTGGACGAGGTGCTGGAGCTGACCCGGGCCGAGCTGCGCCGGGTGGCCGCCGACGGGCTGACCGAGGCCGAGGTGGCCCGGGGCAAGGGGATGAGCAAGGGCTCGTTCGTGCTCGGGCTGGAGGACACCGGCTCCCGGATGAGCCGACTGGCGAAGGGCGAACTGCTCTACGGCGACCTGATGCCGGTGGACGAGCTGCTGGCCCGGGTGGACGCGGTGCGCGTCGCCGACGTGAACGCCCTCGCCGCCGAGCTGCTCGCCCGGCCGATGTCCCTGGCCGTCGTCGGCCCGTTCGGCGAGGGCGACTTCTCCGCCTGACCGCCGTCGATCCCGCGGGCGGCCCACCCCTCGCCGGGGCGGGACGGTCGGCGGCCGGCCCGGTGCGGGTGTCCCGATCTGGACCGGCGCGACCTGGCCCGCGACCGGCTTGGGATAGGTTGTGCCCCGTGACTGAGCAGCAGGAGAGGAACCCGGCGGAGCCGATCCGGGTGGGCGTGCTGGGGGCCCGGGGCCGGATGGGCGCCGAGGTGTGCGGGGCGGTCGACGCCGCGCCCGACATGGAGCTGGTGGCGGCGATCGACCAGGGCGACGGGCTGTCCGCCGTCGCCGACGCCGGTGCCGAGGTGGTCGTCGACTTCACCACCCCCGACGCCGTCATGGACAACCTGCACTGGTGCGTCGACCAGGGCATCCACGCCGTCGTCGGCACCACCGGCTTCACCGAGCAGCGGCTCGACCAGGTCCGCGGCTGGCTGGCCGGCAAGCCCGGGGTGGGGGCCGTCATCGCCCCCAACTTCGGCCTCGGCGCGGTGCTGATGATGCAGTTCGCGGCGCGGGCGGCCCGGTACTTCGAGTCCGTCGAGATCATCGAGCAGCACCACCCCCGCAAGCTGGACGCCCCGAGCGGCACCGCCGCCCACACCGCCCGCCTGATCGCCCGGGCGCGCGCCGACGCGGGCCTCGGGCCCGTCCCCGACGCCACGAAGGACGAGGTGCCGGGCGCCCGGGGCGCCGACATCGACGGGGTACGGGTGCACGCCGTACGGGCCACCGGGCTGCTCGCCCACCAGGAGGTGCTGTTCGGCACCACCGGCGAGACGCTGACCATCCGGCACGACTCGTACGACCGGTCCTCGTTCATGCCCGGTGTGCTGCTGGCCGTCCGCGCGGTGCTCAGCCGGCCCGGCCTCACCGTCGGCCTGGACGACCTGCTCGACTGAGTGCAGCCGCGCCCCCGGCGGGCCCGGCGTGCGGGCCGGCCAGGGGGCGCGACTGCGGCCAATCCGTGCGGCCAAGGTCGCGCCGATCCGGTCGCCGGGCCGATCCGGTCGCCGGGCCGATCCGGTCGCCGGGCCGGTCGGGTCGCGCCGATCCGGGTCGCCGGGCCGGTCGGGTCGCGCCGAGGTCGTCGCCGAACCACCCGTCGATCATGGGGTTGACGGCTGATTCAGCGATCGATTCCGCCGCCAACCCCATGATCGACGCCGGCCTCGGGGGCGCGGCGCGGGGACGGGACGGCCGGGGCGGGGACGGTGGGGGTCAGCGTGAGGGCGGTCGGGAGGCCGGTGACGCGGGCCGCGCCGGTGGCGTCCACGGTGACGTCGACCGGGCTGCCGGCGACCTGGAGGCCGCGGGCGGTCAGCGCGCCCAGCTTCGGCCCGGCCAGCGGGTCGAGGCGGATGACCCCGCCCGGCACGTCCGGGTAGAGCCCGACGCCGGCCTGGAGCAGCAGCACCGAGGCCGCCGCCGACCAGGCCTGCGGCTTGCACGCCGCCGGGTACGGCACCGGCCGGCCGATCAGCGCCCGGTCGTCGCCGGCGTACAGCTCCGGCAGCCGGTGGTCGAACGCGTCGGCGGCGGCGAGCAGCCCGTCGGCCAGGCCGAGTGCCGCCTCGCGGTGACCGCCCCGGGCCAGCCCGGCGAGCACGATCGCGGTGTCGTGCGTCCAGATCGACCCGCAGTGGTACGACAGCGGGCTGTACCCGGCGTCGTCGGTCGACATGGTGCGCAGCCCGAACCCGCCGGCCAGCGCCTCGGTGGCGAGCAGTCGGGCCACCTGCGCCGACTCGTCGTCGGTCAGCAGGCCGGTGCCGAGCAGGTGGCCGATGTTGCTGGTCAGCGAGTCGACGGGCCGCTTGTCCCGGTCGAGGGCGAGCGCCGGCTGGGGGCCGTACGGGCCGTCGACCCAGAACGCGGCCCGGAACCGCTCGGCGAGTCGGGCGGCGTGTTCACGCCACCGGTCGCCGCCGGGCCGGCCGAACGCGTCGAGCAGCGCCGCCCCGGCGACCGCCGCCTCGTACGCGTACCCCTGCACCTCGGCCAGCACGATCGGCGCCTGCGCCAGCCGGCCGTCGCGGAACCGGATGGAGTCGCCGGAGTCCTTCCAGCCCTGGTTGGACAGCCCCCGGCCGCTGGTGTCGACGTACTCGACCAGGCCGTCGCCGTCGGCGTCGGCGTGCTCGCCCAGCCAGCCCAGCGCGGCCTCGAGGTGCGGCAGCAGCGGCTCCACCTGCTCGGCCGGCAGGCCCCAGCGCCACGCGTCGTGCAGCAGCGCCACCCAGAGCGGCGTCGCGTCGACGGTGCCGTAGTACGCGGGCGGCAGCCGCAGGCCGTGCTGGGGCAGGGCGAACTCGCCCCGGCGCAGCTCGTGCAGGATCTTGCCGGGCGCCTCGCCGGTCGCCGGGTCGACTCGCCTGCCCTGCCGGCGGGCCAGCACCCGCAGCGTGCCGGCGGCCAGCTCGGTGCCCAGCGGCAGCAGCATCCGGGCGGCCCAGAGGCTGTCCCGGCCGAAGAGGGTGAGGAACCAGGGCACGCCCGCGCCGAGGAACACGTCCCCGGGGTGGCCGGCCTCGGCCAGGCGCAACGTGTGCAGGTCGTCCAGGGAGCGGTCGAGGAACCGGACCAGCCGCCGGTCGTCGGCGGTCACCTCCGGCCGGGCCCAGGTGGGCGCGGCGGCCGGGGCGACCACCACGGCCCGGGGGTCGTCGACGGCCAGCCGCCAGCGCAGGGTGACGCTGCCGCGCGGGGGCAGCTCGACGGGCCAGCTCAGCCGGGGGGAGTGGGCCCGGTCGCCGTCGGCGTCGGCCGCGGCCTCCTCGCCGGTCACGATGACGGTGATGCCGTCGGCGGCCCAGGTCACCTGGCCGGCGCCGGTCGTCTTGGCCGGCAGCGGCTCGGTCGTGTCGCCCGACTTGACCATCTCGATCGGGGCCAGGTCGCAGCCGAGGTCGACGCTGACGGTGGCCCGCACCGGCGCGGCGGCGGTGGAGACGACGTGCAGCTCCTCGGTGAGCCCGCCCGGTTCGAGGCGGCGGACCCGGTCGACCCGGACGGTCGGGTCGGCGCCGGGGTCGCCGAGCCACCGGGTCAGGCCGACGAAGCGGGCGGCGTGCGGGCCGACCGGACCACGGGTCAGCGCCTCCGGCTCTCGGTCGTCGACGCGCAGCTCGGCCCGGGACAGCACCCGGGCGTCGGCGTGGAACACGCCCTGCACGCCGGCCGGGCGGATCTGTCCGGCCGCGTCGCCCAGCGCGCTGGTCGGGGCGTGGACCACCCCGACGAGGTCGTGCAGCAGGGGTTGCAGGCGGCGTTCGGTCACGGGGCGGCTCCAGGGGTTTCTCGGGGGACGTCTGCCGCGACCGGTGCCGGCTGCCGCACCGGCGGCGCGGGTGGTGTGGCGTGGCCGTGCCGTGCCGGAGGGGCGTCGGGGGCCGTCTTGACAGATCGTCCGGGGCGGTGCAAAGTGCGAAACATTCCAGCAACTTGAACGTTCTAATCCTGCCGTAATTCGGTTCGATCGTTCAAGACGGCGAGGGGGAATTTGTGGCACAAAAGGTGACCATCGCGACGGTGGCCCGGCGCGCCCAGGTGAGCCGGCAGACCGTATCGAACGTGCTCAACGCCCCCCACATCGTCAGGGAGGAGACCCGCCGCCGGGTGCAGGAGGCCATCGTCGCGCTGGGCTACCGCGCCAACCAGGCCGCCCGGCAGATGCGCACCGGCCGGTCCCGGCTGATCGCGGTACGCATCGAGCCGACCCGGGACGGGATCAACGGCTCGGTGCTCGACCGGTTCCTGCACGGGCTGACCGAGACCGCCGGCGCCACCGGCTACCGGGTGCTGCTCTACACCGCCGACGACGACGGCCAGGAGATCGACGTCTACTCCGACCTGCTCGCCGCGTACGACCTGGACGGCTTCGTGCTCACCGGCACCGACCACGGTGACCCCCGCACCGCCTGGCTCGCCGCCCGCAAGGTGCCGTTCGTGACCTTCGGGCGCCCCTGGGACGACCTGGAGTCCCACCCCTGGGTCGACGTCGACGGCGCGGCGGGGACGGCGCAGGCGACCAGGATGCTGCTGGAGACGGGCCACCGCCGGATCAGCTTCATCGGCTGGCCGAAGGGTTCCGGCGTCGGCGACGACCGCCGGTCGGGCTGGTACCGCACCCTACGGGCCGCGGGAATCGACCCGGGCCCGCTGGACCGGGAGATCGCGGACGGCGTCGGCGAGGGCGAGCGGATGATGAACGACCTGCTCGCCGAGCCCGAGCCGCCGACCGCCGTCGTCTGCGCCAGCGACTCGCTCGCCCTCGGCGCCCTCCGGGCCGTCCGGTGCGCGGGCGCCGAGGTCGCCGTCGTCGGCTTCGACGACACCCCGGTCGCCGCCGCGGTCGGGCTGACCAGCGTCAGCCAACCCCTCGCCGCGGTCGCCGCCCGCTGCGTCGAGCAGCTCACCGGCGTGCTCGACGGCCACGACTTCGATTCCCCGGCGTTGCTCGAGCCCTCGCTCGTGCGGCGCCACACCGCGTAACACCTTCCCCTACCGCCATCCCCGGGAGAATGAGATGACAGCTCGATTCCTCCGCCGCGCGACCGTGGCCGGCATCGCCGCCGCGGCGCTGTTCGGCTCCACGGCCTGCGGCAGCGGCTTCGACGACAAGTCCGGCGACACCGCCCAGCAGACCAGCGGGCCGGCCAGCCTGCAGATCCTGATCGGCTCGTCCGGCGAGGCCGAGACCAAGGCGGTGCAGGACGCCGCCGCGAAGTGGGCGTCCATCTCCGGCAACACCGCGACCGTCACCCCCGCGCAGGACCTCACCCAGCAGCTCGGCCAGGCCCTCGCCGGCGGCACCCCGCCGGACGTGTTCTACGTCGACGCCGCCCGGTTCGCCGACTACGCGAGCGTCGGCGCCCTGGAGCCGTACGGCGACAAGATCAGCAACAAGGACGACTTCTACGAGAGCCTGCGCACCACGTTCACGTACGACGGCAAGCTCTACTGCGCGCCGAAGGACTTCTCCACCCTCGCCCTCCAGATCAACACCGACCTGTGGGCGAAGGCCGGGCTGACCGACGCCGACGTGCCCACCACCTGGGAGCAGCTCACCGCCGCCGGTCAGAAGATCAAGGCCAAGGGTCTCGTCCCGCTCGCCCTCGGCGACACCCGGGACCGCATCGGCGCGTTCATGGTGCAGAACGGCGGCTGGCTGACGAGCAAGGACGGCAAGCAGGCCACCGCGGACACCCCGGAGAACCTGGCCGCCCTCGAGTACGTCAAGAAGATGCTCACCGCCGGGCTCGCCAAGTACCCGAAGCAGCTCGACTCCGGCTGGTCCGGCGAGGCGTTCGGCAAGGGCAAGGCCGTGATGACCATCGAGGGCAACTGGATCAAGGGCGCCCTGCAGAACGACTTCCCGAACGTCAAGTACAAGGTCGTCGAGCTGCCGGCCGGCCCGAAGGGCAAGGGCACGCTGTCCTTCACCCAGTGCTGGGGCGTTGCCGCCAAGAGCAAGTACAAGGAGCAGGCGATCAAGTTCGTCGAGGCGATGACCGCCGGCGACCAGCAGATCGCCTTCGCCAAGGCGTTCGGCGTCATGCCGTCGCGGCAGTCCGTCCGCGACCAGTACACCAGCCAGTTCCCGGCGGACAAGCCGTTCATCGACGGCGCCCAGTACGCCCAGGGCCCGGTGAACGCCCCGAAGATGGACAGCGTCCTCAGCGACCTGGACACCGGCCTGCAGGGCCTGGGCAACGGCGACCCGAAGACGATCCTGTCGCGCTTCGACTCCAACGCGAAGGCGGCCCTCGGCGGCTGAGGCTGAAAGGAGGGGAGATGGCGACCGACGCGCTCGCGGCCCCGGCCACCGCCGGGCGGCCGCCCGGGAACGGGCGGCGGCGGGGAGGCGGCACCCGCGCCAACGAGACCGTCGCCGGCTGGCTGTTCGTCGCGCCGGTGATCGTGATCCTCGGGCTGTTCCTGCTGCTGCCGATCCTGATGGCGCTCTGGGTGAGCCTCACCGACTGGAACGGCCAGGGCAGCCCGTTCACCGGCAGGGTGCCGTTCGTCGGCGGCGACAACTACACGAGACTGTTCACGGAGGACGGGCTGGACCGCCGGGACTTCATGACCAGCCTGCGCAACAACGTCTACTACGTGGCGATCGTCGTGCCGACCCAGACGGTGCTCGCCCTCGGGCTCGCCCTGATCGTCAACAACCGCATGCTCAAGGGGAAGGGGTTCTTCCGGACCGCCTTCTACTTCCCGTCGGTGACCAGCTCCGTGGCGATCAGCGTGGTCTTCCTGTTCATGTTCTCCAGCTCCGGGGCGGTCAACAACCTGCTCGCGATGTTCGGCATCGACGGGCCGCAGTGGTTCGCCGACTCCCGGGGCGTGCTGCACCTGCTGCTCGGCGTGTTCGGGCTGGACACCGACAACCCGCCCGGCGCGCTCACCGGCGGCGGGCCGCTCGGGCTGACCTGGTGGGACTGGCTCTCCGGGCCGAGCGTCGCGATGATGTCGATCATCGCGCTGGTCGTCTGGACCACGTCGGGGACGTTCATGCTGATGTTCCTCGCCGCGTTGCAGAACGTCCCCGTGGTGCTCGACGAGGCGAGCACGCTCGACGGGGCCAGCCGCTGGCAGCGGTTCCGGCACGTCACCCTGCCGATGATCAAGCCGACCATGTTCCTGGTGCTCACCCTGGGCCTGATCGGCTGCTGGCAGGTCTTCGACCAGGTGTACGTGATGAGCCAGGGCGACCCGGCCAAGACGACGCTCACCCCGGCGTACCTGTCGTACCGGACCGCGTTCCGCGACTTCGACTACGGCTCCGGCGCGGCGATCTCGTTCGTGCTGTTCCTGATCATCATCGTGTTCACCGTGCTCCAGCGCTGGCTGATGGCCGAGCGGGAGCCGGCCGGCGCGCGGCGCGGCCCGTGGTGGCGACGTCGCGTACGGCAGGGGGGTTGAGATGGCCGTGCTGACCGACCGGCCGGCGGCGGCCCCGACGCCGGCCCGCCCACGCCGGGACCAGGGGGCCCGCGCCCTGGCCAGCCGCTTCGTCGGGTACGCCGTCCTGGTCTTCTTCGGGCTGGTGTTCCTCTACCCGTTCGTCATCCAGATCGGCAACTCGTTCAAGACCGAGCCCGACGCGGCGGCGAACCCGCTCTCGCCGATCCCCGACCCGGTGTCCATGGCCGGCTTCGAGCGGATCTTCGAGGGCACCAACTTCCCGCTCTGGCTCGGTAACTCGCTGCTGGTCACCGTCCTGGTCACCCTCGGGCGGGTGTTCTTCGACTCGCTCGCCGGGTACGCCCTCGCCCGGCTGCGCTTCCGGGGCCGGGGCGGGCTGTTCGCCGCGATCATCGCGGTGCTGGCGGTGCCCGGCGTGGTGCTGCTGATCCCGAAGTTCCTGGTGCTCAACCAGCTCGGCATGTACGACAGCTACGCCGGCCTGGTGGTGCCGCTGCTCGCCGACGCGGCGGGCGTGTTCATCATGAAGCAGTTCTTCGAGTCGATCCCGGTGAGCGTGGAGGAGGCGGCGCGGATCGACGGCGCCAGCGTCTTCCGCACGTTCTGGTCGGTGGTGCTGCCCATGGCGAAGCCGGCCCTGATCACGCTGACCATCCTGTCGTTCCAGGGCTCCTGGAACGAGTTCCCGCACAGCCTGGTATCGGTGCAGAACCCGGACCTGTTCACGCTGCCGCGTGGCCTGGCCGACCTGGTCAGCGGCTCGCTCGGCAAGGGCAACCAGTACCCGCTCAAGCTCGGCGCGGCGCTGCTGGCCACCATCCCCGTGGCGGTGCTCTTCGTGATCTTCCAGCGGTACTTCGTCCGGGACGCCAACGACGGCGCGGACAAGGGCTGACCGGCGGCCCCCGGCGGTCCCCGGCTACTCGCCGGGGGCCGCCGCGGCCGGTACGGCGACGTGCAGCCGCAACTGGTTGACCAGCATGTCGTCGACG
This sequence comes from Micromonospora sp. NPDC048830, assembly GCF_043198215.1. Lineage (NCBI taxonomy): Bacteria > Bacillati > Actinomycetota > Actinomycetes > Micromonosporales > Micromonosporaceae > Micromonospora > Micromonospora sp. NPDC048830. The sequence goes on from NZ_JBICUP010000068.1 coordinate 16,082, forward strand.
TCGAGGGCCCGGGCCGCGCCGTCGGGCTCCCAGCCCGCACCGGTGAGGAACTTCCGGGTCGCCGGATCCCCGTCGAACGCCCAGGCCACCGCGCGGGCGAACCCGTCGGCGCGCCACAGGTCGACGCTGGCCGCGAGCAACCGGCTGCCGTGCCCGCGCCGGCCCCAGCGCGGCTCGACCAGCAGGTCCGTCACCGCCACCACGTCCGGCCCGAGCGCGTCGGCAGGCTCGTTGGGCGCGCGGGACTCCGCGTCGGCCGGACCGGAGGCGGCGAACCCCACCAGATACGATTGCTCGGCCTGCTCGACGGCGACCAGCACCCGGTGCGCGTCCGAGGGCGGCTCCTGCACCGCCGCGCTCCACCGCCGGGCGAGGTACGCCTCGTCCAGGTTGTCGAGCACGTGCCGGGGCAGGATCCGGCGGTACGCGACCCGCCAGGTGGCGAGCTGGATGCGTGCGATCTCGCCGGCGTCTTCCGGACGCGCCGGGCGGACGTACCCGAGAGCCATGGGACGGAAGCCTACGCAGGGTGGGGGAGGCGACGGTGGCGCAGGGTCCCGGACGCGCGATCGCGCAGGTCGTGGGCGTGGTCGTGCTCGCCGTCGCGGTGGCCGCGTTCCTGTCCGTCGCGGCGGTGCGGCACGGCTTCTTCGACCTCAGGGTCTACTACGGGGCGCTGCGCTTCTGGGTCCACGACGGCGGGGAAATCTACGACTTCCTCAAGCCGGGCACCCAGTACGGCTTCACGTACCCGCCGTTCGCCGCCCTGGTCATGCTGCCGATGGCGTACCTGCCGTGGACGGCCGCGATCGTCGTGAGCGTGACCGCCTCCGTGGCGGTCAGCGCGGTGCTGATCTGGTGGCTGCTCGACCCGATCGCCCGCCGCGCCGGGTGGACCCGCTGGTTCGCCCTCGCCGTGGCGCTCTGCCTGGCCGCCGCGTTCGAGCCGATGCGCGAGACGGTCAACTTCGGCCAGGTCAACATGCTCCTGCTGTTCCTGGTCGGGGCGGACCTGCTGCGGCTGGTCCCGGGCGGCAGCCGGTGGGCGGGCGTCGGCGTGGGTCTGGCCACGGCGATCAAGCTGACGCCCGGCATCTTCGTCGTCTACCTGCTGGTCACCGGCCGCTGGCGGGCGGCCCTGACGGCCACGGGCACCGCGACCGTCGTCACCCTGCTCGCCGCGGCCCTCTTCCCCGACGCGTCCCGCGAGTTCTGGACCACCGCGCTGTGGAACACGGGCCGGGTCGGCGAGCTGGCGTTCGTGTCCAACCAGTCGCTGCGCGGGGTGGTGGCCCGGCTGGACCCCGAACACCCGAGCACGATCGCCTGGGCGGCGCTCGTGCTGGCCACCCTCGCCGTCTGGGTCGGGCGGTCCCGGTCCGCGGCGGCCGCCGGCGACGAGGCCACCGGTCTGGCCCTGACCGGCGCCGTGATGTGTCTGGTCAGCCCCGTCACCTGGGTGCACCACCTGGTCTGGCTGCTGCCTGCGCTGCTCCTGCTGGTCGACAACGGCATGGCGGCCCCCGCCCGCAACCGCCGGCGCCGCGTCCTGCTGGCCGCCGCCGCCATCGGGTACGCGCTCCTGTGCAGCCGGATCGTCTGGTCCTGGGAGAAGGACTTCACGGGCGTCGACGGCTTCCTCGGCAGCAACACCTACGTCTGGATCAGCCTGGCGCTGCTGCTCCTCCTGCCGGTGCGCCCCTGGGCGACCCCGTCCGGGGCCGTGGCGGGCGGCGGCGCGGCTCCCGCCGGGTCAGCCGTCGAGGCGCCCGGCGTAGCGCAGCTCGACCAGGCCGACCGGGGGACGGCCGCCGGCCATCGGCACCTGGTAGGTGGACCGCTCGCCGTCGGCTGACAGCCCGGCCCGCTCGTAGAAGCGGCGGGCCCGGCGGTTGTCCCGCAGCACCCACAGCCGGTACGCCGTCCAGCCCCGCCCCGCCAGCGCCGCCCGGGCCGCGGCCAGCAGCCGCCCGGCCGTCCCGTCCCCCCAGTAGGCCCGCTCGACGTACATCGCCACCACCTCGCCGAGGGCGTCGTCCACGTCGGCCCGGTCCTGGTTGTTCCGGTACGGCCCGAACGTGGCGAAGCCGATCACCGTGCCGCCCCGCTCGGCGAGCAGCGTGCGGAACGGCTGCCCCGGGTCGGCGGTGCCCATGTCCCGCCGGCGCTGCGCCCAGGCGGCCACGTTGAGCCGGTTCAGCACCTCCTCCGGCATGATCCCGGCGTAGCCGGCCTGCCAGCCGTGCACGTGCACCCGGGCGACCGCCTCGGCGTCGTCCGGCTCCTCGGGTCGGATCACCAGCATCCGTCCGTTCTATGTCCCGGCCCGCCCCGCGTCCAGCGCCCCGCCGCCGTGTCGTACCGGTGGACTAGGGTGCCCGACGATGTCCGCACCGGAATCGCTCTCGCTCGCCCAGGCCCGGCGGGTGGCGCTGGCCGCCCAGGGCTTCGCCGACCCGCCGCCCACCGGCGCGCCCACCCGCCGCCACCTGCGCCGGGTGCTCGACCGGATCGGGCTGATCCAGATGGACTCGGTCAACGTGCTGCAACGGGCGCACTACCTGCCGCTGTACAGCCGGCTCGGGCCGTACCCGACGGCGCTGCTCGACACGGCGGCCTACCGCCGCCCCCGCGAGCTGTTCGAATACTGGGGGCACGAGGCGTCGCTGGTCCCGGTGGGGTTGCACGCGGCGCTGCGCTGGCGGATGGCCCGGGCGCGCGACGACGCCTGGGGCGGGATGCGCCGGATCGCCCGGGAGCAGCCCGCCCTGGTCGCCTGGGTCCGCGACGAGGTGGCCGCCCGCGGGCCGCTGACCGCCGCCGAGATCGAGCACGACGCGCCCCGGCAGACCGGCAACTGGGGATGGAACTGGTCGGCGGTCAAGCAGGCCCTGGAGTTCCTGTTCTGGGCCGGCGAGGTGACCGCCGCCGAGCGCACCACCTCGTTCGCCCGCCGCTACGACCTGCCCGAGCGGGTGCTGCCGCCGGCGGTGCTGGACGCGCCCACGCCGACCGACGCGGAGGCGTACCGGACGCTGGTGGGGGTGGCCGCCCGGTCGCTCGGGGTGGCCGCCGAGCCGGAGCTGCGCGACTACTTCCGCCTGCCCGCCGCCGGTGCCCGGCACGCCGTGGCCGAGCTGGTCGAGGCCGGCGAGCTGACCCCGGTTGCCGTGCCGGGCTGGCGGCAGCCGGCGTACCTGCACGCCGCCGCCCGGCTGCCCCGCCGGGTGCGGGCCGGCGCGCTGGTCAGCCCGTTCGACCCGCTGATCTGGGAGCGGGGCCGTGCCGAGCGGCTGTTCGGCCTGACCTACCGGATCGAGATCTACGTCCCGGCCCCCCAGCGGGTGTACGGCTACTACGTGCTGCCGTTCCTGCAGGGGGAGCGGTTCACCGCCCGGGTCGACCTCAAGGCCGACCGGAAGGCGGGCGTGCTGCTCGTCCCGGCCGCCTGGGTCGAGCCCGGCGTCGATCCGGGGGAGACGGCGCTCGCGCTGGCGGCCGAGCTCTACCGGCTGGCCGGCTGGCTCGGGCTGGACGCGGTCGCCCCGCCCACCGCCGGTGACCTCGCGGCCCCGTTGGCGGGCGCGCTGCGGGGCGTGGCGGGTGTACCGTGAGCGACGTGACGAGCGTTGACGGCCCGAACGCCCGACCCGACGCCGCCCCTGCGGCCGACCTCCACGCCCACGCCGCGACCGGGGCCGCCTGGCCGCCGCCCGGGGCGTACCCGGCGTACCAGGTGCCGGAGCCGGACCGGTTCACCCGCTTCGTCATGCGGGTCCACGATCGCTCGCCGCGCTGGGCGGTGCCCCTGGCCGCCCTCGGCTGCGTGGGCCTCGGCATGGCGTACGCGCTGCTCAGCGACCCGACCCGGGCCGAGCCGGACGCGGCGCCGACCTGCCTGCTCAAGCTCACCACCGGGCTGGACTGCCCGGGCTGCGGCGGCACCCGGGCCCTCTGGTACGTGCTGCACGGCGACGTGCCGGCCGCGGCCCGGCACCACTTCCTCTTCGTCTTCGCGCTGCCCTTCCTGGCGTACCTGTTCGTGGCCTGGGCCGGCCGGCAGGCGTTCGGCTGGCGGCTGCCGCAGCCGCAGGTCAGCTCCAAGGTGATCGGGGCGTTCCTGGCCGCCTGGCTGGTCTTCTCCGTGGCCCGCAACCTCCCCTGGGCCCCGTTCACCTCGCTCTACGTCTGACCCCCGCGTCCCGGTCGCTGCCCGTGTCAGGGTGCGGCCACCCGTCCCTCGGCGCCTGGACGGCGGCGGGCCGGGCCGGCGGCCGGTGGTGGCGGTGGACCCTGTGGAGCTGCCCCGTATGTGCGCCCAGCCGTCCGGCACGGGCTGCTCCCGGCCGCCGCAGTGGCTGCCCCGTCCGTGCGGGCAGCTCCACACGCGGCGGACACCGCACCCGCACCGGCACGGCCGGGTATGCGGGCGCGGGAGCCAGCGAGATCTTGGCCACGCGTCGGGCCGAGCGGGCGCGAAGTGTCCGGGATTCGCAGGTGGTGCGGGTTTCGGGCGGCGAGCCCCACGTCGGCACGGCCTCGGGGGGCCGCTACAGTCCGAGGAATGCCGGATATGGTGCAGCCCCAGGTCAAGCTGATCGCGTGGACCCAGTTCCAGGCCCCGGACGACGTGCCGTGGTCGACCGACGCCGAGGGCGGCCAGGCCCTCGCGGAGTTCGCCGGCCGGGCCTGCTACCAGTCGTGGAAGAAACCCAACCCGGCCACGGCCACCAACGCCGGTTACCTGGCGCACATCCTGGAGGTCGGACACCTGTCGGTGCTGGAGCACGGCACGGTGACCTTCTACTTCACCGGGGTCTCCCGCTCCTTCACCCACGAGCTGGTCCGGCACCGGCACTTCTCGTACTCGCAGCTCTCCCAGCGCTACGTCCCCGAGCGGGACGCGGCCATGGTCGAGCCCCGGGTGATCGCGGAGGACCCGGAGCTGCACAAGCGGTTCGTCGAGGCCGCCGAGGCCAGCGTGCGGGCGTACACGGAGCTGCTGGCGGGGCTGGAGCAGCGCTTCGCCGACGAGCCCAACCCGACGCTGCGCCGCAAGCAGGCCCGGCAGGCGGCCCGGGCGGTGCTGCCGAACGCCACCGAGACCCGGATCGTGGTCACCGGCAACTACCGGGCGTGGCGGCACTTCGTCAAGATGCGCGCCACCGAGCAGGCCGACGTGGAGATCCGCGAGCTGGCCGTGGAGTGCCTGCGCCAGCTTCAGCGGGTCGCCCCGAACGTCTTCGCCGACTTCGTCATCACCACCCTGCCCGACGGCACGGAGGTGGCGGCCAGCCAGCACGCCGAGTGAGTCCTGCGCCCTTCCCCGGCGGGCCGCCCGCGGTCGTCCGATAAGTTGTGAGCATGACGCACGACCTTCCTGTCGCCGCGGACCGGGCGCCCTCGCGCCCGTTCGGCCGACTGCTCACCGCCATGGTGACCCCGTTCACCGCCGACGGATCGCTCGACCTGGACGGGGCCGTACGGCTCGCGAACCACCTGGTCGACGAGCAGGGCAACGACGCGCTCGTGCTCAACGGCACCACCGGCGAGTCGCCCACCACCACCGACGCGGAGAAGGAACGCCTGATCCGGGCCGTGGTGGAGGCGGTCGGCGACCGGGCGCGGGTGGTCGCCGGCGTCGGCACCAACGACACCCGGCACACCATCGAGCTGGCCGCGTCGGCGGAGAAGGCCGGCGCGCACGGTCTGCTCGTGGTGACGCCGTACTACAACAAGCCGCCGCAGAGCGGGCTGGTCCGGCACTTCACCGCCGTCGCGGACGCCACCGGCCTGCCGATCATGCTGTACGACATCCCGCACCGCGCCGGGGTGCCGATCGCCTCGGAGACGCTGGTACGCCTCGCCGAGCACGGCCGGATCGTCGCGGTCAAGGACGCCAAGGGCGACCTCACGGCCACCTCGTGGGTGACCGGCCGCACCGACCTGGCCTTCTACAGCGGCGAGGACAGCCTCACGCTGCCCGCGCTGGCGGTCGGCTCGGTCGGCCTGGTCGGCACCTCGACCCACTTCACCGGCGCGCTGGCCAAGCGGATGATCGAGGCGTACGACGCGGGCGACCCCGGCACCGCGCTGGCGCTGCACCGGCGGCTGCTGCCCCTGTTCACCGGCATCTTCCGTACCCAGGGCACCATCCTGGTGAAGGCGGGCCTGGCGGCCAGGGGCCTGCCGGCCGGCCCGGTACGCCCCCCGCTGGTGGACGCCACCGACGACGAGATCGCCCAGCTGCGCGCGGACTGCGCGGCGGCGGGTCTGGAGCTCCCCGAATGACCGAACGACACGACGGACGCCGGGTGACGGCGTCACAGAATGAGGTGGACGCGTGACCGACGCGCACATCGAGGGCGAACTGCCCCCGCCGCTGCCCGAGGGCGGCCTGCGCATCACCCCGCTCGGCGGCCTCGGCGCCATCGGTCGGAACATGACCGTCTTCGAGTACGACGGCAAGCTGCTGGTCGTCGACTGCGGCGTGCTCTTCCCCGACGTCGAGCAGCCGGGCGTCGACCTGATCCTGCCGGACTTCGGGCCGATCCTGGACCGGCTCGACGACATCCAGGCGATCGTCCTCACCCACGGGCACGAGGACCACATCGGGGCGGTGCCGTATCTGCTCGCCCACAAGCAGGACATCCCGCTGGTCGGGTCGCAGTTCACCCTCGCCCTGGTCGAGGCGAAGCTCGCCGAGCGGCGGATCCAGCCGTACACGCTGACCGTGCGGGAGGGCGGCCGGGAGCGGCTCGGCCCGTTCGAGTGCGAGTTCTTCGCCGTCAACCACTCGATCCCGGACGCCCTCGCGGTGGCCATCCGCACCCCGGCCGGCCTGGTGCTGCACACCGGCGACTTCAAGATGGACCAGCTCCCGCTGGACGGCCGGCTCACCGACCTGGCCGGCTTCGCCCGGCTCGGCGCCGAGGGCGTCGACCTGCTGCTGTCGGACTCCACCAACGCGGAGATCCCCGGCTTCGTCACCCCGGAGCGGGAGATCGGGCCGGTGCTGGACTCGATCTTCGCCAAGGCGCGCGGCCGGATCATCGTCGCGTCCTTCGCCTCGCACGTGCACCGGGTGCAGCAGGTCTTCGACTCGGCCCTCGAGCACGGCCGCAAGGTGGCGCTGATCGGCCGCTCGATGGTCCGCAACATGGGCATCGCCCGGGACCTGGGCCTGCTCAACATCCCGCCCGGCCTGGTCGTCGGCGTCGAGGAGGCGACGACGCTGCCGCCCGAGCAGATCGTGCTGATGTCCACCGGCTCCCAGGGCGAGCCGATGAGCGCGCTCGGCCGGATGGCCAGCGGCGACCACCGGCACATCACCATCGCCCCCGGCGACACCGTCGTGCTCGCCTCCTCGCTGGTGCCCGGCAACGAGACCTCGGTCTACCGGGTGATCAACCGGCTGGCCCGGGCCGGCGCGGTGGTCGTGCACAAGGACGTGGCCAAGGTGCACGTCTCCGGTCACGCCCCCGCCGGCGAGCTGCTGTACCTGCTCAACGTCGTCCGCCCGAGCAACCTGATGCCGGTGCACGGCGAGTGGCGGCACCTGCGCGCGCACGCCCGGCTCGGCATCGAGTCCGGGGTCGCCGCGGACCGGGTGGTGCTCTGCGAGGACGGCGACGTGGTCGACCTCGTCGAGGGCCGCGCCAGCCTGGTCGGCCACGTGAAGAGCCGGTACGTCTACGTCGACGGCCTGGCCGTCGGCGACGTCAGCGAGTCCCTGCTCACCGAGCGGCGGATCCTCGGCGACGGCGGCTTCATCGCCGCCACGGTGGTGGTCGACTCGGTCACCGGCAAGGTGGTCGGCGGCCCGACCGTCTCGGCCAAGGGCTTCTCGGAGGATCCGGAGGCGTTCTCCCCGGTCGTCCCGCTGGTCACCGAGGCGCTGAACCGGGCCGCCGCGGACGGCATCACCGACCCCCACCAGCTCCAGCAGATCGTCCGGCGCACGGTCGGGCGCTGGGTCAACGACGCGTACCGGCGCCGGCCGATGATCGTCCCCACGGTCGTCGAGGTCTGACGCCCCATTCCGCCCACGCGCGACGCTGGCCCGGTTGGGGGCAGGTTGCTGTTGGGGGCTGGTTGCTGTTGGGGGCAGGTTGCTGTGGGGGGCAGGTTGCTGTGGGGGGCTGGGGGCGACCGTGCCCGGCTTCGGGCGGTCAGGCTTGATCCCTACGCCGGGCACGGTCGCCC
>NZ_JBICUP010000069.1:0-23609 GCF_043198215.1 Micromonospora sp. NPDC048830
GCCAACTCGCACGTCCGGTTCGGGGAGCGGGCCGGGGAAACGGACCAGCCGAAACGCTGGCACCGCGCCCCGGTCCGACTCCACCTGGCCAACCGGGCGGTCACCGAGGTCCGCCGCCGCATGACCGTGACCCAGCGGGGACGCCGCGGTCGCGGCAGCGACCCGGAATGGCGGATGCGTAACCGGCTGACCCGCTCGGCCGCCCGCATGAGCGGCAAACACGTCGACCGCCTCGTCGACACCCTCGACGCCCTCCCGGCGGCACTCGGTGTTCCGATCCTGACCGCGTGGAACGCGAAAGAGGACCTGCTCGACCTGCTCGCCGTCGCCCGCACCCAGCCGAACCGGGAACACGTCCACCGGCTGCTGCACCGCTTCTACGCCCGCTGCGCCGCCTCTGACCTGCCCGAACTCCACCGCCTCGCCACCACCATCGAGACCTGGTGGCCGCACATCCACGCGTTCCTGACCACCGGCATCACCAACGCCGGCTCCGAAGGCACCAACCGCGTCATCAAGACGATCGCCCGCGACGCCTACGGCTTCCGCAACCCCGACAACCAACGACTACGCACCCGCACCGCCACCACCCGACGCCACCGCGGACACCTCAACCCCGCTTAATTTCGAAGAGCCCGGATACTGCATCCGGACTTAATGCCGCCTGTATCCAGCACTCGCTACGCCAAATTTCATTGCCGTCGCCCGGCGCGCGTGGTTGCGCCGTCGGTACTGCTGCCGACACTGGCAAACGCCTCTATCCAACAGCTCGGCGACAGCATCTACCGTGCCCGCTCTACGTGGATCATCGCGGCGCGCGGCGGCGGGAGAACATGGCTCATGGCAGTAGTCAAGCGTCGCAAAAAGCCAACTCCAACTCCCAATCCACTCATGGCAGGCAGTCGTTTCTTGATCGACTTTGGTCGCTAGTGTGCTGACATGGAGATCCGCACTGAGCAGCAGCTCAACCCGGTGGCAGACGAAGTATCGGCTGTCACAGCAGTGGTGCGCCCCATTCTCATCGGTATTCTTTACTCGTTGAAGGCCGATGTGGTAGAGGAGGCAGGGGGCCGGGAGGGCCTGAAGCTGAAGATGCTTTCTCGCCTTCGCCGTCCAGGTGATGGTGACACCGGCATCTGCTTCGAATACGCAGCGCATGACGCCGTTAGTCGAGGTGAAGCGAGCGTCTCGGAACGGGTGTACGACGCGCTTGCTCTGTGTAATGTTCCGGGTGAAGAGGTTGGCTCAATCCTCTTCGGAGCAGAAAAGGCGGGATCTCAGCAACTTATCGACACCGCCGCCGCTCTTCTGACAGACGAGTCGTCACTGCTTTCAGGCTCTCGTGGACGCCCCGTAAAGCTGAAGCGTCACCTTGCCGCAGCCTCCGCCGCCTTTCGCCGGAAGGGCCAAGGATCTCTTCTGCCACACAGCATCAGCGGGTTGTGGCGCGCAGATCTATTCCTCGGATGCCCTGACGCGGACCGTTGGGTCGGAACCACGGTCAAGATTAATCCTGGAGCACTTCAGGGCGATCGGGGACTTAGGATTGGCATCGTTCCCGCCAATCAGGGGAAGTCCGACAAAGTAGTGAGGGACGACAAGCGAAACCTTGTCGTATGTCCACTTCCATACGACGGCAAGTTCGTCGAAACCTTCTACCTTGCCTGGGAGGTAGTGATGGCGTTCCTCAACGCCGACGCCAAGCTGCCCAAGGACGCGGAACTTCCCCGACCCGCTGCCCGCACTGTTGCGCGGTATCTCGCCGATCGGCGTGAGTTTCCTGTCCTAGACGTCGTGGCGGCATTGAAAAGCCTGGCGCAGCCCGAACTCCTCAAGACCGAGACCAGTGCTGCCGGTATCGTCATCTCAGGCGGAACATCGACCCAGATCGAGACAGCATCGGTTCTTGCGCCAGAGGCTCGATTGCGAACAGCCTAAGCCGGACAAGTCATGCTTCACCGCCGTTCCCAGCGCGGCTCACGCTCGCACGCTTCGCCCTATAGCCGGATGTCAGGGTAGCGGCCGACAATCAACGGTGGCCCGTAGGCTGGCGATTTTTGCTCTGCCGCAGCCTTTGGGCACCGCTCATGTTGAGGCGGTACCGGAGCATCTCTGGGCTGATGCCGTAGCGGCGTTGGGCGGCGTCCGCTGGGACGTTCCGCGTAACGAGACCTCGTGCGGCTTGGTCCGTGAGCAGTAGCTTCCCGCCTAGGCAGTCCGCCTCGTCCTCCATCTCCTGGTCCCAGTGACGGCAGCCGCTGGCGTTGAACGCTATGGCGGGGGTATGTAGAAGCAGACCGTGTGCGAGTTCATGGCAGATACTTGAGCATTGTCGAGGCAGCCCGTGCGCGTCATTCACGACGATGCGCCGCTTCGAGCCCCTGAACACGGTCGCGGCACTGAGCGACCTGTCGTCCTCCTCCAGCAGGCACGACACCGCCGGCTCTTCAATCGCGATGTCGCTAAGTTTCCGGATCTCGATGTCCAGGTGCGCAGCTAGCTTCCACGGGTCCAGTGGGTCGAAGTTTCCGAGTCCAAGCTCAGCTCGGATGGACTCGGCAGTCTCGTTCGCCTCGCGATGGAAGCCTCTACGTAGCTTGCCCGCCATCAGCTCAGCCCTCCGTCATCTGGCGATACATGACCTCGATGACCTTCTCGATCGCCTCGGCCTTGCGGTCGTCAAGGTTCTTGTCTGCGCGCAGATAGGTCGAAACGCCAGCGAGTGTGCCGTGTGTTTCCTGCCTTGGCTGCGTCCGACGAACGAAGTCGTCCGCGCTCAGCCCGGCCCAATCCACCAGGGCGGCCAAGCTGTCAACATCCGGTCGGCGTCCTTGGGCCAGCCGGGTCAGCGTTGACGGACTCACCTTGGCCTCGTCCCCCACCTGCTTCCAGCGCAGCCCTCGCTCCGCCCGGGTCCGGTCCAGCGCCGCGTAGAACGCTGCGGCGTCGAAGCGGCCCTTCTCAGGCTCATCGCTCATCCCGTCTCCCTCATCTGGTCAATCATCCCATCATTGCACGAGTGAAACCGCTTGCAACATCGACATCTCCGTGAGAAGGTCAACTTGCAACTCCGGCACGCGTTGCGATGTAGCAATCGCAGCGCACCGAGAGGTCTGGGTGCAGTCTGCCCGCCCTCCGGCACCAAGATCCACTGTGCGAAAGAGAGCAACCATGCCCAACAAGCCCGACGACATCAAGATCACGGTCACGTTCGCAACCGCTGAACGGCCGTACCAGCGCGAGTACGCCGGCTCGGTCACGCTCGGCACCGTGCTGGGAGACTCCCTGACGGCCTTCGGCGTAACCGCTGACGGGACCACCCGGTACTACCTCAAGCACGACGGCGACGAGGTCCCCGTCGACAAGACGGTCGGAGAGATCGCGGGCCACGCGCATGCTCTGCACCTCAAGCTGCGCACCGAGACGATCCAGGGCGCGAGCTGACCCCGGTGTTGGATATCGAGAGCACGATCACTCTCGCACGGGACGTCCCGCCGGTGGAGGAACTCCTGCACTCCAACGGCGGGCGGCTCGTACACCGAGCCGAAGACCCCGCAGGTCTTTACTGGGCTGTCATCCAACCCACCGCCCCAGGCAGTACCCAGTTCGTCGCACGGATCTTCTGGACGGTCTATCCCCACCGACCACCATCGCTACTGTTCGCTCCCGCGATCGGCCAGCCGACCAGCGATGCCAGGGGCTGGCCCGCAGCGAGTGGATACCGCGCCCCGAACGACATCTGCAAGCCCTTCACTGCCGAGGGGCAGGCCCTCCACGTGGAATGGGCGACCGGCCCGCACGCCTGGCGCAACACCGGCAATCCGTTCCTCTTCGTCGTCGAGAACCTCGTCGAGGACATCAACCGAGTCGGGGGGGCACGAGCAGCATGAGCCAGCCCAACCTCATCGTGCCAATGCCAGCCGTCACCCGCCTTTGCGCCGATATCCGCCGGTACGGCCGAGCCGGCGTCGAGACCGGTGGCCTCCTGCTCACAAAGCCCGGCGACTCGACGGTGAGCCTCGTCGCGGTCGCCGGCACGACCGGAATCGTCCGCAAGCACGGGTTGTTCTGCATCACCAGGCCCGCCTTCGATGCAATCTTCACCTGGGCCGAGGACAACGAGCTGCAAGTTCGCGCGATGGTTCACTCGCACGCGAAAGAAGCGTTCCTGTCCCAAACCGACCGCGAGGGTGGCCTGCGAGTGAAGGGCTTCCATAGCGCGGTTGTTCCCATGTTCGGCAACCCACCCGAGGACCTCGGTCGGTGGCGCTGGTGGACTTTCACGTCGGACTGGACGCCGACTGAAGCGCCGCGATGCGACCCGGCGGCTTGTACCGACAGTGTTGTCTTCGACGGAGATGGTGTACGTGCCAACTGACTACAGCCGCAGTCTCCTGCTCGCCGCGACCGCTACCGGCGGTGAACCGGAAAGCCTTCGCGGACGGATCGAAGCGTCCCAGGTCCACATCTCCGTGGACCTCACTGTGCCCGGCAGCAGCACGTGTCTCCGCGTCCTTGTCGCAGACCTGAGGCGCTTGCCTATCCAACTCAGTCTCGACCCCGGTCACGGGTCCGGGCGCCTGAGTGACGACCTCCTAGACCAGGTCGCAAGCATCGCCGCCGGTATCGACCCGGAACGCCCGATTAAGGTTGGCGCTGCACCGCCGGACGCGCTTCACGTGCAGGTCGGTGTCGACCATGCTGCTGCGCACCTCAGCGGCGTCCCCGACGGACACGGCACGCATATCCGGCGGTCCGGATACCCGTTTCCGAAGTTGCGGTACGCCGGCAGCGGCCTCGGCTCCGTCCTGACCGCCGCCATGCTCACCGGCGAAATCTTCAAGACGGTCACCGCGCTCCGACCAGGATCACACCGCCGCATCGATGCGCTCGACTTTTGCCCAGTCACACTCTTCTCACCGCATGAGCAGGCTCCCCAGCACCTTCACGTCGAGCGCCTCGCGCTCATCGGCGCAGGTGCGATCGGCACTGCCGTCGCGCTCATCCTTCGTGCGCTAGAAGCAACCGGAGAGATGACCGTCGTCGACCGCCAGATTTTCGAACCGCCGAACGTGATCACCTACAGCCTCGGAACCGGTCAAGACGCCGCCGCCCGACTCCCCAAGGTCGACATCGTCGAAGCAGCACTTCAACATATGAACATTCGCCGCGTTCACGGGACGATTGACGACTTCATCGCCTACATTGACGCGGGCCACGAGCCTGTGCCGCAGATAGTGCTCGGCGCCGTCGACAACATCCCGGCACGCCACGACCTCCAACGCATCTACGCGGACCTTGTCCTTGATGGCGGCACCGGTGGACGCGCCGGCACCACGGTCAGCCTGCACGAAGCCCTACCCAGCGGTCCATGTATGCGCTGCTACTTCCCCGCCAGCACGACGACCCTGACTGCTGAGCAGCGCCTCCACCAAGCTACCGGGCTACCACTGGCGCGCATCGCCCGAGGCGACCAAGCCCTCACTGAGGACGACCTGCGCGGCCTACCCCGCCAGGTCCGTCGGTTGCTCGAACAACACCTCGGAAAACCCGTGTGCGGCCTCGGCCGTGTCATGGGCCTGACCACTGCCGCAGACGACAGCTATCAGCCGTCGGCAGCATTCGTCGCTCAGCAAGCCGCGAGCCTCATGGTCGGTGCGCTGATCGCCCGCACCCACCCCAAAGGCACCCCTGTCCCGATCCGCCAGATCGAGTACGACACACTGTACGGTCCCCGGCCCGACATGGTCGACGATCGTCGACCGCGCTCAGACTGTCACTGCCAGACCAATTCCGACGTCATCCGACTGGTACGTAGTCAACGCGCCAAGAACATCCTCACGCGGTGAGCATCTCAAACTAACGGCCCTGAGGACGGCTTGCGGTCGGCCGTGGCGGTGGCTTCCAACGCGGCAGCGACAGCCTCGAATTCGGCCAGGGCCGCGGTGAGGTCTTCGACGATCTCTCGGGCGATGATCTCGGGTGCCGGGAGGTTCTCCATGTCCTCCAAGGACTCGTCGCGCAGCCACGTGATGTCGAGGTTGACCTTGTCGCGGGCGAGCAGATCGTCGTATGTGAAGGACTTGAACCGTTCCGTCTCCACGCGCTCCGAGCGGGACTTGCCCGCCAGGTAGCAGGCGACGAAGTCGTCGAGGTGGCGGCGGCGTAACGGGTTCTGTTTGAGGGTGAAGTGCTGGTTGGTGCGCAGGTCGTAGATCCAGAGCCGGTCGGTCCACGGTCGCTCGGCGGCGGGCTTCTTGTCGAAAAACAGAACGTTGGCCTTGACGCCCTGGGCGTAGAAGATCCCGGTGGGCAGACGCAGCATGGTGTGCAGATCGAAGTCGCGCAGCAGCCGCCGCCGCAGGGTCTCCCCCGCCCCACCTTCGAACAGCACGTTGTCGGGCAGGACGACGGCGGCCCGGCCGTTGATGTCGAGGATCGTGGCGATGTGCTGGAGGAAGTTGAGCTGCTTATTGGCGGTGGTGACGACAAAGTCCTGCCGCTCGATCTCCCGCTCCTCGCGGGCCTCCCGGCCGTCCGCGCCGACCATCGTGAGGGACGACTTGCGGCCGAACGGCGGGTTGGACAGCACGACTGAGTACCGCTGGCCCGGGTCGGCGATCAGCGTGTCCTTGACCTCGATAAGGCTTTCGCCATTCGGGGTGCCGATGCCGTGCAGCAGCAGGTTCATCGCGGCGAGCCGGGCCGTGCCATCGACCAACTCGACGCCGTGGACGAAGGTATCGCGCAGGTGGGCCCGCTCGGTCGGCGTCAGGGTCTCGGCGTGGCGGGAGGCGTACTCGTGCGCGGCGAGCAGGAACCCGCCGGTGCCGGCGGCCGGGTCGATCACGCTGTCGCGGACGGTCGGCTGGATGCAGTCGACCATCGCCTGGATCACCGCTCGCGGGGTGAAGTACTGCCCGGCGCCGGACTTGATGTCCTCCGCGCCCTTGGAGAGGAGTTCTTCGTAGGCGTCGCCCTTGATGTCGGTGCCGGCGGCCGACCAGTTCTCCTTGTCGATCAGGTCGACAATCAGCCGCTTGAGCTTGGCCGGGTCCTGGATGCGATTCTGTGCCTTGCGGTAGATCGTGCCGAGCGTTCCAGGCTGGCGTGCCAGGTCTTCGAGGATGTGTCGGTAGGTGACCTCCAGGTCGTCGCCCTCGGCGTCAAGCAGCCGCTGCCACGAGCAGTGCGTCGGCACAATTCGCTCCGGCCTCAGGGGCCGGGTCTCGCGCTCGTGCGCCATCTTGAGGAACAGCAGGTACGTGAGCTGTTCGGTGTATTCGATCGTGCCGATCCCGTCGTCGCGCAGCACATTGCAGTACGACCACAGCTTGTCGACCAAGCGTCGCGCGTCAGACACCGGCCATCTCCTCAACCATGTTCATGTCACTCGCCCGCCCCGTTAACCGGCCGGAGAACGCGGCGTCAAGCAACGCCCGGCGCAGGAAGGTAGACCGCATTGCCGATACGGTGAGACCTTGGGTCAACTGCTCCTGCGCAAGCTTGATTTGATCCAATCGGGCACACACCTGGGATTGTCGATCGCGGCTGGGTACGGGTAGGACGATGCTCTCCAGGTGCTTCTGATTTACCTTGTAGATCCCGGCAGTCGTCCGGGCCATTGACTCGATCTGCCGCCGAACGAGTGGGGAATTCCACACGGCTGAGAGAAAGTCAGGCCGTACGCGACTTTGGTCGACGCGTAGGCGGATCAGCGTATCCGGGTACGCAACCGGGTCTGGCTGGTCACGCACCAAAGCGCCGCGGCCAACAAGCCGTAGGCTACCGTTGCCGCGGGCCACCATAAAGTCGCCTTGGCGCACCAGGAATGGCCGCGCCTCGTTGATGGTCCACGCGCCTGTCTTGCGCTCGCTCAGGTCAACTCGATCACGCTTGAGAGCTGTAAGGCGTAGCACGGGAAAGCCGCCGTCACTCGTTGGCACCGAACGACCATTCGATAATGGTGCTGCGAGCAGACTTCGCAACGCAATATTTGGGGATGAAACTACTGTCTCATCCACCATCAATGCTGAAGTCGCCATCGCTTTACATCGTGCCGATGCGGCGGCAAGGTAGTTGTCGGCTGCGTTGAGCCGCGAGAGGTGGTCTTCGAGGATATCGACGATCCGCCGCTGTTCTTCAACGGTTGGTATCGGCACCGGAAAGGTCCGGATCTTGGACAGGCTGATCGATGCCAGATTCACGCTTTGTTTGCCGTTTAGCTCGAACCATTTGTGCGCTACCTCGTTGGCATACCAGGCGAGGAGCTTCGGATGAAGCAGTCCACCTTTGATCCGCGCCCTAAAAACGTGGTTCTGGTGAATGCAGCGCGGGATTTGTCCCTGCCAGACCCACCCGCGCCCGAGCTTGTCTCGATCGCCACCTTCGTTAAGGAGGACGTCGCCTGGTTGCAGTTCGAGTTGAGCGGCCTTCTGGGGCGGAACGCGGATGGTAGCGACGTTGGAAAGATCAATCCGACCGCGCTGAACGTTGGCCACCCGAAGATAGGGCACCTCAACCAGATCTGGGCGGCTTTGGAGCTTGCTGTCCTTGGTCACGCCGCCGACAACGTCGGCGATTTCACCCAACGTTGCCCAGCGCCACCCATCCGGTAGTCGCGTCATGCGGTCAGCTCCGTGTTGAGCTGTTCAATGAGGGTGGCCGCACGGGGGCCGAGGTCACGGATGACACCGTCGATGCCGCCGCGTTCGGCGAAGGGGGCGTTGTCCAGGTCGTCAGGGCTGATGCCCGCCGACGCGGCGATCACTTCGACCATGCGGTCCAGCCACCACCTCTCCGTCTCGGTGAACGTCACCCCGGCCTGCTCCTGCTGGCGCAGCCAGCCGGCGTACCGCTGGCGGATCCTCTCCGCGTAGGGCACGAGTTCGTTATCTTGCCCGATCGTGTACCGGATCAGCGACACCAGGTCGGTGAGGGTGTGCCGGTCGCTGTGCCGGACGAGGTCAGCCTCGATGGCTTCGTGGGCGGCCCAGATGAGGTCGATGGTCCAGTTGCGGGGTGGGCGCTGGATGCGCTCGGCGAGTTCCTTGATGTCGGCGAAGGAGATCCGCCGCTCGCGCGCCTCGGCCAGCAGTTGGATCGCGGTGATCTCGTCGCGGTGCTCCTCGAGGTACGCCCGCCAGGACTCGACGATCGACCGGGCGCGGGAGGTGTCGACCACGCCGTAGGCGTCTTCGAGCACGTCAACGCTGACCTCGTCGATGATCCGGTCGTGGGTGCGGCGTAGCTCCAGGATCCGCTGGCGTAGCTGCAGGTTGGCTGCGATGGGCCGTACCGCGGTGTCGAGCAGGGCTTGGACGGCCGCTGTGGGATCGGCGGCGTCGGCGGTGGCGCGGGCTTGGGTGTCGGGGTCGACGGCGTCGACCAGGCCGCGGACGATGTCGCGCACGGAGCCGCCGGCGACGGTGTCGAGTTCGGTGCGCTCATCGGGGGTGAGTTGCAGTTCCTGGGCGGCGAGCCGGGAGGCGAGGGTGGCGGTTTCGGCCTCGGTGAGGGTGAGGGTGGCGGCCTTGTCGAGGAGCTGCTTGAGCGAGACTCCCTTGTCCCGGTTCAAGGGTGGGTCGACGAAGTCGTGTTCGGTGACGCCGACGGCGTCGACGATTACGAACCGGGTCTTCTGCGCGGCGTCCGGGGTGACGGCCTGGAAGTCGGCCGGGGCGATGGTGCGGGCGCCCCGGCCTTTCATCTGTTCGAAATACGCCGCGGAGCGGACGTCGCGCATGAAGAATACGCATTCCAGCGGTTTGACGTCGGTGCCGGTGGCGATCATGTCGACGGTCACCGCGATGCGCAGGCTGGCCGAGGTGCGGAACGCCTGGAGTTGTCCCTTGGGGTCGCGAGCGCTGTAGGTGATCTTCGCGGCGAAGTCGTTGCCCTTGCCGAACACCTCACGGACCGTGGTGACGACCTCCTCGGCGTGGGCGTCGTCCTTGCAGAAGATCAGCGTCTTGGGGACGGTGGACCGGCCGGGGAAGATCTCGGCGAAAAGCTTGTCACGGAACGTTTCCAGCACCAGGCGGATCTGCGAGGTGGCGGTGACGGCCCGGTCGAGTTGCTTGTGCGTGTACTCCAGGTCCTCGTCCAGGGTTTCTAAGCGCTGGACGCGGGTGCGGCGGTCGACCTTCGGCACGACGGTGCCGGCGTCGATCTTCGAGCCCTGGCTGCTGATCTGGGTCTTGATCCGGTACAGGTCGAAGTCGACGTTGACGTTGTCGGCCACCGACTGCGGGTAGGTGTACTCCGACACCAGGTTCTGCCGGAAGAAGCCGAAGGTCTGCTTGCCGGGGGTGGCAGTCAGGCCGACGATGTGTGCGTCGAAGTACTCCAGCACGCCGCGCCACACCCCGTAGATGGACCGGTGCGCCTCGTCCACGATCACCAGGTCGAACGTCTCCGGCGGCATGCCCGCGTTGTAGACCACCGTGACCGGGGCGTCCGGCACGTACCCGTCGAGGCCCGGGTCGTCGCCCTCGGGCGCGGTGTCGCCGGCCAGCACCTTGTAGACCCGCTGGATGGTGGAGATCACCACGCTGGAGCTGCCCAGCATGCCGGCGCTTGTCAGCTTGTCGACGTTGTACAGCTCGGTGAACCGCCGCCCGTCGCCCGGGGTGCGGTAGTTCTGGAACTCGGCCAGGGTCTGGTCGGCCAGGTTGTTGCGGTCCACCAGGAACAACACTCGTGTGAACCCGGCGTGCTTGAGTAGCCGGTAGCACTCGGTCACGGCCGTGTAGGTCTTGCCGGCACCGGTGGCCATCTGCACCAGCGACCGATCGAACCGCTGCTCGGCCAACGAGCGCTCGATGCCCTCGATCGCCGTGATCTGCGCGGGGCGCAGTGGAGCGATGTCCAGCGGTGGCAAGTGACGGACCCTCGCCCGCCACGTCGGCCGCTTAGGATCGGCATCCGCGCTACGGACGATCCTGGCCAGGGTGCCGGGCTGCGGGAAGGCGAAGATCCGCCGTGCGCGGGGCTGTGGGTCGTAGCCGTTGGTGAAATGGGTTTCCGAGCCGCTGGCCTCGAACACGAACGGCAGCCGTCCGTCGCGGGTCAGCGCCTTGAGCCGTACTGCGGGCGGTAGGCCTTCGGCGTACATGGCCGACTGCCACTCCACCCCTGATAGCGGGGTCCCTTCCGGCTTGGCCTCGATCACCCCCACAACCCGCTGGTCGACATACAGCAGATAGTCGACCCGGCCATGACCCTTCGCCATTACCACCTCACGAACAGCCACACCGGCGCCCGCGAAGAGATTGACCTCGGAGCGGTCTTGCACGACCCAGCCTGCATCTCGAAGCTGTCGGTCGATCAAGACCCGGGCTCGCTGCTCCGCCTGAAGCCGAAAATCATCAGCCATTGCCCCCACAGCTAGTAGAGGCTAGTCGATCATACGCACCGTCCGCATCCTCCCTGTGACCGACCGGAGGGGTATATCGGACACCCCGCTCAAACTTTGTGGCTACCGAGCAAGCCCGCGGCCGAAGCAGTTGGACGGTGTTCGTGGCAAGGCGTTCGGCGTTCGGACACCTCGTGGCGTGTGCTTGAAACAGCGGCTGGTGGTAGAACGGCCGGTACCGCCATCGGATCGAGACCAGCGGCAATCCCGCAGCCTGGAAGGCTCTGGCGACCTCGGTGGCGCGGCTGGTAGTCCCTTTCACCAGCTGATCGGCATACGATCGGCGAACAGACCGCCGGTCGGGCCTTCTGGTGGCAGGGTTGCGAGCCACACCGGTGTGTCGGCGCCTTCCTCCGGCGTCCGGTCGGTCTCGCCGTACGCCATTCGGGTGTTCATGCGTCCGGGTGAGCATGCGTTGACCAGAATGCCGGTGCCCGCCAGTTCGGCCGCGAGGACCCTGGTTAGCGCGTTCAGAGCCGCCTTGGACACGCGGTAGGACACGTTCGTGTCGCCCATGGTGGCCAGCGACCCGAGGTGGCTGCTGATGTTGACGATGCGGCCGTAGCCGTTCTTCTTCATCTCCGGCACGGCGGCGGCGCAGCAGCGCCACGCGCCCAGCAGGTTGGTGTCCAGGGCGCTGCGGACCCGCTCGAAGTCGGGGCTCGCCGCGACCTGGCCCCGGTCGATCGCGATACCGGCGTTGTTCACCAGCACGTCCAGCCGGCCGTGTCGCTTGGCGGTGTCGGCGAAGGCGCGGGCCACGCTGGCCGGGTCGTTGACGTCGAGCTGGTGGCCGCTCGCGGCTAACCCGTCCTTCGTCAGTTCGGACACCACGCGGTCGACGGA
The DNA here is from genome assembly GCF_043198215.1 of Micromonospora sp. NPDC048830. NCBI lineage: Bacteria > Bacillati > Actinomycetota > Actinomycetes > Micromonosporales > Micromonosporaceae > Micromonospora > Micromonospora sp. NPDC048830. The sequence continues at coordinate 12,263 of NZ_JBICUP010000069.1, forward strand.
ATACTCGTTACGGCCGGCCAGCACCACGTGCAAGCCGTGCTCGGCCAGCCCGCGAGCGATGGCGGCGCCAAGCCCACGGTTGGCGCCGGTCACCACGGCTACCTTGGTGTCATCAACCATTATCAGGCCCCCAGGGTGGCGAGCTGGTCGTCGAGCGCGCGAGCGCGCGGGTCGGTCTTGGCGAACGGGAGCCGTTGCCGTGCTCGAACGACGCGGCGCATGTTCCGTTCCGAAGGCGCCTCACGGATCAGCGGTATCGCCTCCGCAACAAGGGACGCGGCGTGGTCGGCGTCCCCGAGGTGTGCCTGCGCCGACGCGCGCCGGATCACGTACGTGGCCCGATCCCGCACCTTGGTGGCTGGGGCCAGCCGCAGCGTACGACTGAGGTACGTGTCGGCTTCTCGGGGCCGTCCGAGATCCAGGTAGCAGGTCCCGACCTGGGCGTTGAACTCGGATTCGTCGAAGTACCCGAGGAAGGCGGGTTCCGCATCGGTCGACGCGACGCGATCGAACTCGGCGTCGGCCTGTTTGAGTAGACGTTCGCAGGCCGCGGCGTCGCCGATCGCTGCGTGAGCCCTTGCCTCCCGTAGCGCCAGCATCGCGGCGGCGCGTGGGGTGACCCCTTTCGCGCCTTCGTGGGCGCTGCGTGCCAGCTCCAACGCCTCTCGGGGCCGGTCGAAGTCGTAGCACTGCAGGCTCATCGATTTGAGGATGTTGGCTCCCAGCAGGCGGTCGTCGGCGGCGTGTGCGGCGTGTAGCGCGGCGAGCCAGTAGCGCTGCGCCGCCGCGTGCAGGCCAGCGTCGAACGACGCCCAGCCGGCCATCCGGCCGAGTTCGGCCGCCAGGGCGTACAGTCGTCGACCCACCGCGGTCGTGTAGGCGGATCGGTCGAGGACGTCCACCACCATGCCGAGTTCGGCGTGGATGAGGGTGCGGGCTCGGTCACCGCCTCGGGTTGCTTCCAGGTACCGCAGCCGCGGAAGGCCCTCCTCCATCCGTTCGACCAGGTCGGTGGTGACCTGGCCACCGCGCAGGACGGCGACTAGCTCTTGGGGTTCGATGGTCAGCCACGCTTCGGCGATGCCGGCCAGCGGCACGCCTGTGATCTTCATGAAGGCACGTCGGTCCACGTGCGCGTACTCCAATGCGTTGACGAGTGCCTGTAGTCCACCCGGCTGAGTCCATCCGAACGAGGTCGGAATCGGGTCACCGTCGGGGAGCCACTGGGGCCATGGCGCCTGCCGTACGCGATCTTGCGGAACTCCGAGTTCTGCGGCGAGAGCGAGCTGGCTTTCCATGTCGGGGACCACACCCCAGTGCTCCCACCGCCACGCCTTTTCCCGTCGGGCGGCCATGTTCCGGCTGCGCTTCGCGATGACGTCGACCACGTCCTGGTACGTCCAGCCTCTCGCAGCGCGCACGACGCTGAGCGGGTGGATGAGCCGGTCCCGGTCGGATGCCGGTAGCTGCGACGCCATCGCTGACCTCCTCGATGCGTAAGCACTGTAGTGCGCGCCTGCAGGTCCGCTGAAGATCAAGGACGGAGGTCCGGCGAGAGACAACAGCGAGACTACGCCCCGGACCTGTTCAACCGCGTGATGGCGCGGTTGGCTGTGGTTGCCGGATCGGGTGACGGAGAAATCACCGAAAGTGCGGGAGGCTGCGGCGCAGGGTCGGCCTTCCCACCTCGATCGGTGGCTGAGCGTCGTTGGCGCGGCGTCGACAAGCCTGTTTCGGCCGAGTGCACCAGGGAGGACATCTATGGCCCCGGCGACTGCTGAAAGCCGGACGGACGAGTGTGCCGCCGCGCCGCCGACGATGACGGTCGAGCGGGCGCATGGCACCGGCTCCAGTCGTACGTGAGTTCGGACTAGGGTCGTAACTTTCTGTGAACGCAGCATTGCGGATACGAGAGGATCATCGTGGTAACTGCCACTGCCGCTGATTCGGCACGGGCCGACGCCCTACGTCAGGCGCTGGTCGAGGAACTCCTGACTGCAGGGTCGATCACATCGCCGGAGGTGGCGGCTGCCTTCCGTGCTGTGCCCCGGCATCTGTTCGCCCCCGAGGCAACGCTGGAGCAGGCGTACGCGAATGACATCGTCCGGACGAAGCGTGACGAGCACGGAGTCACGATCAGCTCGGTCTCCGCGCCGTGGTTGCAGGCGGTCATGCTGGAGCAAGCGCAGATCAGGCCGGGAATGCGATGCCTGGAGATCGGTTCCGGTGGCTACAACGCAGCTCTGCTGGCGGAACTGGTCGGGCCGGATGGCGAGGTCGCCACGGTGGACATCGACGCCGACGTGACCGATCGGGCCCGCCGGTTCCTGGACACCGCCGGCTACGGACGGGTCAACGTGGTTCTCGCCGACGCCGAGGGCGGCGTACCGCAGCACGCACCGTACGACCGGATCATCGTCACGGTCGGCGTCTGGGACGTACCGCCAGCCTGGTTCGACCAACTCTCGGACGACGGCCGGATCGTCGTGCCGTTGCGGATGCGGGGGTTGAGCCGCTCGCTGGCGCTGGTCCGCGATGGCGACCACCTCGTCAGTGTCGAGCACGAGATGGCCGGCTTCGTCGCGGTGCAGGGCGCCGGGGCGCACGCCGAGCGACTGGTGACGTTGCACGGCGAGGACGTCGGCCTCCGGTTCGACGATGACCAGCGGGTTGACGCCGAGGCGTTGCGCACGGCACTGCGCCAGCCCCGGGTGGAGAAGTGGTCAGGAGTCATGTTCGGCGGTATGGAACCGTTCGACGGGCTGTTCCTCTGGCTTGCGACCAGCCTGGACCGGTTCTGCCTTCTCAGCCGGGCACGCACCGATGCGGCCCGCGAACTGGTCGATCCGGCCTCACCGATCGCCACTCCCACGCTGCTGAGCGACAGCGGATTCGCGTACGTCGCTTTCCGTGAAGTCGACCCGCAGGAGCAGACCTACGAGTTCGGCGTCTACGGCCACGGTCCGGACGCGGTCAGCCTCGCCGACGCGCTGGTCGAGCAGATTCGGGTGTGGGATCGCGAGCACCGCCACGGACCGGCCGCACGCATCAGCATCTACCCCGCGTCGGTGCCCGCCGCTGAACAGCCAGCAGCACGGCTCATCCCCAAGCGGCACACCACCGTCACGATCTCCTGGCCCTGACCCGCGACAGCAGGCCCAGGCGTCCCACCGTCACCGAACACAGGGAGGAACCCCACGTCATGTCCACCACGATCGTGACCGCGCTGGCCACCGCGCCCGAAACCGGCGCCGACGACCTGTTCGACCTCGACATCAGCATCATCGAGTCCGGCCCGGTCATTCCCGAGCTGCTGCGCAGCACCAGCGACAACTGCGGCGGAACCTGCGCGTCGGCCTGCACGAGCTGCAAGTCGTAACCCCCTTCCCGTGGGTCCGGCGCCCACGGCGCCGGACCCACCACCACCATGCGGAGGCACTGGTGTTCCAGGTACTCGACGCACTGCTGATCCGCGCGTCGACCCATCCCGTCACCTTCGACCTTCCCCCTTGGCCGGCCCTGACCGGCGATATCCACCCCGAGCACGTCAGTGACTGGCTTACTGCGGTGTGGAGCCGTCAAGAACTCGCCGCCGCCATCACCGCCGCGAGCCCGACGCTGGCCGATCAGGTCGAGCGGATCCGCGCGGGGCAGTGTCATGACGTACGTCAGCTCCGACGGACCGTGGCATCGACGGTTCGGTACCTGCTGCGGCTGACCGGTCGAAGCACCCCGTTCGCGCTCTTCGCCGGGGTTGCTCATGCCTCGCTGTGCGGGAAGCCGGCTGTGCGGTGGGGGCAGCTACACCAGCCCGTACTACGAGCCGACGGTGCGTGGCTCGCTGGCGTGATCGCTCTGCTTCAGGAATGCCCGGCGCTGCTGCGCCGGCTGCCGGTCATGCTCAACGACCTGGCCGAGGTACGCGAGGATCGCGTAATCGTGCCGTTCGCGCGGCCTCCCGCCGCCCAGGGCCGACCTGGTGACGCGCCGGCTCCCGTTGATGTGTCGGTCCGTCTCACCGCTGCTGTCGCAGCCGTCACGACCTACGCGCGTAGGCCCATCGTCGTCGCTGACCTGATCACGAAGCTGTGCACTGACTTTCCGAGCTGTTCGGCATCGGTCGCCGAGGCGGCAATCGCGCGGCTGGTGCGGACCGGATTGCTGCTGACGGCGTTGCGGCCACCGATGACCGCCGCTGACGGCCTCGCGCATGTCCTGGCGCAGCTCACAACCGTCGAGGCGGAAGCGATTCCGGAGCTGACTGACACCGTCCAGGCGTTGATGACCATCGGAGATCAGATCCGAAGCAGCCGCCACGGCTCGACCGCCCCGAGCGGTGGGCTCCACCGCACACTCGTGGAGCAGATGAACGCGGTGCGTGTCGGCGTAAACCAGCCGGCCGCCGTGGATTTGAGGCTCGACGCCACCATCACGCTGCCCGACACACTCGTCAAACACGCCCGCGAGGCCGCGGCGGCGCTGACCCGGCTGACCCCGTACCCGCGTGGACTCCCCGCCTGGCAGGAGTACCACGCCGCTTTCCTCGAACGCTACGGCCCTGGTGCCGTGGTGCCGTTGATGGACGTGGTCAACCCGAAGATCGGGCTGGGCTTTCCCGCCACCTACCGAGGATCGGACCGGACCGTTCCGGCCGCGCCGCTGACCGAGCGGGACCGGAACCTGTTACGACTGGCCCAGCAGGCGACGATGGGCGGCGGTGACGAGTTGTCGCTCGACGAGCGCACCCTCACTGACCTCGCCGGCCCCGACCAACCGCCGGTGCAGGCGCCGCCACACGTCGAGCTGTTCTTGCAGATCCACGCCACCGACACAACCGCGCTGGGTGAAGACCGGTATGGGCTGGTCGTCAGCGGCGCGGCTCGCGCCGCCGGGGCGACGATCGGTCGCTTCCTGCATCTGCTCGACGCCGCCGACCGGGACTGTTTCCGGGACGCTTACTCGACTGTCGCGACCATGCGCGCGGGTGCGGTACCGGTTCAGTTGTCGTTCCCGCCGCTACAGGCATCGTCTGATCATCTCGCCTGCGCCCCGTCGATGCTGCCGATGGTACTCTCGGCGGGCGAGTGCTCGGACGGCGATCAAGTTATCCGGGTCGAGGACGTGGCCGTCGGAGGTGACGCCGAGGGGCTGTTCCTGGTGTCGCTACGTCACCGGCTGCTGATCGAGCCCACGGTGCTCAACGCCGTGGAGTTCCGCTTCTTCAGCCATCCCCTGGCGCGCTTTCTGTGCGAACTGCCCCGAGCCTGCGCGGCGGTCTACATGCCGTTCTCCTGGGGCGCGGCGGCGGCGCTGCCGTTCCTACCCCGCCTCCGGTATCGGCGCACGGTGCTCGCCCCGGCTCGGTGGAACATCGCTGCCGGTGACCTCCCACCAGCGGACGTGCTTCGGCAGCAGTGGCGGGAGGCGCTGGCCGAATGGCGGCAACGGTTTCGCTTGCCCGACCGGGTGTACCTGGTGGAGGCGGACAACCTCCTGCCGCTGGACCTGACCGAGGACCTGCACCAGGAGCTGCTGCGCGCACACCTCGACCGTCACGGCCATGCCCGGCTCGATGAAGCCCCATCCGTCGACGCGTACGGGTGGCTCGACGGTCACGCACACGAGATCGTCATCCCGTTGACCCGCACGGCACAGGCGGCGACGGCTCCATCTCTGGCCCGTGTCCGGACCGTGCAGCACGACGACGGGCACCTGCCGGGCGCCTCCCCCTGGCTGTACGCGAAGCTGTACACGTCCGCCGATCGGATCGTCGACCTCGTGCACGACGTACCGGATCTGCTCGCGACCTGGGACGGCCCCGCCGAATGGTGGTACCTGCCGTACCGCGACCCGGACCCACACCTGCGGCTACGGATCCGACTACCCGATGCCGACGCCTACGGCCCCGCCGCCGCGCGGGTCGGCGCCTGGGCTGCTCGGCTACAACGGGGACGGCGTCTCGGCCGGCTTCAACTGGACACCTACCACCCGGAGACCGGCAGGTACGGTCACGGCACCGCGATGGCTGCCGCCGAGCAGGTCTTCGCCACCGACTCCAGCGCGGCGGTTACTGAGCTGAACGCTGCCGCCGCGGACTCGGTACCGCTGGACGCGCTGGCGGCGGCGAGTCTCGTCGGCATCGTCATGGCCTTCGCCGGCGAGACCGCCACCGCGATGACGTGGCTCACGACCCACCTGCCCAAGGAAACCGCCCCGTCCGCACGAGCAACGCACCACCAGGCCGTACGCCTGGCCGACCCAGCAGAGGAATGGTCGGCGCTGCGCTCCAGCGTGAACGCCGGCTCGGTCCTTGACGCGTGGCAGCATCGCCGAGTCGCCTTGGAGTCGTACCGCGATCGTGTCGCCGCGCAACGCGACCCCTGGTCCGTCGTGCCGTCCCTGCTGCACCTGCACTGCATCCGCTTGCACGGCGTCAACCCTGACCGCGAACGTCTGATCCGCAAGCTGACCCGCGCCGCAGCCCTGCGCTGGTCCGCGCTTCACCTCGCGGAGGCCCGATGAACCCTGCCGGGACCACCTCAGCCACTCGGATCGGCATCGCCGTGACGGCCGTCGCCGACCGTCTCGCGGTACCACCCACGCCACGAGACCAACTGGAACAGGCCCAGTCGCTGGCCGACGGGGCAGCCGGGATCGCGCTGTTACACATCGAGCAAGCCCTAACCGGGACCGGTGCGTGGACCACCGCGCACCGCTGGCTACGCGCCGCCGCCCATGGCGACGTGCTCGCCACTATCGAGAGCAGCCTGTACCGTGGCGCACCTGCCGTGGCGTTCGCGCTCCACGCCGCCACCGCCGACCAAGCCGGCCGCTATGACAACGCGCAGCACGCACTGCATCGGGCAGTCACCGCGCTGGCGCACCGCCGGATCGACCAGGCGCTCGACCGCATCGCCCGCGCCGAGCTGCCGCGGATGGCGGAGTACGACATCATCTCCGGACTGACCGGCATCGGCGCCCACCTCCTCCGGCACGCCCCGAACGATGAAGCCCTCGGGCGCATCCTGGCCTATCTCGTACGGCTCACCGAACCGCTGCACCACGACGGCGAGGTCGTTCCTGGCTGGTGGACCGAACAGGATCCCCACGCGAGGATCTCCACCGCCTTCCCGGGAGGCCACGCCAACTTCGGCCTTGCCCACGGCATCACCGGGCCGCTGGCCCTACTCGCTCTCGCCAAGCGGCACGGCGTCGTCGTCGAAGGGCACCTCGACGCCATCGAGCGCATCAACGCCTGGCTGGACAGGTGGCGGCAGCACGACGACAACGGAACCTGGTGGCCCCAATGGATCACCCACCAGGAACGTCGTACCGGCCGCCCAGCGCAGCCCGGCCCGCTGCGGCCATCCTGGTGCTACGGCACCCCGGGCGTGGCCCGCGCACAGCAGCTAGCCGGAATCGCCCTGAACGATCCTGACCGTCGGCGGCTCGCGGAAAACGCGCTGGTTTCCTGCCTGACTCATCCAGGCCAGCTTCGACGCATCAGCGACACCAGCCTCTGCCACGGCTGGGCCGGCCTCGCGCTGACCGCGTGGCGAACGGCCACAGACGCCGCAGATTCGACGATCTCCAGTCTCCTGCCGGGCGTCATCGATCAACTGCTCCATCACGCCGAGGCGACGGCGGACTCCGGCGATGGGTTGCTCGAAGGCCGGGCCGGCGTCGCTCTTGCGATGTGCGCGATCGCACGTGGCGCTCCACCAACGTCCGGATGGGACGCATGTCTGCTGATCACCTGAACCCCGCGCCCGGCATCGAATCCTCCCAGGACGACCGGCCGCCGGCAGCTCAACCGTCGAGCGGAGCGCTGACAATCCCTCCGGCGCTGGAGCCAGCGGTGCTGGCGTTCCTGGCCGGGACGCCAGCACCGCTCGCCGCCGCCCGCGCCTCGGTCCCGGTTGCCGAACTGATCGAGCTGGCCGAGCGCTACCAGGCCGCAGGGCGGGCTGCCCTCACCTCGGATCGGGCCGCCGCCAACTGGCACCAGGTCGAGATCGAGTTCCCCGATCGGTACACCGCCGAGCGCACCGTTGCGACGCGGATCGCGCCGCGGCTCCGCCAGGCCGAAGACTCGGGAGTCGTCACGTCGTGGTGGTACATCCGCAAGACTCCGCACTGGCGACTGCGGCTCCGCCCCGATGAGTCCCAGCGGCAGTTGCGAGCGTTCGTCACGCAGATGCTCGATGAGCTGGCGTCGAAGCGGTTTGTTGTCGCCTGGTCATCCGGCATCTACGAGCCCGAGAGCTGCGTGTTCGGCGGTCCCGAAGGCATGGAGGCGGCTCACCGCCTCTTCCACGCCGACAGCGCCAACGCCCTGGCGTACCTCAGGCACGTCGGCTCCCCGCGAAATCCGCAATCCCCGCTGCTCGGCCGCCGAGAGCTTTCCGTGCTGCTCTGCACCACGCTGCTCCGCGCCGCAGGCCAGGACTGGCACGAGCAAGCAGACGTCTGGCATCGGGTGACTCGAATGCGCCCCCTGGCGACGAAGGCTCCCGGCAGCCGGCTGCTCAGCATGGCTGGTCAGGTACATCGGCTCCTCACGCTCGACACCGAGCGAATCGCTGTGTCGAGCAACGGTCAGGACCCGCTCGCCCCCGTGCGGCCCTGGTTCGCCGCGATGAGCGAGACCGGGGTGGCACTCCGCGGCCTCGCGCGCACCGGCGTCCTACACCGAGGGCTTCGTGACGTACTGGCCCACCACGTGATTTTCCACTGGAACCGGGTCGGCCTCACCACCATGGTGCAGGCCGTTCTCGCTCACGCGGCAACCGTCACCATGCTGGATTCCTCCGTGGACGGCAATGCCGTGAGCAGGGGTTGATCTCGATGTGGCCGGAGCCCTCCGATCCCGCCGTCGTCCTGCGTATGCGGGCAGCGCACGCCCGCGCGTGCGCGGCCCTTCACCTTGACCCAATGACCGGAGGCACGGAGGCGTGGGGCTGGAACGGTCGCACGCTGGGAAGGTCCGTCACCGCACCCGACGGCCTGGCATGGTTGCGGGTGGCAACCGCTCCGGTGGACCAGATCATCGACACGTACTGGAACGGCGCTATCGAAGCCCAGGAGTCTCTTCCGCCGTCGATCCCACGGCCGCAGCTCTGGCGCTGGCACGACTGGTCCGACCTAACGTGGGCGTACCGGAGCGAACTGCACGAGTACGTCAACGCCGACACCGTCGCCGTCCACGCCGTCATCACCGCCCCGCCGAGCGTGCCGGCCGAGTGGTGGACGGCAGTTCGCGCGGCGCTGGAGGCCATAGCCACGATCGATGCGACCCGCGTGACCATACAACCGGGATTCCTCGCGTGGGCGATGCCGCGCTACCTCGGCATCCCAACGACCGACTTCGCCGCGCTTCCGTGGACTACCGCTCACGGCGACTTCCACTTCGCGAACCTCTGTGCCCCCGACCTTCGAATCCTCGATTGGGAGGGCTGGGGACTCGCGCCAGCCGGGTACGACGCCGCGATGCTGCACAGCTACAGCCTGCTCACACCCGATGTGGCCAACCGTGTCCGGCGCGAACTGGCCCACCTACTCGCCAACCCCGCGGGCCGATACGCCGAGCTGGCCGTGATCACAGAACTCCTGCACGCCGCTGAGCAGGGGATAAACCGCCAGCTCGCCGAGCCACTTCGTCGCCGGGCAGCTGCACTCTTGGGACGGCCAACGGTGGCTGGGCGGGAGTCCGAGTAGTGCGTAACCTACTGCCTCCCTCCCACCCTGACGCCCGCTCGATGGGCGTACCAGACGATCAGTGCGATTGGGGCGAGTAAGCAATGTCCGTTCTGCGCACCAGTACGTCATGCGTGCATGTGCCGCTAACGACTTGTAGCGGCAGTGGGCGCCCAGCTCGGCAGGGCGCCCAACAGGGTCAGTCCGTCAAGTCGAACTCCCCGAGCTTCGCGCCGCAGATGAACGCGGCCCACTCAGCCTGCGTAAACGTCAGGATTGGCCCCTGGCCTCGCGCCTTGGTGTCCCTGACCCCGATAGCGTCCTCACCCAGCCGAGCAACCTCCACGCACGCACCGTTGTTGCCGGATCGGCTGGATTTGAACCACTTAACCGAGTCCATCCTTCTTCTCCTGAATCAATCGGGTGGACTCCCTGGGCGACAGCGCCAGGGAGAGCAGGTGCTCGAACACGCCCGTGAGCCGCCGGATCTCCTCGGGCGACTCCAGGAACAATTCTCCCGCCAGGGTTTCGATGTAGCCAAGGGGCGGGTCACCATCGGAGAACGTCAGGACGTCGAAGCCGCCGTGCACGGCGAGGTGGGCACCGGCGGCAAGCGTCAAGACCTGCACGGTGACGTTGGGCAGCGCGGCGACCTCGACGATTCCGAGGCTCGGCGACGTGATCGAAGTCAGCGAGCAGGACTACATGTACGGAATCGGCCGCCTGACCTTGCGAGTCACCTGTGTCGGTGATCGGGTCCGAGTGAACGACGATGAGTGGCTCAACGTGGAAGGTCTGACGCTGCGTGCAGACGGCACGCAGCTCGGCCAAAACCCTCGACCCGCGCTTGTCCGCATACGCGCGGTCCGCGTCACCTCGCCCCCGAGGTCGTCCTGATGAGCACGACCTACCTGGCCAGCGCGGCGCTGGAGGAAGTCGAGCGAGCACAGGCAGAGCTTGAACGCCACCTGGCAGTCCGGCCAAGCGGCCGGTGCGTGACATGCGGTGAGGCTGAACCGTGCTCCGGCCGTCAGAGGGCCGGCTCCACATTCATGCGGTACGGACGCCTTCCACGCCGTCGACCAGGCGCCTCGGGGGTCCGCCGCGCCGATTCGACCCCGGCGAGCACTGAGCCGGCCTCGTGGTTCGCGTCGGCGGCAGAGGGCGACGGCGATGAGGGGCCGGACCAAAACGACCTTAGCTCACGCAGGCTGTGCCGTGGAGGCAGGCGGCACCGCCGTAACAACCGAGCCGACGTCAGGCCATAGCAACCCAAGATTCTTGCAAACGCTCTATTTCGAGAGGCACCGATAGTGAACCGCGTAATGGCAACGACGAGGGCCGCCGTGGCGGGCGTACCGGGCGCTCACACGAAGGCTCCACGCGTTCCGAACAACTTGATGCGGCGCGCACGGATGGCCATGCGCTCTCCAACGGGCTCGGGGCGGGTGATGTCGCGGCAAGAGGTTGCCGACGCGGTCAACGCATGGATCTGGGAGAACCAGAAGCGACGCACGCAGATTGACGGCTCGTACATTGGAAAGCTGGAACGCGGTGGTGCGCCACGAGGCGCCTGGTTGTATCCCCGGCGCAGCCGGGAGGAACTCGAAGGGAGGTTCCTGGGTCCGATGGCTTACCTGGATCCGAAAGG
>NZ_JBICUP010000070.1:0-23105 GCF_043198215.1 Micromonospora sp. NPDC048830
ACCAGGCGTCGCGGTGGTGGTGGGGTGCGTTCGGCGTCGGCGCGGCCCTGGTTGAGGTACCGCACGAGCAGGTTGGCGCTGCCGGTGTAGCCCTGCTCGCGGATCTCGGCCAGCAGCCGGGTCGTTGCCACGCTGGGTTCTTCGGCCCGGCGGCGGCGCAGGTGGTCGCGGAACGGGTCGACCAGTGTTTCGCGGTAGCGCGGCGGGCGCTGCAGGTCCTCGGCGGAGGCGGCGCGGGCATAGCGTTTGACGGTGTTCAGTGCCCAGCCGAGCCGGCGGGCGCACTCCAGCAGGCCAACGCCCTCGTCGAGCAGCGCGTGCACGGCGGCGTGCCGTTGTCGGGTGCGTTCGTCCAGTGGCCGGTCCGGTCGCGGTGGGCCAGGCTGCCAGCAGCCCAGGAGCCAGTAGCTGGGATCCGTCGATGGCGACGACATCAGCGGCAGCCCCGCAGCTCAAATCCGCCTTCGCCGCCCGCCGCACGTAGATGCACAGCAGAGCCCGTGAACCCCAGGGCAGCCCGCCCGGGTCGTCGTCGAGCGGCAGCGGGCCTGAGGTTGACACCAGTAGGTGGTCACGGGCGGAAGAGCATCGCGAGCAGAGACGCGACGACGATGACGACGCCGACCGTCAGGAGGAGATGGAGCGCGCCTTGCCCGGGAAGGAGCATGGCGACGAGGATGCCGGCAAGGAACGCGATGGGCAGGGCGCCGGGCTTTAGCTTCTCCGTCGCGCGCTTCGCGGCTCGCTCGGATGCCTCTGATTCCGGCTCTTCGGCCAGCAGCTCCTGCAGCGTCGTGTGCCGGAACTCGTAGACGGCGCCGACCTGGCGAAGTATCTGCCGGTCCAGTGCAGACTGCAGCAGTGGCGCGAAACGGACCGGCCGCCGGTCTACCGCGTAGGCCAGCTGCGCGACGCGCAGCTCCTGGCTGACTGTGGGAGAGAAGAGCAGCAGGCTGCCGACTCCGAGGATGGTTCCCGTCGAAGCGCCCCATACCGGACCGAACAGCACGCCGGAGGCGAGCCCGGCGGTGACTCCCAGGCCGAGCGACACGATGCGGGCCCACAGCCGGTCCGCGCGATAGACGCCGACCGGCGTGGCCACCGGGGCGACGACGGCCGGGCGCCCCCAGAAATCGAGCAGCGCATAGAACGCGCCAAACAGCGCCACGACCGGCGCGACCAGGGCGAAGCTCGCCCACCCCCGGCCGATGATGACGGCGGTGCCGAATCCGGCGGCGACCGGAAGCATGGTTCGGCCCATGACGGTGAGCAGGGCGAGCAGGTCACGACGGCCGGGAAGCCGGACCGCGAGGATCCGCGGCTGTGTCGGCACGCGCAGGATCATCGACACCGGCACCGAAAGACACCCACCCACCACTCCCGCGAGGATCGCTGCCTTGATGCCGAACGTGAGCGTGTTCGGGATTGCGAGCACGAGCCCGGCGTGGATGCCGAAGGCCGTCCTGAAGACCAGATGACGCCGGTGCCGCGGCACCCAGCTGGGGATGTCCCACCAGCGAAGCTGACGGTTCTCGCCCATGTTCCGGGCGATCCACCCCAGCCAGCGGCGCGCGTGTCTGCGCTGACGCCCGTCGGGGTAGGCGAGTTCGAACTGGCGGTTGAACAGGTGCCGCAGCAGCTTCTCCGGCGTCCGGTACGCGCGGCTGTCGAGCAGTTCCTTCGGATCGGCATCCGAGTAGGCCTCGCGCGCCAGGCTCAGGGCCAGCGGCGTGGTCAGGGTGCGGGCCGCGACGCTGCGTGGCGCCTGCCGCATGCCCTGGGTGACCTCCCGCCACGCTGTCAGCCGCTCGCCCAACTGCTCGGCGAGGAGAAAGGCGGTGGCCTGCTTCAGATCAACCGGGAGGATCTCCACAACCGCCGCGCCGTACAGCTGACCGTCTTTCAGTGCCCTGGGGTACTCGACGCCGCGGCAGGTGATCACGACCGGGAGCCCGTCGGTCGCCTGGTCGAGGACATGCAGCGCGTTGCCCCGCGCCGCAGGCGCCATCTCGTCCAGCCCGTCGAGGAAGAACGCGACCTTGCCGGACCGGACCAGTTGCCCAGCCATACCGGGACCGCCGATCGCGGGGTCGGCGAGGCTGGGGTAGTCACGTTCCAGGACACCGGCAACCCACTCGTCGAACACTGTTGTGGCCGGATCCCAGTCGCCGACGGTGAGCCAGACCGGCACCGGCTCGTCCGGCTGCCGGTGCTCCAGCATGTCGATCAGCAACAGCAGCATCGCAGTGGACTTCCCCGCACCGGGCTCACCGAGCAGGACCAACCGAGCACCGGCGCCGAGCGGACCGAGGAGTTCCTCGCGCAGCTTGGTCACCACACCTGACCTCGGCAGCCTCGGTCGAAGGCGCTCCGGTGCGACCGCCACGTCCTCTCCCGCCCACCGCCACCGCAGCGCGAGCGGGGCGGGGGTCTTGATCCGCCGGGCCTTTGCCTGCCTCCGCCAGTACCGCAACGACTCCACCGACAGGTACTCCGCCGCGTCGCGGATTCGGCTAGGCATGCCTGACGGGTGGTCAGAAGTCGTTCCAGCCCGCGTTGCCTTCTCCCAGAGCGTCAAGGCCAGCGCGATGCCGCCAAGCACCAGGGCGCCCACGTTCGCCCAGTTCGTCCAGCGCTGGAACTCGCTCGTCGTTCGAGGGTCGTCGGACAGGAACGCCTGGACGAGGACGAGTCCGCAGATCACCAGGATCGTCGAAGCGAACAGGACCAGAGCTGCACGCAGCACCCGGGTACGCACGCGCTTCACGACGTTGTCCGTGTCGGCATAAAGGGATGCCTCGTCAACTGCGTCACTGCCGGCAGCATCGTGTCGGCCGCTATCAGCCGGCCACCAGGAGCTGCGCCGACTCTTACGCCAACTGCGGACGAGACCCGCGCTCTTCCTACCAGCAGCCGCAGTGGTCTCATTCATTTAGCATTCGCCATCGCCAACGGATCCCACAAGGCCCACGTCGTCAAACCGCGGCGTTGCTGGTGGGCGTCGAAACGATCAGCGTCGGGTCACTGAATCGGGCCGCCCTGGTGGCGTGCGCGGCGGTCCTCTTCGGTGACGAGCGCCTGTACCCGGCGGATGGTCGCGCCGGGCGCGAGGATCGCGTCCCGCCATCGCTGCAGTGTTCTGGTCAGGTCCCAGAAGGTGGTGCGCAGTTCCTGCAACTCCCGTTGGGATGCCGCCAGATGTTCCCGGACGGCCAGTGCCTCGGTCTCCAGTTCCGTGACCCGGGTACGCAAGGACTGCACCAGGGCCGATGCCGCGTCGGTCAGGGCTCCGGCGTGTCGGCCTTCAGCTTCCGCCGTTGCATGGCGACGGTGGCGAGCACACCGAGACCGCTGGCCCCGCCGAACAACCCGAGTGCGGAGAGCAGCAACTGGGCCCAGTAAGGCGAGTCGGCCGACTGCAGGGTCATCATTACGGCCCCGCACGGCGCGACTCGATGCCAGCCTGGTGCAGGCGGTGAGCATGCGCAGGGACCGCACGATCTCGGCCGCGCGCAGCCACGAGCCGAGCGTCACCGCGCCGACGAACGATGCCACCACCACCGCCTGTCCGCCAGCGACCGCAACCACCGCGACGACGTACCTCGCGGCGATCGCGCCCAGCGTCAGCACCACGGCGAGTTCGATGCCGAGCCCGGTGCCGAGTTCCCCCGGCCAGAACATGCCGACCAAACCCGCGACGCCGACCACGATCAGACCGAACTCCCAGAAGACCTGCATCGCCTCGGGCATCGCCGTCTCCACCGACCGCGGCTGAATGTCGAGTACGGCCAGCAGGACACCACAGACAGGTGCGGTGACGAGGACAGCCAACTCGTAGACGCGGTGGCTGGTCCGCTCGTAGAAGGTCCCCATGACGCACCCCTCTCCGCCGCTCGTTCAGCCAACAGCCGACGCGCCAGGCGCCCCTGCGCGCGTGCACGCCTGGCAACCGGCCGGGTACATCGGCGACGAGCAGCGCCGCGATACCGAACCCCGCGTCCTCGCCGAATCCCTAGAGGGACGTCCTTCGCGCTACCCGGGCATTCCCATCGAACACCGCACCGTCCCCGGCCCGCCCGCTGCAGCGCTGCTCGACGCCGCGAGCGATGCCCAACTCCTCGTCGTCGGCGCCCGCGGACGCGGCGGCTTCACCGGCCTACTGCTCGGCTCCACCAGCCACGCCGTCCTCCACCACGCGCCCTGCCCCATTGCCGTCGTCCGGGCCCAGCATGTGGTGTGAATGCCGGGGGGACACCCGCCCGAGAAACCGGGTAACTGCCCTGGCAGCGAACTGGTGGAGACCACAGTGGGTCGCCTGCACGGGGTCCCCGGGCTCACGGTTCACGACGACCGGTGCGGCTGCGCCTCCGCCGCGCGGCGAGCACGCTCCAGCCGATGGACACCGCCAGGGTGAGCACCACGACGGCGAGGGTGAACCAGACCGGCAGTTTTCCCACCGGCGTCTCGGCCAGGATCAGCTTCACCCCGGCGAAGGCGAGCAGCACCGCCAACCCGTACCGCAGATAGCCGAAATGCCGCAGCAGGCCCGCCAGGCAGAAATAAAGGCTACGCAGGCCCAGGACGGCGAACGCGGTCGCCGTCCAGACCAGGAACGTGTTGGTGGTGATGGCCAGGATCGCCGCCACCGAGTCGATCGCGAAGACCACGTCGGTCGCCTCGATCGCGACCAGGGCGACCACGAGCAGGGTGGCCTTGCGCCGGCTGTCGACACGGACGGTGAACCGGCCGTCGTGGTAGCGGGGATCTGTCGGGGCCAGCCGGCGGAACAGCCGGACCGCCAGGTTGCGGTCGGGGTCCACGTCGGGCTTGCCGCGTACGGCCAGCCGCCACCCCGTCCAGACGAGGAAGGCGCCCAGCGCCAACCCGGCCCAGGCCAGCCGGTCCAGCAGTTCCGCGCCGGCGAAGATGAAGAGCAGGCGGAACCCGAGCGCTCCGACCACGCCCCAGAAGAGCACCTTGTGCTGGTACTTGGCGGGCACCCGGAAGTAGCCGAACAGCAGCGCGAAGACGAAGACGTTGTCGACCGACAGGGCCTTCTCCAGCAGATAGCCGGAATAGTATGCGACCGCCGGCTCACTGCCGCGCCAGAACCAGACCACGAGGCCGAAGGCGAGCCCGGCGGCGATCCAGACGGCGCTCCAGGCCAACGCCTCTCGCAGCTCGATGACATGGTGGTGACGGTGGGACAACACGTCCACCGCGAGCATGACGGCGATGACCGCGGCGACCGCCGCCCAGGACCAGAGCGACACCGCGAACGTCGCGTCGTCCACCCGGCGCCCTCCGCATCCACGACGGCGGCCCTCCCCCACGCGCGGGGGCCGGACCGGTCCGCGTCTTCCGAGCCTAGGCGAGCGGCCCGCTGCCGGACGCCGGTCCGCTGAAGTGCCCGTCGAAGGGTCCGGCCGGACCCGCCCACGCTCTGACCCACGGCCTCCCGCACTGCCCGTGCGGTATCACGGCATCTTCGCCTACATCGACGGGCAACTCGTCGACGGCACCACCCTGCCGCTTTCCGGCTCCGCTACGGCGGCTCCGCCAGCAGGTGGGGCTTCGCGATCTACCTCGCCAGCCGCGACGGCTACCAAGACTCCGTTTTGCCCAGCGGGCTACACGCGCGGCAGCCCCGAAGAAGCCCTCGACTGCGCCTGCGGCCTCTACCTCAACGACCCCACCCCCTGGACGCAACCACCGGTGAATTAACGACGGGAAGCACTTACTCGCCGATGATTCCTCGACGATTTCTCAGGGGGTGGGCGGTTGGTGCGCATTCGGGATACCCCGCCCAGCCGTGGATCCATTTCGGCCGGACTTGTCTCCTTCGGGGCGTTTCGTTGGCTGTGGTGAGCGTCGCGCGGTCGCCAGTTGGAGCTTTGTTAGGTATGCCTTATCTTACTTGGGTGTCCGTTGCCCGTGATTCCTTCGTGCCGGCGGGCCGGTCCGGCGGCCTGGTGTGGCGTCGGTCGGCCGTGCTGGCGGCGTTGCTGTTGGCCGCTGTGGTTGCGGCATTTCTCAGCGTGACGGTCGGCTCGAAGAGCGTGCCGATGGCTGATGTGCTCGCGGCGCTGCGTGGGGAACGTTCGGGCGACGCGCTGGTGGTCTCGGCACTGCGCTTCCCACGGACGTTGCTGGGTCTGCTGGTCGGGTTGGCGTTGGGACTGGCCGGGGCGCTCGCGCAGGAGTTGACCCGCAATCCGTTGGCCGATCCGGGCTTGCTGGGTATTTCGGCCGGCGCGGCGGTGGCGGTGGCCGCAGGCATTGGGGTGTTCGGGTTCACGTCGCCCTACGAGTACGTGTGGTTCGCGTTCGCCGGTGCCGCCTGCGCCGGAGTGCTGGTCTACGTCATCGGCGGGGCGGGGCGGGGTTCGGCGCGTAGCGGTGGCGCGTCGCCGGTGAAACTCGCGCTGGCGGGGGCTGCGGTCACGGCTCTGCTCGGCAGTTTCACCTACGCGTTGGTGCTGCTCGATGTGCGTACCTTGGACGAGTACCGGTTCTGGGCGGTGGGATCTTTGGCTGGCCGTGACGGCGGGCTCGCCGGTCAGTTGAGCCCGTTCGTCCTTGTCGGTGGGGTCTTGGCGGTGGCGCTCGTCCCGCGGCTCAATGCTCTGGCGCTCGGTGATGACGTGGCCAGCGGGCTTGGCGTCCAGGTCGGTACGACGCGGTTGCTGGGTGCCGCCTCGGTCATCTTGTTGACCGGTGCGGCGGTGGCGGCGGCCGGGCCGGTGACATTCGTGGGCCTGGTGGTTCCGCATGTGGTGCGGGCGTTCACCGGTCCTGATTTGCGCTGGCTGCTGCCGTGTTCGGCGCTTGGCGGTGCGGTGCTGCTTCTGGCTGCCGATACGTTGGGGCGGATCCTGGACCATCCCGGTGAGGTTCAGGCGGGTGTCGTGACTGCCCTCGTCGGGGCGCCGTTCCTCATCGTGCTGGTCAAGCGCGGCGTACTGCGCGAGCACACCCGGTGACTGGTCTTCATCTGCGTGACGTGCCGGCGGCGCGGCCTGCCCGGCCAGGCTGGCTGTATCGGTCCGCTGGGCGGATCGGGTGGCAGTTCGGTCCGGTCGGCGGCGTGCTGCGGCCCAGGGTGTGGGCGGTGTTGGCCGCAGTTCTGGCCGTTGTCGCTGGCGGCCTGGTGGCCTCGCTGTCGCTGGGCGAGTTTCCGATCCCGGTACGCGATGTCGTGGGTGCACTGACTGGTGCCGGTAGTGCGGACGCCGCGCTGATCGTGGTGGAGCTGCGGCTGCCGCGGGCGCTCACCGGTCTGCTGGTCGGCTGCGCGTTCGGTCTGGCCGGGGCGCTGTTTCAGGCGCTGACCCGTAACCCGTTGGCGAGCCCAGATCTGATCGGTGTTTCAGCGGGGGCCAGTGCGGGTGGGGTCGGTGCGATCTTGTTGGGTGGCGTCGCGGCGGCGGGGGCCGGTTCGTATCCGGCGGTGCCGGTGGGGGCGCTGTTGGGGGCACTGGCCGCGGCCGTGTTCATCTACGCGATGGCGTTCCGGGCGGGCACGATCACGGGGTACCGGTTCGTGCTGGTCGGTCTGGGTGTGCACGGCGCGCTCCAGGCGCTGACCGCATGGCTGCTGGCACGGGCCGACATCGATCAGGCGTCACGGGCGATGGTGTGGTTGACCGGCAGCCTCAACGGGCGCGGGTTCGAGCACGCCGGGTGGGTGGGACTCGCGCTGCTGGTTCTGGTGCCTGTCACGGTCGGGTTGATCCGGCCGTACCAGTTGGCGCAGTACGACGACGACACCGCGCGAGTCCTAGGGCTGCCGGTCGACCGGGCGCGGATGGTGCTGCTCGTGGCCGGGGTGGGGCTCGCTGCGGTGGCCACGGCGGCGGCAGGACCAGTGGCGTTCGTGGCGCTGGCCGCACCGCAGATCGCCCGGCGGCTGACCGGCAGCGCGAGCCTGCCGCTACTCACCAGCGGCTGCGTCGGCGCCGCGCTCCTGCTTGGCGCGGACCTGCTCGCCCGGCTGGTGTTCGCGCCGATCGAACTGCCGGTCGGTGTCGTCACTGGGACCGTTGGCGCACCGTATCTGATGTGGTTGCTCGCTCGGGCGCACCGGGCCGGAACGGGAGGCTGAGATGACGGCGGTGCGAGGCAGCCATTTGCGCCTGACCTACGGCGACCGCATCGTGGCCGACGGCCTCGATCTGGACATGCCGGCGGGCCGCGTCAGCGTCTTGGTCGGCCCTAACGCGTGCGGCAAGTCCACCGCGCTGCGGGCCTTGGCCCGGCTGTTGGTTCCCACCCGCGGAGCGGTCTACCTGGGCGAGGATCCCATCGGCGACCTGGCCGGGCGGGAGCTGGCCCGCCGGCTCGCGCTGCTGCCCCAGGCTCCGATCGCTCCGGACGGCATCACCGTTCGGGACCTGGTGGCCCGGGGCCGCACACCGCATCAACGGTGGTGGCGGCAGTGGTCGCGGGCCGACGAGGATGTCGTTGACGATGCGTTGCGGGCCACCGGTGCGATGGAGCTGGCCGACCGGGTACTCGACGAGCTGTCCGGTGGGCAACGGCAACGGGTGTGGATCGCGATGGCGCTGGCCCAGGACACCCCGGTGCTGCTGCTGGACGAGCCGACAACCTACCTCGATCTGGCCTATCAGGTCGATGTCCTGGAGCTGGTCCGCGAGCTGAACGACCGGAGGGGCACCACCGTGGTGATGGTCCTGCATGACCTCAACCAGGCCTGCCGGTACGCCGACCATCTGGTCGCGATGCGCGATGGCGCCGTCGTCGCCGCCGGGCCCCCGGCGGAGGTGGTAACCCCGCCGCTGGTTCGGGAGGTGTTCGGCCTGAAGTGTCGCATCATCACGTGCCCGGTAGCCGGCACGCCGATCGTTATACCGGAAGGACGCCAGGCCAGGGCGTGACGGTCTGAAGCCACGCCGACACGCGGCTGCTCTCCTCGGCACTGATGAGCGGGCAGGTGATGCAGTACCGCCCCGAGGAGGCTGGCGTCTGGTACGCCAGGCAACGCACCGCCCGGCGTTTCCAGGAGACGATCCCATCGCCACAGGGCACGTCATGAGCCGGATCTGGTGGCGGGCGCCGGTGAACAGTGTCTGGGCGCGGGCCGGGGCGTCGAGGCGGCCCAGCACCTCGCTGCTGCGGAACAGCGCGGTCACCAACGGGTCGGCGGCATCCACGCCCAACGCACGGGGACCACGCCGTACCAGCTGGCGCGCCGTTCAGCAGCGGCGCGAGCAGGGTGGCGTATTCCGCGGCGGTGACGCGCTCGGCGGCGGATCTGCCTGTGATGATGGCCGCGCCGCGGGCCGGTACGGCAAGCGCGCCGGCGCCGAATCGGAAGGCTAGCCCGTCCGGGTCCGGGCACAGTGTCCGGTCGGTGAGGCATAAGGTGCCGGTCAACGCGAAGGCCAGCGCCGAGGCCACCGCGCCGACCGCGAGACCGGCGGCAGCCGTGCGCTCTTGTGCTGTCATGGCGTGGCTGTACTCGGCGGCGTGGTCGACCAGCCCGCGTAGATGCGGTGAGTTGCCGGTGTCCGACCCAGCCTGTGGCGGTGGGTGGGGCGTCATTGGTGATGACCGCCTTGTAGTACCCGGTTAATGCGGCGCCCGACTCATCAGGTCAGGCTCGGTCGTGCTCGTCGGCGTTGTGCTGCGCCGGCCCCTCTTCTCGATCAACAAAGGATAGGCTAAGCTTATCTCCGCCGGTAAGGGCACCCTAACTTATCCGATGAGGAGAGTTCATGCTGCAGTTTGCGCGCCGCTACTCGGCGGTCGCCAGGATCGCCGTCGGCTTGACAGCAGGGCTGACCTTGGCTGTCGGGCTGTCGGCCTGCACCCCGGCTACGGACGCCATCCCAACCGCGGGCGTCGATGCTACGGCGGGCTTCCCCCGTAGCATCACCCACGACAAGGGCACCACCGAGATCAAGATGAAGCCGCAGCGGATCGTCGCGCTCGACAACAGCCTCGTCGAGGCCGTCGTGCTCCTGGAACGTCCGCTGGTCGGCGGCATCGCCAGCTACCGCAACCAGAAGACCTTTCCCGAGTACCTCGGCGACGCCGTCAAGGACACCAAGGACATCGGTCCGCTGGACAACCCGAACCTCGAACTCATCGCCTCGCTCAAGCCGGACCTGATCGTCTCGGCCACCGTGCGGCACGACGTCCTCTACGACAAGCTTTCCAAGATCGCGCCGACCGTGTTCGTGAAGACCACCGGCCCGATCTGGAAGGACAACATCACCCTCCTCGGCAAGGCCCTTGGGGAGGAAGCGAAAGCGGCCAGCAAGCTCGCCGAGTATGAGGCCCGCGCGAAGCAGATCGGCGCCGCTATCAACGCCAAGGCGGGCGACCCGACAGTGTCGGTCGTGCGGTTCGTCGACGGCCCGACCCGCCTGATGGCGCGCGCGTCGTTCATCGGCATCATCCTCGACGACGCCGGCCTCAAGCGCCCTGCATCGCAGGACAAGGACACCTTCGCCGAGGAGATCAGCGAGGAGCAGATCGAGCTGGCCGACGCCGACCACGTCTTTGTGACCGTCTACGCCGGCGGCTCCGACCGGAAGGCCAAGTTCCAGGCCAACCCGCTGTGGCAGCGACTCAAGGCCGTCCAAGCCGGACGGGTGTACGAGGTCAAGGACGAGTTGTGGATGACCTCGGTGTCAGCGCAGGGGGCGCACTTCGTGCTCGACGACCTCGCCAAGACCTTCGGAGTCGACGCGGCGAAGTAACGGCACCACTCACCCCGTGCGGGCCCACAAGCCGGGGCCCGCACGGATCCCGGACACCCCTGCCCGACCGGCTCATGTCGGACCTTGCCATCCGGAGGTTTCCACGGTGCGGCTGTACCTGACAGCGCTCAATCCGACCGACTCCGTCCTCGACGGGTTCCTGCCGGCCGCTGCCCGGCTCGGGCTACCCGTCACAGTGCTCACCGACCAACCGGCCGGATGGCCCCCGGTGGTCGCCGACGTCACCGGCTGCGACGTCCGCGACGCCCGCGCCGTCATCGACACCATCCACCACGGTCCACGGCCCGCAGCCGTGTTGTCCAACAGCGACCATTTGCAGACCCCGACCGCGCTCGCGGCGGAATACCTCGGCCTACCAGGCAAGGACTGGCGGGCCACCCTGCGGTGCAAGGACAAGCGGCTCACCCGGCGGACCCTGGCCGACGCCGGCCTGGACACGGTCGCCACCGTCAGCCTCGGCCCGGACGACGACGTCGCCGTCGCCGCGGCCCTGCCCTTCCCCGCGGTGGTCAAGCCCCGCGAAGGCGTCGCCAGCGAAGACACCTACCTCGTCACCGACCTGGCCGAACTCACCGCCCGGGTAGCCGAGGTCCGGGCGCGTCGGCCGGAGGTGAGTCTCGTCGTCGAGGAGTACCTCGCGGGCGAGCTGCACACCTTCGACACGCTGGGCGACGGGTCCGCCCTCGCGGTGACCGGGGGCTGGCACACCGCCCTCGGCCCGCCGCCCAGCTTCGTCGAGGAGAGTCTCGACTGGTCGCCGGCACTGCCCGCACCGGTGGTCGCGGACCTGCGGGCGCAGCTCGACGCCCTCGGCGCCGGTTTCGGTGCATGCCACACCGAGTTCGTCCTACAGGAGGGCCGGGCTCGACTCATCGAGGTGAACTACCGGCTCATCGGCGACCGGATGGACCTGATCCTCGCTGAACTGCTTGAGGTGCCCCTGTTCGAGTACGTCATCCGGGTGCACCTGGGCGAGTCGCTGGCCGCTATGCCGCTGCCCGACCCGAACACGGTCCCGCGGCACGTCCGGGTGGAGTACGTCTGCGCCGGCCGGTCCGGCACCCTCGTCGCGGCACCCGGCGCCATCGACCTGCAGCTAGGCGATGCCAGGATCGGTTGCCGACCGCTGCGGAAAGTGGGGACCACCTCCGCGGTCACCGGTACCAACCGCGACTACCTGGCCGTCGTGCACGCCGTCGGCGCGGACCCGGAAGCGGTGGCGGTCGCCCTGCGCAGCTTCCGCGCCGCCCACCGCTGGGACATTGCCGCATGAGAGTGCGAGGCGAGGCACCCACCGGCGCCCATAAGATCATCGAACAGCAGGTGTTCCAGCGAGTCCTGGACGCGCTGCTGCGCGAGAACCACCTGGGCCTGAGCACCAACGGTCACCGCGACGGCGATGGCTGGTGCACGCACACCGGCCGGGACATGCGGCTGCGTCTGCCAGTACGCCCCGACGGTTTCCAACACCACCTGCGAACCTCCCGACCGATGTTCCTCGCGCAGCGAGGCGACGACATCCCAGTGCTGGTCGACACCCTCGACGCGCTGCTCGACATCCTCGCCCCGATCGACGATCCGCAGGCGCAGACCGGCTGGGCGGCGTTCGTCGCCGAATGCCACGGCGAGTTGGCCGCCCGACGGCTCGCGGCACAGCACCAAAGCGGGGTGTACGCCGCGGTGGCCGCCGCCCGCGCCGAACAGCCGACGGGGATGGCCGGTGCCCTGCTCGACGAGACGCTCGCCGCACACACCGACCACCCGGTACACCCGACCAGCCGCTGCCGCCACGGCCTGGACGACGCCGAACTCCTCGCGTACGCGCCGGAACACGCACCCACCTTCGCGCTGCGGTGGTTGCCGACCAAGCGCGCCGAGGTCACCCTCACCGGAAGCCTGCCGCCGTGGTGGCCGGGTACCGGTGACCCGGACACCATGCTGCTGCCCATCCACCCGCTCACCGCGGACCGGCTGGACCTGCCGGCCGTAGACACCCCACCCGTGCTGGTCCGCCCGACGCTGTCGATGCGCACCGTCGCCCTCGCCGCCGACCCGTGCACCCACCTCAAGCTGCCGCTGGCCACCGCCACCCTCGGCGCCCGCAACCGGCGAACGATCGCCCCCGGCACCCTGACCGACGGCGACGCCGTACACCGCCTCCTGCAACGCATAGCCGCCGGCGAGCCGCGATTCGCCGACCGGATTCTGCACGCCGACGAGACCACCTACGGCCACACCGGCGACGAGACGCGAGCGTTCCTGCTGCGCCGCTATTCGACCACACTCGCATCGAGCCTCGTCGTCCCCGTCGCGGCCCTTGCGGCACCGGACCCCGGCGGTACGACCGTCGTCGAGCGGGTGGCCGGCGGTGACCCACGACCGCTGCTGGACGCCTACCTCGACCTGCTCATCGACTGGCACATGTACCTGTGGCTGCGCCACGGCATCGCGCTGGAGGCGCACCAGCAGAACATCCACCTCGTGATCGACCCGGGCGGCGGGGTGCGGCTACTCTACAAGGACAACGACGGCGCCCGGCTCGACTCCCGCCACACCGTGGCACTCGACGACACCCGCATGCGGGTCGACGATCCGGGCGAGCTTGCCGACGTGTTCACCACCATCACCCTGCACCTGTGCGCGGCGGCGCCGCTGCTCGCCCTCGCCGCGCGCGGCCTGCCAGTCCCGACCCCGGCCGCGGCCCTGCGTCACCGGCTGGTCGCCGCGCGGGACCGGTGGGCCGGTGGCGCCTGCGCGCGCCTGTTCACCGAACGCGTACTGGACGCCGCCACGCTCCCGATCAAGGCGATGCTCACCGCCGGAACGCTGCTGCCCAAGGACCGGATCGGCTGCGCCGACATCAACAAGTACTACCTGCGCACCGGCCCGAACTATCTGCGGGACGACCAGCCGACGCGAGGAGCGAGCCCGCGAGCCCTCGCCGCGCGGACCGAGGAGACACCGTGACCGCGACGCTTCAGGCACCCGCGACTGCACCTGAGCTACGCCGCCGCCACGTCGCCGCCGTGGTCGCCTGCCACTTCACCGCGGCGTTCGCGGCACTGGGACTGCCGCCGTACCTGCCCCAGCTCTTGCCGACGCTCGGTGACCCACACGCGACCTGGGCCGGTGCGCTCTACGTCGTGCCCACCGCCGCGACCGCACTATCGGCGCCGCTGTGGGGTCGGCTCGCCGACCGGTACGGCCGGAAGCGACTGCTGCTGCGCGCCCAGCTCGGCCTGGCCGTGGCGTTCCTGCTCGCCTCCCAGGTCCAGACGGTGACAGCGCTAGCGGCCACCCTCGCCCTGCAGGGGCTGCTGGGTGGCACGTTCGCCGCAACCGGCGCCTACCTCGCCGCCGGACTCAGCGGGCCCCGACTGGCCAAGGCACTCACGGCGGCCCAGGCATCCGCCCGGGCGGCACTGGCCGTGGCGCCGACCGCAGCCGGCCTGCTCGCCACCCACGTCGACGTGCGAGGTATGTATGCCATCGCCGCCCTCGGACCGCTGGTGGCCGCCGGCCTGACCCTCGCCCTGCCCGAGCCGCGCCCAGCGACCACGACGGCGGAAAGGGCCGGCCCGCTGTCCGGGTCGGGTCCGGTGCCGAGCATCCGACTGCTGTGCATGCTGGAGGCAGCATTCGTGCTGGCCACGGTTGTCACATTCCCGTACCTGCTGCCGGTGGTGCAGGCCGCCTGGCCCACCGCCGGTCCCGCCCTGGCCGGCGCGCTATTCGCCTTGCCGCACGTGTGTTACCTGCTCGCGGCTCCGCTTGTCATGCCGAGGCTGGACCCGATCCGCGGTCTCACGGCCGCGTTCGCCCTCGTCGCGCTCGGCGCCGCAGCCCACCCAGCGGCGGTAACCTGGGCAAGCCCCACTCTGCTCGTCACCGGCAGGCTGCTGCTCGGCGCCGGACTGACCTACGGCCTGGTCGCGCTGGCGAAGCTGACCGCCCGCGCCGCCACGGCCCACCCGCCCGGCCGCCTGTTCGGCACGGTCGAAGCCTGGTCCAAGGGCGGCGCCGTCGCCGCCGGGCTGTCCGCCTCCGTCCTGGCCGGCCTGTCCGGACCGGCCGCGCCGGCGCTGTTCGGTGCGGTAATCGCCGCATTCAGTGTTTCCTTCATTCTCAGGAGCAGCCGTTGACCGCCGCAGTCGCCCTGTCCGCCGCGGATGTCGCCGCCAGTCACACCCTGCTCGGTTGCCTGGTCCGAGAGGTGTGCGGGCCGGAACGACAGATCACGATCACCGACGGATACGCCCTGGTCCGGTTGCCCCGCAGCGACGTGCTGCTGCGCTGCGAGGTCGCACGAATGTCCGCAGTCGGCGCACACCGCTACACCGGGCCGGTGCAGCGGCTGTCCGGCGATCTGTGGTCGGCGGTCACCGCAACCGACCTGGCCACCCTGGTCGGCGACGAACTGCGCCTGCGCACCGGATTCCCGAACGAGGAATTCGTGGCGCAGGTCGCCGCCAGCCGCGACGCGCTGGAACGAGTTCTGCGGCATCGTCCCGCCGCCGACCCGCAACCCACTGGTGATCCCGTCATCGACTCCTACGTGGACTCTGAGCAGTCCCTCGTCTACGGCCATCCCCGGCACCCGACGCCCAAGTGGCGCAGCGGCGACACCGGGGCCTGGGACACCTACGCCCCGGAGCTGCGTACCAAAGTTCGGGCGCACTGGATCGGCGTCCCCCGCAGCCTGCTCGCCGAGGACGGCCCCTTCGACCAGCTCATCGACGCACTCCAACCGCCGCCCGCACCCCCGGGCCACGTGCCGCTGCCGGTGCATCCCTGGCAGTACCGACTCGCCGGGCCACTCGACCCGCGCCTGCGTGATCTCGGCGTCGGCGGCGCCACCCTGCGACCGACCGCCAGCGTGCGCACCCTCTACGCCCCCGAGGCCGACCTGTTCGTCAAGACCAGCCTGCATGTGCGGATCACCAACTGCCTACGCAAGAACGCCCGGTACGAACTCACCGGCGCGGTCGCCCTCACCAGACTCCTCAGCGGCGTACCCCTGACACCAGGCACCGCGCTGCTACCCGAACCGGCGTACCGCACCGTCGACGTGCCCGGTCTCGACGAAACCTTCGGCGTCATCCTCCGCGGCGGCCTACGCGCCCACCTGCGCCCCGGCGACATCCCGGTCCTCGCCGCCGCCCTCGCCGCCAGCCCCCTCCAACTGGCCGACCCCGTCGGCTGGTGGCACGCCTACACCAAACTGCTGGTCCCGGCCATACTCCGGCTATGGGCCGAACACGGTGTCGTACACGAAGCCCACCTACAAAACGTCGTCGTCGTTCTCAACGCCGACCGCCACCCGATCCGGATGCTGCTGCGCGACCTCGAAGGCGTCAAACTCGACACCGAACGCCGCGCCGACTGGCTCCGCTGCCTCCCCTCTTCCATCGGCTACCACCCAGAACAGGCATTCAACCGCGTTGCCTACTGCCTCTTCGTCAACCACCTTGCCGAACTCGCCGGAGCGGTAGCCGATGCCCACCCCGGCATCGAGGCGCAACTCTGGGCCACCCTGCGGGACGTGGTAAGCGAAACGACCAGCGCACTGGGATCACCGCCCCAGCTGCGGGCGGTACTCGCCGGGGTACCGCTGCCCGCCAAGGGCAACCTGCTCGTGCGCTGGCAACGCGACGCCGACCGGCACGCCGGCTACGTCCCCTTCCCCAACCCGCTCGGACAGGCGCTGTGAACCGACCAACCTACCTGTACGACCTGGACGCGCTCACCACGCACGCCGCCGCCATCCGCGCCGCGCTGCCGAGCAGGGTCGAGCTGCTGTACGCGATGAAAGCCAACCCCGCCCCCGAACTGCTGCGCACCCTCGCCCCGCACGTCGACGGCTTCGAAGCCGCCAGCGCCGGAGAGCTGCGCCACCTCGCCCGTACGCTGCCCGGAGTCCACCCGGCCGTGCTCGGCGGGCCCGGCAAAACCGACGCCGAACTCAACGCCGGCCTCGCCGCCAGCGTTCACCGGTTTCACGTCGAGTCCCCGCACGAACTGCGCCGCCTCTCCGCACTCGCGACGGCCGCCGACACAGTCGCCAACGTGCTCCTGCGGGTCAACCTCCCGGTCGACCTCGAGGGTGCAGCACTAATCATGGGCGGCGCGGCAACCCCGTTCGGGATGAACCCCGAGCAGGCCCGCGACTGCGCGCGCCTCGACCTGCCCGGGATACGCATCCACGGCGTGCACGCTCACCTCGCCAGCGGCCTGACCGCACCGGCGGCGGCGATGGTCGCCCGCCGAATCGTGGACTGGGCGGTGTCACAGCTCGGCGCAGGCGAGGTCAATGTCGGCGGCGGCATGGCCGTCGACTACACCAAACCGGCGAACATCTTCGACTGGGCCCGCTACGGCAGCGACCTTCAGTCGCTCCTCGCGGAACACCCCGAACTGGTGCTACGCATCGAACCAGGCCGCGCGATCACCGCCTACTGCGGCTGGTACGTCACCGAGGTCATCGACGTCAAGTACGCCCACGGAGAATGGTTCGCCGTGGTCGCGGGCGGCACCCACCACCTCCGCACCCCAGCGGCGAAGGGACACTCCCAACCGTTCCGCAACTTTCCCCGCACGGACTGGCCCTACCCGTACCCCCGTCCACGCACCGGCCACGGCATGGTAACCATCGTCGGTCAACTCTGCACACCCAAAGACATCCTGGCCCGCACCGTCGACACCGACCCCATCGCTGTGGGAGACGTCATCGCTTTCGCGATGGCAGGCGCATACGCCTGGAACATCAGCCACCACGACTTCCTCATGCACGACCCGCCCACCTTCAGAGTGGGAACCCTGCGGGAGCTGACCACTGGAAAGATCCAACCAGGTACGTAGGTCCACGCCCTGCAGGTGCGGGGCATCCGACTGCATCGATTGCCGGCTCTCTCCGTACGAGGCTCAAATCCAGCCCGGTCCCGGTGCGTACGTGCCAGTTGCTCGACATCCGACCAGCCACGGAGCAGCCATCCGCGCGGCAAACAAGCCCATACATCGAGACGGGAGGACGATCTTCCAACCTGGCGCGGTGCGGCCGGGTAGTTCGCCACGAAGTCACGACTTCAGCAAGCGGCGGATATTCTCGGCCTCTGCGCGCGCGGCCTCCGCCTCCCCGGCGGCCTGGCGGCCCGGTTTCGCACGGCTGCCTGTGCTGTTAGGTGTCCCCTGCTTGCGGGTTGGTTGTGAAACTTCGCGCTGTACTGCTGTGCCGTCAGCAGCAGTTCGTGGCGCCGGGCGCGGCTGGCTCCTTCTCGACGTCCGGGGTGCAGCAGGGGCTCTCGGTGGCCTTCTCTAGCTGGTCGGAATCGGCTTTGACGGTGTAGACCTCCCAGGGCTCGTTGCCGGGGCCGCGTACCCAGACCTTGTCTTGGAGGCGCAGCAGCATTCCGTGCTGTTCTCTTCGAGGGTGACCAGGCCGGAGTCGGTGAGGCGCTTGGTGGGCGGCGTTGACCTCGTCGGTGGTGAACACCTCGACGCCCAAGTGGTTCGTCACGGTCGGCTGGTGCCTGTCCGAAGGTGGCCAAAGCCCAGCACCCGTTGACACCAGTGCCCAGGTAACCACCGGGTCCACCAGGCTGGATCGCCGCCTCACCCGCCGACGGGACATCGAACAGCGTCTGGTAACCGCCCGTCACCGGGGTATAGGCGACTCGCGGGCCGCCGCGCCCGTGCCGTTCGCAAGGCGCTTCCGTGCACGTCAGTGCCCCCACCTGCGGATTCCTCGACGAGCCACTGCTACTCTTCCCGGTCATGAAAACGGTTTTTATTACCGCTGGGCTGTGTGTGGTGCTGGCCGCCACCGGCTGTTCCGGTAGCGAGGCCGCCACACCGAGCGGTCCGACCGGTCCGGCCAGCCCGGTCCAGCTGACCAACTGCGGGCTTCCCCTCGGCATCGGCGCGCCGCCCAAGCGTTCGATAACGCTGGAACAGAACGCCACCGAGATCATGCTCAGCCTCGGTCTCGCCGACCGGATGGTCGGCACCAGCTACCAGACCGACCCGGTGCTGCCCCAGTTGCGGTCGGCGTACGAACAGGTGCCGGTACTGGCCAAGCTGTACCCGTCGCGGGAAGCGGTCCGAGCGGCGAACCCGGACTTCGTCTACTCGACCTACTCGTCCGCATACGCCCCGGACGCCGCCGGCTCCCGCGCCGACCTGGTCAAGCTCGGCGTGCCCGCGTACCTCTCCCCATTCGCCTGCGAAAACGCGGCGGACGCGATCCCGACGGTGAGCTTCGACAGGATCTTCAGCGAGATCCGCGACATCGCGGCCGTCTTCGGCGTACCGGAGCGGGGTGAGAAGCTGATCCGCGAACAGCAGGGCCGGCTGGACACCGCCGGGCAGCGGGTCCACACGGCCGTGCCGAGCGCTACCCGACAGCCGGACGCAGGCCCCTCCCTGCTCTGGTACTACTCCGGCACGACCACTCCGTACGTGGCCGGGCACGGAGGCGTACCGGACGCGGTCAGCTCGCTTCTCGGAGCTCGCAACGCGTTCACCGACGTCAGCCAGAAGTGGCCCGCCGGTAACTGGGAGGAAATCGCCAGACGCAACCCGGACGTGATCGTGGTGGCCGACTTGACCCGGGGCGGCGACGGCGACAGCGCCCAGTCGAAAATCGACTTTCTGCGCCGCAACCCGGTGACGTCCAAGCTGGACGCGGTGGTCGGCGGACGGATCATCACGGTGTCCGGATCGTCGATGGATCCGTCGATCCGCAGCGTCGAGGCGGCCGAACTGGTCGCCGCGGGCCTGCGCGGGTTCGTCCGATGACCGCGCGGGATACCGCCGACGCCGGCGCGCGGGCCGCCGGGGCGCTGGACCAGGCGGCCGCCCGGCACCTGCTCCAGCTCTGGGACGACCAGCAGTCCGCGTACGTGGCCCACCGTGACCTGCGGTTCGAGGCGATGTTCGACGTGCTGCGGCTGCACTGCCCGGACGACCTGACGATCCTGGACCTGGCCTGCGGTCCCGGCGCGATCAGCGACCGGGTACTGGCCGGCTTCCCGCAGGCCGCCGCTGTCGCGGTCGACTACGACCCGATGCTGTTGACGGTGGCCCAGGGTGCGCTCGATCGGTACGGCTCCCGGGCCGAGGTGCACGACCTGGACCTGGCGACCGAGGACTGGGAGAAGGCGCTCGCCGGAAGGAGGATCGACGCCGTGCTCAGCTCGACCGCGCTGCACTGGCTCTCACCGGCGCAGCTGCTGCGCATCTACACCGCCGCCGCTCGGCTGCTGCCGGCCGGTGGTGTCCTGCTGAACGCGGACCACCTCCGGTACGACGGGTCGGCTCCCACGCTGAGCGACATCGCCCGCCGGCACGACGAGCGAGTGCAAGAGGAGACGTTCGCCGCCGGCGCGCTCAGCTACTCCGCCTGGTACGCCGAGGCGGCCCGTCATCCGGAACTGGCGGGACTGGCCGCCGAGCGGGAACGGCGGTTCGCCGACCGGCCGCCGCAGGCCCTGGCCCCGCTGGAGTTCCACCTCGCGGCACTGCGTACGGCCGGCTTCGCCGAGGTCGGCACCGTCTGGCAGTACCTCGACGACTACGTGGTGTTCGCCCGCCGATGAGCCCACCGGTCGCACCATCCCTCGCCCCGGCACCCGATTCCGGTGCCGGGGCGAGGCGAGCCTCGTCCACCCCTGCCGGCACCTGGCGGCCGGGTGGCCGGTACGTCCTGCCGCTGGCCGTGTTCCTGTTGCTCACCAGCATCGCGGCAGCGGTCGCCGTGGGCTCGGCCGATCTCTCCGCCGCCGACGTACTGCGTTCCGTGGGCACCCATCTGGGCCTGCCGGCCCGCCCGCTGCTGCCGCTGCCGGACAGCATCGTGTGGGACCTGCGGCTGCCCCGGGTGCTGCTGGCCGCGTTGGTCGGTGCCGGCCTGGCCGTGTGCGGCGCGGTGCTGCAGGCGCTGACCCGTAACCCGCTGGCCGACCCGTTCCTGCTCGGCGTCTCCTCCGGCGCCTCCACCGGCGCGGTGGCGGTACTGGTGCTCGGAATCCACGTCGGCGCGGGCCCCGTCGGCCTGACCACCGGCGCGTTCGTCGGCAGCCTGGCCGCGTTCGGCGCGGTGCTGCTGCTGGCCGGTCGACGAGCCGTCGAGCCGACCCGCATCGTGCTCGCCGGGGTGGCCGTCTCACAGCTGTTCAGTGCGGTGACCAGCCTGATCGTGATCTCCGACGCGCACACCCAGGACACCCGCAGCGTGACGTTCTGGCTGCTCGGTTCCCTGACCGCGGCCTCATGGCCGGCGGTGGCGCTGTGCGCCGTGGTGACCGGCGTTGGCCTGCTGGTCTGTTGGGCCGCCGCGACGGCGCTGGACGCCTTCGCGTTCGGCACCGACACCGCACGATCGCTCGGCTTCTCCACCGGGCGAACCCGGCTGCTGCTGTTCGGCGTCACCGCGTTGGTGGCGGCCACGCTGGTCGCGGCGAGCGGGGCGATCGGGTTCGTCGGATTGACGGTGCCGCACGCGGTACGGTTCATGATCGGTTCCGGGCACCGCACGCTGCTACCCGCCTGCGCGGTCACCGGCGCGATCTTCCTGATCTGGGCGGACACCGCGGCGCGGACCGTGTTCTCGCCGCAGGAACTGCCGGTGGGTGTGCTCACCGCAGTGCTCGGCGTGCCGGTGTTCGCCCTGGTCATGCTGCGCCGGATGGCTACGCCGTGACCGGCTGGGACGCCACCGGCGGCGGGCGGGCAACCCGAGAGGGCCGGGACGGCGGCGGGCACGTCGCGGGCCCGCGTCCGGCTCTGCTGCGCGCGGACCAGATCGGATGGGGCGTAGCCGGCGTGCGGATCCTGGCCGAGGTGGCGCTCACCGCCGAACCGGGTGCCACGGTCGGACTGCTCGGGCCGAACGGCTCAGGCAAGTCGAGCCTGCTGCGGCTGCTGGCCGGGCTGGCGCGACCCGACTCCGGGCTGGTGCTCCTCGACGACGTCGCGTTGAGCACGCTGTCTCGGCGCGCACTGTCCCGGCGGATCGCGGTGGTCACCCAGCAGGCGGTCACCGACGTGGAGATGTCCGCCCTGGAGGTGGTCCTGTTGGGCCGAATCCCGTACCGCCCACGTCTCGCCGGTGTCGCCGCTGCCGATGTGGCCCTGGCCCGGCACGCGCTCGCCGAGGCCGGTCTGGCCGGGTTCGAGCAGCGGCGCTGGTCCACCCTATCCGGTGGGGAGCGGCAGCGAGTGGACCTGGCCCGCGCCCTGGTTCAGGAGCCGGACCTGCTGCTGCTCGACGAGCCGACGAATCACCTGGACATCCGGCACCAGCTGGACCTGTTGCAGTTCCTCTCGGAGTCGGCGACCACCGTCGTGGTGACCCTGCACGATCTCAACCTGGCCGCACAGTACTGCGACCGGCTGGTGCTGTTGCACGCCGGCCGGGTGGTCGCGGCAGGTGCGCCCGCCGAAGTGCTCACCGCAGACCGGATCGCGCAGGCCTACCGGGTACGGGCGGACGTCGACACGGCGGCTGACGGCCGGCCCCGGGTCCGCTACCGCCGGCCCGGCTTCTGATCCGTCTCAGCTTCCCCTGCCCCTTGCGGGGCCGCCGTGGGGCGGGAAAATGGTGCCGCTCGTCCGGGTCGAGGTCGAACCGTCACTGATGCCTGAAGCTCGTGTCTCAGCTTGACCCTGGCAGCCGCGTACTTCGGGAGTCGTGGATTGTTGCCGTAAGAGCACGAGGACCAGATTCTTTGCCTCCCGCGGCTGCCGGCTCGGACGGCTATGTGGTGTCGCGAGGGGAAGGAGACGGCAGGCCGTGGATGTGCTGCATGATCGTTGTGCCGGGTTGGACATCAGCAAGCGGGACGTGAAGGCGTGCCTGCGGACCCCGGGAACACGGCGTAACCAGCGGCGAAGCGAGGTACGTACGTTCGCCACGACCACCAACGACCTGCTAGCGCTGCGGGACTGGCTGGTCGCCGAGCAGGTCAGCCTGGTCGTCATGAAAGGCACCGGCGACTACTGGCGGGCCCCGTACTACCTGCTCGAAGACGCCCTGAACGTGGAGTTGGTCAACGCTCGGCAGGTCAAGGCGATGCCCGGACGCAAGACCGATGTGGCCGATGCGGTGTGGCTGGCACAACTGGCCGAGTGCGGGTTGCTACGGGCCAGCTTCGTGCCGCCCGAGCCGATTCGCCAGCTTCGCGATCTGACGCGGTACCGCACGGTGCTGACTGTCAAGCCCCGGGTTTGATGGAGAGTTGGTTAGAGCGACCGGCAATAGGTGTCGTCTGAGTCTGCGAGTGGTGGGTCGGGCGTCCCAGCGGTAGAGGGTTCGGGCTCGAGTGATGAGTTGACGGATGGTGACGATGGCGGCGGCCAGGT
>NZ_JBICUP010000071.1:0-23000 GCF_043198215.1 Micromonospora sp. NPDC048830
CGTGTGTCAGGGAAACCGACCAGCACGGTTCGGGAAGAGGCCGACAGAAAAGGACCCACACCACGGGCACCTCGCTGGCGGCCCACTTCACTCGGGAAGCGGCCCGCAGAAACGGACCGACCAAGGTCGGAACCGCGCTGCGGGCCGACTTCACGGACCGTCCGTCGCGATGAAGGTCGAGTTCGTCGACTCCCAGCGGGAGCGACACGGTGTCCAGCCGGTCCTGCAGGCGCTCGAAGACACGCCGGCACAGATCGCACCGTCGACCTACTACGCCGCCAAGACCCGCCCCGCCAGCGCCCGCTCGCGACGCGATGAGGAGTTGACCGCGGTGATCGAGCGGATCCACGCGGAGAACTACGGCGTCTACGGGGCCCGCAAGATCTGGCACGAGCTGCACCGACGCGGCGTGCGGGTGGCCCGGTGCACCGTCGAGCGGCTGATGCGTGAGTCCGGGCTGCGTGGGCTGCTGCGCGACAAGTCACCACGCACGACCCGGCCGGCGGCCGAGACCAGCCGCCCTGGCGACCTGGTCAGGCGGGACTTCACCGCGGCGGGCCCGAACCAGTTGTGGGTCGCCGACCTGACCTACGTGCGCACCAGCGTGGGCTGGGTGTACGCCGCGTTCGTCCTCGACGTGTACTCCCGCATGATCGTCGGCTGGCAGGTATCCACGTCGCTCTACACCGACCTGGCTCTCGACGCGCTGAAGATGGCGATCTGGCGCCGCGGGAATCAAGGCGCTGACCTGGGCGGACTCGTTCATCATTCCGACCGGGGAGTCCAGTACCGAGCAATCCGCTACACCCAGCGGCTCGCCGAGGCCGGCGCCGTCGCCTCTGTCGGCTCCAAGGGCGACTCGTACGACAACGCGATGGCCGAGGCGTTCAACTCCCGCTACAAGGCCGAACTCGTCCGCAACAAGGGCCCGTGGCGCGGGCTCGACGACCTGGAGATGGCCACCGTCGAGTACATCGACTGGTACAACAACCGCAGGCTGCACGGCGAACTCGGGCACATCCCACCCGCCGAACACGAGGCACTCCACGCGATGACCCACCCGGTCACCGCACCCCTGAAAACCAGCTAACCAACTCTCCATCAAACCCGGGGCTTGACACTCGGCCGCGTCAGGCACAAGCCGGCCAGGGCCGCGGTCAGCTTCCCCCAGGTCACTCGGTAGGAACAGCGTTCGAGCAGGGCGAGTGCGAGGACGAAGTACACCACGACCCGAGACGGCAGCAGCCGCAGCCGCTTCTCGCGTGTCCCGGTTTCTTCCAGCACCGCGTCGACCAGGTCGAAGTCGATGATCTGGGTCAACTCGCCCAGATGTCCGGGCGCGTGCACACCCCCGGCTACCTCGATCGACCGAGCGATGACAGACTTCTCCTGCAACGGGACTCCTGAAGCATGATCTTCTTGCTCGACACAAGTTGATCTATCAGAAGTCCCGTTCGCGTCTGCAAAGCCCCCTTGACTCACCCATCGATGCCAAACGCAACGGTGTTGATGGTCAAGTGCGCTTGACCACCAGTACGCAAGACACGGCATCGGTGCCGCAAATCTGTGTCCGAGGATCGACTCAAACCGATACCCAACATGAGCTACGCCTGCTGGGCACCATCCCGCTCGGCCGATAGTCACTCTATTTTCAGTCGTCCGCGTCTCACCGGCAGGCTCAGTAGACGTTTCCATCGACGAAGGCGGATAGGAACGCCAGCGGTCTGGTGTGCCCGCCGCACGGCTGCTGCGGCGGGCCATTCCCGGGCCGCAAGCCGCTGAACGAGTTGTGCGGGATCAGATGCCGGGAGGAAGCGCCGTGTCCCGTCGGCCAAACTGTGTCACCGACGGCCCCTGTGGGGTCCAAAACTTGGTCACCGGTTTTGACCTGGGCGGATCTAGCTGTTCTGCCCATGTCAGCGCTCGTGCACCGGCCTGAGCGGGGCGTTCGCCACGCCCCCCACCCACGCCATTACTGGTCATCAGGTGAACAGCCAGCAGGCGTGCGGCGATGCCCTCGTCCGGTCCGGACGAGGGCATCGCCTGGGGGTTGCCCGCGCGCGGCCGGAGCCGGTCGTCGGGCGGTCACGACAAGGCATGTCGGGTGGTCGTACCGGAGGCGCCACCGGGCTAGGAGAACAGCGGCATGGTCTGCCGGGCGGTCCGCTTGCGCCATCGGCCCTCGGCGGCCTTGACCAGGAAGGTAAGCGGGATGGTGAGCATCAGGTAGGTGACGGCCAGCGCGACGACCACGGGCAACACGTCGTAGGTGCGGTCCATCACCGAGCGGCCGGTGTACAGCAGCTCCGGCAGGCCCACCGCCGCGGCGATCGCGGTTAGCTTGGTCAGCGCGACGAACATGTTCAGGCTGGGCGAGGTCAGCGCCGACACCAGCTGGGGGAAGATCACCTTCCGGTACGTCTGGCTGGCCGTCAGCCCCAACGAGTACGCCACCTCGAACTGGCGCGGCCCCACCAGTTGGACGCCGGCCCGGACAGCCTCGGCCCAGAAGCCGGCCTGGGTGATGCCCAGCGCGAGGATTGCCGCCGTGTACGGGGTCAGCTCGATCCCGTGCGCCGTGATGCCGTAGAAGAGCAGGTAGATCATCAGCAGCTCTGGCAGGCTGCGCAGGACGGTGCTGACGAGGAACTGCGTCTCGCGCAGCCCGCGGTGCCGGCTGAGGCCGGCCAGGCCGAGCCCGGTGCCGATGATGGTGCCCAGCAGCCAGGCCGCCGCGCTGACGAAGATCGTTACCGGCAGCGCCTCGGTGATGAGGCGGACGTACAGGTCCATCAGCCACCCGCCCCCGTGACGGCCGGTTCGCCGGTGGGCCGGGTCCGGTCTGCCGCCGGCCGCGTCCGGCGCTGCCCCGGGCGGCCTTCGGCGAGCCGCGCCAGGTAGGACACCGGGATGTTGATGGCTAGGTAGATGACACCGACGAGCGCGTACACCTCGAGCGGGCGGAACGTTTCGATCATGAGCTGGTTCGCGTGGAGCGTCAGCTCGGGCACGGTGATGATGGAGGCCAACGCACTACCCTTGACGATGTAGATGAATCCGTTGACGGCATGCGGCAGGGCCGGCCGCTGGACCCGGGGAAGGATCACCAGGCGTAGCGCCTGCCGGCGCCGCATCCCGAAGCTCGCCGCTGCCTGCCACTGTCCGATCGGGACGGACTGCAGCAGCCCCTTGAAGACCTCCGCGAGGTACGCGGCTTCGTTGAGGACGATGGCGATCACCGCCACCTCGAAGGCGTCCAAGCCGAGATTTGAGAGCTTGGGGCCGAACCCGAAGAACAGCGCCGCCAGGAGCACCGGCAGTGGGATGCTGCGGAACACCTCGACAAAGGCTGCGGACAGCCAGCGGATCCACCGGCGCGGGCTTATCCGCGCCACGGCGAGCGGTACGGCGAGGACGAAGGTCAGCGCGGTACTCAGGGCGACCAACTGGAGGGTCGTCCACAGACCCTCCAGCAGGAAGTCGAGCCAGTCAGACATCAGCAGAGCCAGTCAGCCGTCAGGAGCAGTGCTGTGTCGGGCGCTGCGCCGGGGGCGCGTACTCGGCACCGCCGACACCCCATTGTTCGAGCTGCTTCTGCCATTCACCGGAGTCCACGAGCTCCTGGTAAACCTGGTCGATAGCGTCGGCAAGCCCGGGGTTGTCGCAGTTGACGTACTCGTAGGTGGCGGACTTCGCCACGTTCGGCGGCAGCGAGAAGTCGCCGTCGTCGAAGGTGTGCAGAGTCAGTTCCGGGTGTGACTTGATGATGCCGGGCGCGGTTCCGGTCGAGCCCATGAAGGCGACCATTTGGCCGCCCAGCACCGCCTGCGACGCCTCGGCGTACGACGGGAAGAGCTTGACGTTCTCCTTCCCGTAGTAGGTGAAGAGGTACTGGTTGTACGAGAAGCCGTTGACCGAGGCGATCGGCTTGCCCTTGAGGCTGTCGATGTTCTCGTACGCCATGGTCTTGAGCGTCAACGCACCGAGCCGGTCGGTGATGTTCGGCCGGGTGTAGAAGACCTGCTTCGCCCGGTCCTCCGTGTAGTAGATGCCGGTGCCGACGTCCGCCCGGCGCTGACGCACGGACAGGATCTGAGAGGCGAACTCGGTCGGCATGGGGGTCAGCTTCAGGCCGTACTTCTCGGCGACCTTGGTGAGCAGGAACCCTTCGTACCCCTCGAGTGCGCCGTTCTGGCCGGAGGCGATCTTCGGCAGGTAGCTCTCGGAGTAGGTGACCGTGAGCTGACCGGGCTTGATCACCTTGAACGGCAGGTCGTTCGTGCCGGCCTCGTCCGATCCGCCGCAGCCTGATACCGCCAGTAACCCGGTGAGCGCGACTAGGGCGCCCAGCCGCCGCGCATGGCGCTTCACACGACCTTTGATTCTCATCGATGCATCAACTCCCTGGGATGGTGCCGGTCAGATTCCTGGAACGGAATCCGTCAGACGGCCCGAGCGCGACAGCGCCTGGAGGAACCGCTGGGTCCGTTCGTGTCGTGGGCGTTCGAAGATTTCGTCCGGCGTGCCGGTTTCGACGATCTGTCCGTGGTCCATGACCACCACCCGGGTCGCCACCTCGCGCGCGAAGCGCATCTCGTGGGTGACGACCAGCATGGTCGCCCCGGACAACGCGAGCTCGCGCATGATCTCAAGCACCTCGCCGACCATCTCCGGGTCCAGCGCCGATGTCGGCTCGTCGAAGAGCAGCACCTCCGGCTCCATGGCCAGTGCGCGAGCGATCGACACCCGCTGCGCCTGGCCGCCGGAGAGTGTCGCGGGACGGGCCGAGGTGAAGTCGCGCAGGCCGACCCGGTCCAGCAGCGAGCGGGCGGTCTCGTTTGCCACAGCCCTGCGCACCCCCCGGACCTGGACCGGGGCCAGCGCTACGTTGTCGAGCGCGGACAGATGGGGAAAGAGCTCGAAGCTCTGGAACACCATCGCGGTACGGCTGCGCAGCCTGCGCAGGGACTCGGAGCGGGCACGCGACCTGTGCGCAAGCGGGAAGTACTGGACCCCGCCGACGGTCAGCGTGCCGGAGTCAGGCATTTCGAGAAGGTTGCAGCAGCGCAGCAGCGTGGACTTGCCGGATCCGCTGGGCCCGATGATGCATACGGTTTCACCCGCGTTGACGGACAGGGAGACGTCGTTCAGTGCGACGAATGACCCGTACGACTTGCGGATCGCCTCCAGGGTGACCACCGCCTGCGTCTGCTCCATACGCTCCCGCCTCATCGCTTCGCCCGGCGTGCCGTCCGGTGTGTCGCGGCTCTCTGATAGGGGGCGAGTCTAGGTGAGGCAGGGGGTCACGCACCTGGCTGTAAGACAGGACACATCCGGCCGCTATTCCTAACATCCGCAGGAACACAGGGGCAGGCATACCTCTTCGTCCGGTATCACCTACGCCGGCGTTGACCAGCCATCTATTAGAGCGGACAGCAAACGCCGGGCTCCGTACGGTTCGTATGAAGCGTCTATCTCCCTTACCTCCTAACGTGGGTGCTCGCCCGCTGGCGGCGCGACAGGCATGGGAGGCTACAGATGGCCGGATCGACGGTCGACGAGGTGGGTCGGGAGCTGTCAGTCTTCCGCCGGGCCACCGCGGACCTGCGCCCGAGCAGCAACGAGATCTTCGAGGGCGGGCAGGTCGGTTCGTGCGACGTCGCGGAGATCGCCGCAGCCATTACCGCGATGCGGGCGGTTCCGGTCCGATCCGCCCTCGTCCGCTTCGATCCCGGTGCCCGGACCCGGCTGCACACCCACGCTGGCGACCAGATCCTGATCGTCACCGAGGGCCGGGGACACATCGGGCGGCTGGGCCGCGACATCCCGGTGGATGTCGGCGACGTGGTGGTCGTACCCGCCGGTCTCCCGCACTACCACGGCGCCGGCCGCGATACGCCGATGGCGCACCTGACGGTGCTGTTCGGTATGCGCACCGATCTGGCCGGCGGGCACTCGCACTGGCCACCGGCCGAAGGAGATGACTCGTGAACGACCCCCTGCTCTTCCGGCGCACCATGGGCCGCTTCCCGACCGGCGTCACCGTGGTCACGACCCGCGACGCCGCCGGGCGGCCGTGGGGCATGACGGCGAACTCGTTCACGTCGGTGTCGCTGACGCCGCCGCTGATCTCCCTCTGCATCGACCGCAGGGCGGGCAGCTTCTCCGCGTTCTCGCAGTGCCGGACGTTCGGCGTCAGTATCCTCGCTGAGCACCAGCGGGACCTGGCGGTACGGTTCGCGACGCCACTCGACGACAAGTTCACCGGCGTCGCGACGCGGGAGGAGCACCCCGGGGCGATCCTTCTGGCCGAATCGGCCGCCACCCTGATCTGCTTCGTACACTCCCGGGTCGACATCGGAGACCACGTCATGCTCGTTGGCGCGGTCCAGGACTGCACGCTCGGGCACCACCCGCCACTCGGCTACTGCGACGGGTCCTTCTTCACGACCTCCGGCAGTGTCGACACGTCATTGGGAAAGACGCGGCCCGGTCGACAGATCCTCGTCGGCTGGCTCGTCGAGTACGAGGCCAGGATCCTGCTTTCCCGGGACGGGGCCACCGGCAAGTGGCGCCTGCCGGTGGGGCCGCTGCAGGCCGGGCCGACCATGTCCGAGGCGCTGACCGGCACGTCCCAGGTTCTGATGAATCAGGTCATCGAGCCGGAGTTCCTTTACTCGGCGATCGACCTCAGCGAGTCGGAGACCTGCCACGTCTACCGGGCCCGGCCGAGCGTCCTGCCCCACCAGACGCCGGACCTGCGCCTGTTCGCCGAGGACGACATCCCGTGGTCAGGGCTGTCCCACTCGTCGATGGAGGTGATCCTCCGTCGGTACTTCGACGAGCGGGTCAGCGACCGCTTCGGCATCTTCCTGAACCTGGGCGCCGGCCGCATCGCCAAGATCGAGCACGAGTCCCCGTGGACCGACGACCACGCCGGGGAGTACGAGCGCTCCACGTCGTAGATAGAACACGATCCCGTGGAGTCATCTTCCGCTGAATAGCC
Organism: Micromonospora sp. NPDC048830; assembly: GCF_043198215.1. Lineage (NCBI taxonomy): Bacteria > Bacillati > Actinomycetota > Actinomycetes > Micromonosporales > Micromonosporaceae > Micromonospora > Micromonospora sp. NPDC048830. Next base: position 7,007 of record NZ_JBICUP010000071.1, read on the forward strand.
CGAAGAGAAGCAGCTGAGACGCCCCTATCCTCACAGGAAAGCTACTAGAGATCGGATCGGCATGGACCTCGGACTCTTCCTTTCGTACCAGGCGAACAATGACGATCAGTACTCCGGAATCTACGACCGCATGCTGGCGTACGCCGTGGCGGCGGACCGGGCGGACTTCTCCCGCATCTGGGTCCCGGAGCACCATCTCGTCCAGTTCCTGCCCGCACCCTCAGCGCTGATCCAGGCCGCCGCGATCGCCCAGCACGTGCAGTGCCGGGTGGGCACGGCGGTGGTGGTGCTGCCCTACCACGCGCCGATTCAACTCGCCGCCGAGGTCGCGGCAACCGACCACCTCACCAACGGCCGGCTGGACTTCGGCGTGGCGCGCGGCGCGTACAAGTACGAGTTCGACATCTTCGGCATCGACTTCGCCACCAGCCTGCCGCGCTTCATCGAGGTGCTGGACTCGGTACGCGCGCTCTGGCTCAACGACGAGACCGGCGCCTCGTTCAAGGGCGAGTACGTCAACTTCGAGGGCGCGTACGTCTGGCCGCGCCCCCGCCAGCTCCCCCATCCGCCGATCTGGCTCGGCGCCCAGGCGCCCGCAGCCGTCGAGGACGCCGCCGCCCGGGGCTACCACGTCCTCAACTCGCTCTTCCTCTGGGACGACGCCCACGCGTCCAAGGTCATCGAGTCGTTCAAGCGTGGGCAGGCGAGGGCGGGCCTCACCGGCCAGACCCAGCTCGGCCTCACCCGTTACGCATTCGTCGTCGACGACGAAGCCGAGGTCGAACCCCGGCTCCAGGAGATCCTGGAGGGCTGGCGCATCCACCGGCAGTTGCACGACTTCACCCAGAACGCCGACCCGCGCGGAGTCGTCAAGCCGGTGCCCGGCCCCGACGAGCCGAGCCTGGACGATCTGCGCCGGACCCTGTTGGTGGGCACCCCCGACCAGGTGCGCGAGAAGATGCGGTTCTACCGCGATGCCGGGGTCGACATCCTCAACCTGAACCTGACGTTCGGTGCCCCGCAGGACCTGACGCTGCGGTCGATCAAGCTGTTCGGCGAGATCGCCGCGTCGCTTTCCGAGTCCAGGGTGGCTGCCTGATGCGGCTGCACCCGGATTTGCCCGAACATCTGCTCGGCAGGCTGATCCTCGGCTGCGCAGTGATCGACGTCGACCGGGACGACCTGGCCGAGAACGAGAGTCCGGCAGGGGCCGCCCGCTGGCCGGTCGCGGTCGCCTCGCCAGCGCACGCCCTGCAGGCCCTAGACGCGGCAGCTGCGGCGCAGCCCGACTGGGCCCGGACATCTCTGGCCGACCGGGCATCCGTGGTGCGCGGCTATCGCGCCTTCCTCGACGCCGAGGCGGAGTCGCTGGCCCGCCTGATCGTGCTGGAGAGCGGCAAGACCATCACCGACGCCCGGCTCGAGGTGGCGATCGCCGGGGCCGTGGTGGACGAACTGCTGGCCTGTGCCCCGGCGGCCGTCGGCGCGCATGAGGACGGTGACCAATCCGTACGGGTCACCACCCGCCGGGCACCGGTCGGGCCGGCACTGCTCATCACGCCGTGGAACTTCCCGCTCACCATGGCCAGCCGGAAGGTGGTGTCCGCGCTGCTGGCCGGCTGCACCTTCATCCTCAAGCCGTCCGAGCGGACCCCGCTGACCGCGATGTATCTGGTGGACGCACTGCTCAAGGCGGGGCTGCCCGACGGCGTCGGCTCGGTCGTCCCGTCGCACCGGTCTGCCGAGATCCTGGCCGGGCTGACCGGGGACCCGCGGCTACGCAAGATCTCGTTCACCGGGTCGACCGCGGTGGGTCGCAAGATCCTTCAGGCCAGCACCACGCACTTCCAGCGCGTCGGTCTGGAGCTGGGCGGCAACGCGCCGGCCGTCATCTGCCCGGGCGCCGACCTCGCAGCGGCGGTCAGCACGATCTGGAACGCCAAGCTCTACAACAACGGGCAGGCCTGCACTGCGCCCAACCGGGTGCTGGTGCCCGAGTCCGCCGCGGCCGACGCGTTCGAGCTCTTCCGCGCCGCCGCCACCGCGACCACCGTCGCCGACCCGTGGGCGGAGTCGGCCCGCCTCGGCCCGGTGATCAGCGAGGCCGCCGCGGACCGGCTGCGGCACCTGGTCCAGGCCCCGCACGGCGGCACGGTGGTCACCGGCGGCATCGAGCCCGGCACGCCCGGCGCCAGCGTCGCCGCGACCGTGGTGCTGGCGCCCGACCCGGGCTCGGGTGTCTGCGTCGAGGAGCTCTTCGGCCCGGTGCTGCCGGTGGTCGCCTACCCCGACGACGATCTCAGCGCGGCCCTGGCCCTGGCGAACTCCACCGAGTACGGGCTCGCGTCCTACGTCTTCGGCGACACCGCACAGACCGATCTGGTCGCGGCCGGCCTCGACGCGGGCATGGTGGCAGTCAACCGGGGCAGCGTCTCGCACCCCAAGGCCGCCTTCGGCGGCGTGAAGCACTCCGGTTTCGGCCGGGAGAACGGCGTTGAGGGGCTCCGCGAGTTCCTCGAGATCAAGACGATCCTGGGTCCCGTACCAGCACAGGAGCCCGCACAGTGAACATCACACCCGGCAGCATGATCATTTCGTCCCGGCGGATCCTGACCATGGACGCCACGGACACCGTCGTCGAAGGGTCCGTGGTGATCCGCGACGGCCGGATCAGCCAGGTCCTACCGGCCGGCGCCGCGCTCCCGGCCGACCTGGCCGTGACCGACGTGGGCGACCGGCCGGTCCTGCCTGGTTTCGTGGATCCGCACGTGCACATCGAGATGGCGGCCACCGCGATGTGGGGTGCGGTGGACTGCCACGCCCCGCCCTGCGGGAGCATCGAGGAGCTGATCGAACAGCTCCGCGCGCACGCCCACCTGCGCGAGCAGCGCGGCGGGTGGCTGGTCGGCCAGGGTGGCCTGTTCGCCGGCCGACGCTTCGCCGAGCAGCGCCTGCCCACCCGCGAGGACCTCGACCGGGTCAGTACCACCTTCCCGGTGGTGGTGCGCTTCGGGGCGCACGTGACCGTGGTCAACAGTCACGCGCTGTCGCTGGTCGACGTCGATAGCCTGCCGGAGACCGGCGACGCGTACATCGGGCGGGACGCGAGCGGCCGGCCAAACGGCGAGTTGCACGAACTGTTCTACGCCCTGCCGATCCCGGCCATGACCGACGCCGAACTGTCCGAGGCCATCGAGGAGACCGCCGAGCGGTACCTGACCCGGTACGGGGTCACCACGGCCGGCGAGATCACCAACAGCATGCCCGGCGTACGGCGGCTGTCCGAGCTGGCGGGTACCGGCCGGTTGCCGGCATCGGTGGACGCCTTCGTGTGGGCGCCCGGCACGCTGTCGTTGGAGGAGCTGTTCGCGCAGCGCCGCGCCGGCCAGCTCGACGACCCGGTCAACCCGGGCTTCCGGTACCGGGGCATCAAGATCTTCGTCGACGGCGGGTTCTCCGCCGCCGGCGCCGCCGTCCTGCGGCCGTACGCGCAGTTGCGGGGCGGCGTCCCCCAGTCCGGCCGAATGGCGTACACCGTCAACGACCTCACCGACCTGATCCGCACCACCGACGACCTCGGCCTGCAGCTCACCGCGCACGTCAACGGCGAACGCGCGCAGCGCGAGCTGTGCCGGGCGGCAGTGCACGCACGCGGCGGCACGACCGGGCACCTGCCGGTCCGCCTGGAACATGCCGGGAACGTGCTCACCGACGACGCGACCCTGGAGCACTGGCACCGCGCCGGCGCCGTCCCCGTGCCGCAGGCCGGGTTCATCTACACGATGGGCAGCTTCATCCCCGAGTCGATGGGCAAGTACGCCCTTCCGGCCATGTTCCGCTTCCGCGACCTGATCGACCGGGGCTGGCGGATCTGTTCGAGCTCGGACGGTGCCGGCTCCGAACTGCTCCAGTTCAACCCGCTGTTCGGCGTGCAGTGCGCGGTCACCCGCCGGTCGTGCATCAGTGAGGAGGTCAACCCCGATCAGCGGATCACGGTGCTGGAGGCGCTGGCGATGCACACCTCGTCCGCGGCCGCCGCGATGGGCCTGGCCGACCGGGGATCGATCGAGGCCGGCAAGCGTGCCGACCTGGTGGTGCTCGCGTCGGACCCGCGCGACGTCGCACCAGAGGTGATCTCCACGATCGCGGTGGACACTGTCACGGTGAACGGCACGGTGGTCCGGAGGTACAGGTGATCGCCGAGTTCCGCACCTACAAGTGTGCGGCGGCCGACCTCGATCGGCTGGCGGCGCGGCTGCGCGCCGCCGCCGTACCGGTGCTGGCGGATCTCGGCGCGCAGGTGCACGGCCCGTGGACGCGGACGCGAACCGGGGAAGGGGAAATGTTCTACGTCGTCCACTGGCACGACACGGCACACATGGAACGGGGTTGGCTACAGTTCGCCAGGGACTCCCGCTGGATCGAGGCCAAGAGAAGTCCGATTCCGGTCACCATCAGCCGGGACGTCTGGTCCGTGTGAGGCGGAAAGATGACGCTGGAGGGTACGGTGGCTTCGAGGAGCGCGGGTGGCGACACCGACACGGTGGAGCTGCTGCAGAGCCTGCGCCGGATGGCGACCAGCGTCAACTCCGACCTCAAGCTGGACAGCGTGCTGCAGACCGTGGTCGACGCCGTCTGCGACCTGACGCTGTGGCAGATCTGCTGGATCGACGTGGTCGACGTAGCCGCCAACCAGGCCGAGGTGGTCGCGCGGCGGGACAAGCTGGAATACAGCGCAACCGGGCGGCAGACCCGCTGGACCCTGGACGGCATACCCGCGCTGGACGCCGTCACCAGCGGTGAGCCCGTCGTCATCGCCGACGCGCAGAACCAGCGACGCTACGCGGCGTACGCGGCCGACGCCCGGCACCGGGGCTACGTCTGCGGCGTGGTCCTGCCGTTGGCCGCCCCAGACGTCGACGGGCGGCCGATGGTGCTGTGCGTCCAGAGCGACCACCACCTGACCGGGGACCCGCACCAGTTGCCGTTCCTGCGCACCGTGGCCGAGCTCGCGTCCCTGGCGGTCCGCAACGCACGTCAGGCCGCTGCGGCCCAGGCGGCGATGAACACGATGGCCCGGGGCCAAGCCATGCAGGCGTCGGTGCTGGAGGCGCTGATCCGGGGCGAGAGCTCGGCCACGGTGTATGACCTCGTCCAGTCCATGACCAGCGAATCCATGACCATCCTCGACGGCGACGCCCGAGTGGTCTACAGCGGCACCAGCCCGGATCCCGAGCGGTACGACACCGCCGCCTGGACCGGTATGGCCGGTGACGTCGCCCGCGCCGCCGTCAAGGCCATCAAGCTGGACGAGCACGAACAGGTGGTGCCGCAGAGTCCGGTCCGGATCGACCCGCTCGACGAGCGCGACGCGTGGCTCCGGGTCACGCAAATCGCCAATGGCGCGAACGTGTTGGGCATCGCAGTGTTCCTGCGCACGTCGGCCGCAACGTACGAGCCGACGCATCCGCCGCTGTCCCAGCTCCGGTCCGCCGTCACCGCGGTGCTCATGCGTGACTTGATCCGGCACCAGACCGAGCAAGACCTGGGGGTCGGCATCATCGACCCGCTGCTCTCCGGCGAGTGGACCCGCCGAGAGGACCTGCTGGTCCGCGCCTCGTCGCTGGGCCTGCCGCTGGAGCAGCCCATGCACCTGGTCGCCGTACGGGCGCAGCCGGCACCGGCCGTCTCCGAGTGGGAGTCGCTCATCCGGTCGCTCCGACCAGTGACCGGCCAGTGGCGCGGCTCGTTGACGGTGCGCGCCGGCGCGGGGCTGGCCGTGCTCATACCGGCCGACTCCGTACGCGAGGGCCAGCGGCTGACCAATGGCCTGCACGCCCTGCGTACCCGGGCGGAGCAGGTGCTCGGCAAGGACGTCACGGTCGGCCGGGCCGGGCCATGCGTCGAGCTGGAGCAGTACCCACGGGCGTGGCGGGAGTGCGAGTTGGCGGTCGAGTTGGCCGAGCGGCTCCAGCAGTACGGGGTGGTCCACCTCGACGACTTCGGCGCGTACCGTTTCCTGCTGGCCGCCTCGGCCGCGGAGGACGTCAACGACTTCATCGACAAGATCATCGGAAGGTTGCTGGCGTACGACCGCGAACACCGTACCCAACTCCTCGACACCGCCGAGCGATTCGTGTCGTGCGGCGGCAAGTACCAGGAAACCTCGGTCAAGCTGCACGTGCACGTCAGCACGCTGCGGTACCGGCTGGAACGGATCACCGAGCTGATCGGCCGCGACCTCAACGACGAGGAGGCGCGGTTCGAGATCATCCTCGCGACGCGCCTTTACCGGTTGAGGTCGGCCGCGCTACGCGCCCGCGCCACCGAACGGCCTGCGCAATAACCCCGCTGACAGCCGGCCCCGCCGGCCGACGCCGGCGTGTGGCATCGACTGTATGAGGTGTAGTAGAGCCCTACGCCTGCCCAGAACTTCGTCTGGCCTGGTGGCGGGGGCCTTCTTCCGGAGAGCTTCGTAGACCTTGATCCGGGTGCGCTCTGCGTGGTGGCACGGCGGGATAGCCGGCGACTGTCAACGCCGGTTGAACTTTGACCCTGTCAAGCCCCGGGTTTGATGGAGAGTTGGTTAGTCAGTTCCTTGTCGGCGAGATTCCGGACGACCTCGATCAGATCGGCGCTCTCGTTGGTCGGCATGACGCGTGATGCTGGCATCGCACATCCTCTGAGTACGGGTATGAGTACTACAATATCGGCTATAGTACTCTCCATGATCACGCTGCCGTAGAGTCAGTGCCATGCCATCGCATGAGAGGTTTCGCACTCGCCGCGAGAAGATGTTGGGTCAGCTCCGCGAGTTGTTCCTGGCCGAAGGGTTCGCGTCGTTCAGCATCGGCGATCTGGCCGAACGGTTCCGGTGTTCGAGGAGCACCCTGTACGCCGTGGCGCCCAGCAAGGAGCAGATCGTGGTTGCGACCGTGCGCTCGTTCTTCAAGACCGCGGCGGAGCGCATCGAGACCCGGGTCGCAGCGTCGGCTGATCCAGCGCAACAACTGGCGATCTATCTGGAGTCGGTGGCGTCTGAGCTCCAGCCAGCGTCGGCCACCTTCTTTGCGGACCTGGCCGACTTCGGCCCGGCCAACGAGGTGTACCAGGAGAACACCCAGTACGCCGCCCGGCGGGTCCAAGACCTGGTGACCCAGGGAGTCAAGGCCGGTGTGCTCCGCCCAGTGCACGCTTCGTTCCTAGGAGCCGCGGTGGCCGAAGTGATGGGCTCCATCCAGCGGGGAGCGATTCAGGAGGCCACCGGACTTGACTCCGCACAGGCGTACCGGCACCTGGCCGACCTGGTCATGACCAGCCTGGCAGATCCGAAGAAACCAGCGCATGAGCGGAGGGCGACATAGTGGCTGTGGTTACCGCGCGGCTCCTCGATGGCCTCCAAACCGGTGGCGTTCCTGCTCGCCGACCTGGGCGTGACCAAGTCCCACAGCCGGCCGCACTGCTGCCAATGACAACCCCTACTCCGAGGCGCAGTTCGCAGAACACCCGGGCGTCCTCGATCGAGCCGAACCGGACCGGTTCTTCCGCTGGTACGCCCACGAGCACCGCCATTCGGGATCGGACTACATGCTCCCGCCGATGTCCACTACGGCCGCGCGCACGCGATCCGCGAGGCCCGCGGGCGGGTCCTGGACGCCGCCTACCAGGCCAGCCCCGAGCGGTTCGTCCGCAAGCCACCCGAGCCGCCGAAACTGCCCGAAACCGCCTGCCGAGTAGCCGGGGGGAATCTCACCCCCCGGCCCTCACAGATCCGTGCGTAACAGTCTCCCGTTACACGGCTCTTGCCGTCCTGATCACCAGGCCGATGACGCTGTCCCGGTCCACTTCCACTGCGCGAACATGCGCGGGTATCGCTTGGCGATCTCCTGCATCTTCTGAATGGCCTTCTTCAGCGCCGCCAGCCGCTTGTATTTCCGGCGGATCCATCGCACCAAGTAGGCGTTGATGCGCATCAGCAGGGGCGACATCGCCGACCGGTAGAACCGGCCGTAGTAGTTCATCCAGCCCGCCACGATCGGATTGATCCGCTTGGCGAGCTCCACGAAGGAGAGATCAGAACGCGTGTGGAGATGCCAGCTACGGATCTCCCCACCGATCTTGTTCCGGGCGTCCTTGCTGATCGCGGGCAGGAACGACGTGAAACGCCGGCCGTTCCTGTCCTGTGCCTTGCGCGCGCGGAACGTGTACCCGAGGAAGGTGAACTCAGTGTGCTCATACGAGCCACGCCGCCCGCCGTCCTTGCAATACACGATCTTGGTCTTGTCGGGGTGCAACCGCAACCCGACCTCGTCCATCCTGTCCGTGAGCGCCGCCAACACCTCTCGGGCCTCACGCTCACTGACGCAGTGCACAACCGCATCATCGGCATAGCGTTCGAACTGGACACCCGGATACTCCCGAGCAAGCCAGGCATCAAACGCATAGTGCATGAACAGGTTCGCGAGCACAGGCGAAACCGCAGACCCCTGAGGGGTTCCGCGGTCGCGCTGCTGCAAGGTTCCGTCGGGCAGTTGCAGCGGCGCATGCAGCCACCGCTTCACATACAAAACCACCCAGACGGCGTCGGTGTGCGCCTCCACAGCCTTGACGATGAGGTCCCATCGCACGCTGTCGAAGAACTTCTGGACGTCGAGATCAATCACCCAGTTCCTTCGCCAGCAGCGCTCCCGGCACCTCTGCACCGCATCCAGTGCCGACCGGCCTGGCCGATACCCATAGGAGTCCTCGTGGAACACAGGCTCCAACCGCACTCCCAGATGCCTGGCCACGACGGTCTGCGCAACCCGGTCAGCCACGGTAGGCACACCCAAGATCCTTACCCCACCACCGTGAGGCTTGGGAATCTCAACCGCACGCACCGGCGGCGGAAAATACGTCCCCGACGACATTCGATTCCAGATCTTGTACAGGTTCCCCTGCAGGTCCTTCTCGAACTCGGCGATGGACTCCCCATCCACACCCGGCGCACCCTTGTTCGCCCTGACTCCTTCGTAAGCCTCCCAAACCTCCCGCTTCGAAATCTCAAACGACTTCCCTGACGACTTCAACTTGCCCACCGATTCCTCCCGGAGAACATCCGGTTGATCAAATGCGCTCAGTCACGAACGACCCGGCCCCTTCGCTCCATCCCCATTACAGGGACTTCACCACTACTACGAGCCGGTCCGCCAGCATGCCCCGCATCAGTACTCGACCCCTCACGGTCTCGGCCGCTTGGGACACTCCCTATCGCCCAGCCCAGCAGAGCTGAGCAGTATCGGGACACGCCTTCTCCTGTTCCACGTGAAAGCAGCAGATCAGGCTCACGTCGTCTACATGCCGGACACCACCTGGCCAATAAGCGGGCACCCGCCAGGCTCATCCCGGAGACTGATCCACTCCCCGGTTTCGATGTCGTCTCATTTGTTACGACACGTCAGCAACGATTCGCTTGCGCTCGTCTTCCCGATCCCCACCTGACGCCTCTTACGACGCCTTTTCCCCATCGCTCACCACGACGGTCTTCAACCAACGCAGCATGAGGCGGTTTGAAGCCTCCCCCCACAGGGCGACTTCGAAGGGCCAACCTTCATCTTCCACGCAGCACCGCATCAACCAGCTCTACCTACACAGAGCCCCTCTCAGCGTTCAGGACACAAGGATCAACAAGCCCGAGAACAAGACGAACCGGCTCAGTAGTTTGCTCAAGAACGTGTCTCAGAAGGGTTGACAGGTTCCGTACAGCTCCCCGGTCAGAAGTCGTCAGCCGCGTGGTCGAGGCGAACCATAGGCGCAAGCCTCAACGCGAGCCAGAGCGGAAGGTCTCCGACTTCGGTCGGCCGACCGCGGACCTTCTCGAACTTCTTGAGCCGTTGCGTCACCGTGTTTGGATGCAAGTGGAGCTGGCGGGCGGTCCGCGTCGGGCTGGCTCCGGTTTCCAAGAAGACCTGGACTGTCTGGATCAGGTCGAGACCGGCCGGCCACTGGTGGAGTAGAGCGCCGAGTTGCCGATGAACCAACCGTCGCGCTGCCTGGTGGTCCTGAAGCGCCAGCGTCTCGGCCTCGACATCAGGGAAGCACAGCGGCGATGCGGATGGATTGGCCTCCAGCAGAGGCGCGGCACTGAGTGCCTCCTCCCGAACACGTCGGAACCCGACGGCGCCATACTGCTCACTGCTGAGTGCGACCATGGCCCCCTCGGGTGGACGCGACGGCAGGCGTGACCCGAATGCTGTCCAGGAACCTTCGCGCACCGTGACCCACACCAACGCCGACCGGGCACCCAGGGCCAATGCCAGGAATGGACCGCCCAGCATGCTCGCAACATGGGAGACCGCAGCGTCCAATCGACCGGCCGGAAGGTCCGGCGCGGTAGCGACGACAAAGGCGACGTGGGCACAGCTGGCGATCGAGTATCCGAGGAGTTTCTCAGCGTGCGCGACGTCAATGTCTCCAGCGATGAAATTGTCCAGCGTTTCCCGGACTTGGGCACCCTCGCGGTTGCTCAGATGAGCCGTTCTCGTGGAGTAGATCTCGACGACCTGCGCGGTGATGTCCTGGAGGTAGTCGGAGGTCCAACTCATGACGACCTCGAGCAACGCCAGCCGGAGGTCCGCGGACAGCGCCTCGTGGGACTTCGCCCGCACGGCTTCCAGGAACGCCTTCCAGATCTCGACCTTGCCGATCTCGTATGCCATCAGCAGCGACTCCAGCGGTGCGCCGCTGTCCGCCTGAGCGATGACGAGCGCGCGAGCCGGCTTCGGTATCGCCCACCTCCGAGGGCGAGCCACCAAACCAAAGCTCCGGAACGACGGCAGATGTGACATGACAGATGCCCTCAGTAGCGCCCGATCGACGTCATCGGGCACCATCCTCGGAACGCGTTCCGTAAGCAGATCGACCAGACGTTCGAAGACAACATCGCCCTGAGCTTCTATCCACTCGCGATAGAAGCTCCACCGATCTGTCGTCTCCGCCACTCTTGCAGCCGCCTTCAATCGGTGTCCGGATCGAATGGATCCAACACATCCTCGCCGCTAATGCGGCGAGCGATCGGGAGGAACCCGTGAGCGATGTGCGTCTCGACGGCTGCGGCAGCCCTGTCCGGATCGCCAGCGCGCACCGCCTCGAGTATGGCGTGATGCTCCTTCCTGGAGGCTTCAGCACGGTCGGGTGCGCCGATCACGAGATCCCACGGGAATGACGCCCATAGCAAGGCGAGGTGGTCCGACAGCCCAGGGATTCCGCTACGATCATAGAAGTAGAAGTGAAAATCGCGATTCGCCTGCCGAACGCAAAGCTCGTTGCCGGCGGCAGCCGCATCCTCGATCTTGAGAAGTAGTTCCTGTGCCCGCTTGATATCGCGGAGGCTAAACCGGGTGGCGGCACGACGCATGGCATAACTCTCAGTCAGACGACGCACGATATAGGTGGCCTTCACCCGGTCAAGGTCGATCCCTGCAACCCGGGTCCCACGATGCGGCGCTGATACGACGAGACCTTCTGCCTCTAGGAGGCGCAGCGCCTCGCGCACCGGGGTAATGCTGCTGTTGAACCTCTTGGCGAGCTCGTCCTGCGGCAGGCGACTCCCGCGTTCGAGCTCGCCCGAGACGATGAGCCGTCGCAGCCCATCGACAATCACGTCCCGCTTGGTCGCAATGTTTACCACGGTTATCGCTTCGTCCGCCTTAATGAGGCACCATCCGGGCCAGATTATACCCGGCGATGCTCTGGTGTTTGTTCAGAACGTGCCATCTCTCTTGAGAGCACGGATTTCGACGGCGTTGTACCCCAGTTCTTCGAGCAGGTCGTGGGTGTGTTGGCCGACGCTGGGGATCGGTTCCATTCGCGGTTCGCGGCCCTCGACGGTGATCGCGGGCAGCGTCGCCTGGATGGGGCCGGCAGGCGTTCCGATTTCGCGCCACCGACGGCGCGCGGTGAGCTGGGGATGGTCGATGACGTCGGCGACCTCGCGCTGTCGCGCATTGGCGATCCGTGCACTGTTGAGTCGCTCAGCGAAGGTGGCCCCGTCGATCCGAGACAGCTGCTGGTTGATGAGGGTATCGAGCTCGACGCGATTGCTCACTCGGCGGCTGCCGGTATCAAAGCGCGAGTCTTCTGCCAGTTCGGGCATGTCGAGCACGACGTCACAGAACGCCTTCCACTCTCGCTCGTTCTGGATGGACAGCACGTACTTCTGGCCATCGGCGCAGGCGTAGGTGCCGTACGGAGCGATGGCCGCGTGGCTGGTGCCGGTGCGGTTGGGTGCCGCTCCGCCGTATCGCGTGTAGTACAGCGGGTAGCCCATCCACTCGATGAGTGAGTCGAAGAGGCTGATGTCCAGCTTGGTGCCCTCGCCTGTGCGTTCCCGGTCATAGAGTGCGGACAGAATCCCTGCGAACCCGTACATGCCGGCGCCGATATCGGCCGCTGGGATACCGCTCTTGGCGGGTGCATCGTCGCTTCCGGTGACTGAGACCAGTCCGGTCTCCGACTGGATCAGCAGGTCGTAGGCCTTCGCATGGCGGTAGGGCCCACTGGTGCCGTAGCCCGTGATCGAGCAGGTGATGAGCCGCGGATCGCGCGCCCGAAGCGCGTCGGCTCCTAGGCCCAGCCGCTCGGCAGCACCAGGCGCGAGGTTCTGGACGAACACGTCGGCGCGGTCGATGAGCCGGTGCATGACGTCCAGTGCTGGCGGCTGCTTGAGGTCGAGGGCGATGCTCTCCTTCGAGCGGTTGAGCCAGACGAAGTGGCTGGACATGCCAAGGACCGTCTCGTCGTAGCCTCGCGCGAAGTCTCCGCTGCCGGGACGCTCGACCTTGATGACACGTGCCCCGAGGTCCGCCAGCTGACGAGTGGCGAACGGCGCAGCCACCGCCTGCTCACACGAGACAACGGTGACGCCGGCCAGTGGCAGCCCGGTCATCGCGTCCCCACCGCGATGGCCTTGGTCTGACTGTAGCCAGCCAGGCGCTCGAACCCCTTCTCACGGCCGGCCCCGCTGCCCTTCCAGCCGCCGAACGGCAGGTCCACGCCACCACCGGCACCTCGGCGTTCCAGGACAGCACATCGCAGCCGCACCGCTCCCGCGCACCGGCAACGATCTGGGTGACGTCCGTCGTCGCGAACGACGTCGGCGCTTCCTCCGGCAACTTCCATCGGCTTGACCACCCGCTGGGCGCCCTCGAGATCCGGGTCCGCGATCACAACACCGGCCCCGAACTCGGCCAACCGCTCCGCGGGGCTTGCCCAATGCCGCTCGCACCGCCGGTCACGATCGCGACCCAGCCCTGCAGGTCAATCATCTCGATGCTCCTTCGACCCTTGTGCTGGCCACCACGCTAGCCGACACTATGCGTGACAGCAACAGATCATGCATACTTCGTGGATTCATGCCTATCCCGAAGGTGGCGTCTTTGACAACCGATCCGTCCGCGCCGAGCGGAGCTCTCCTCTTCGTACCGGGTGATCGACCTGACCGCTTCACGAAGGCGTCCGCCGCCGGCGCCGACCACGTGATCGTCGACCTCGAGGACGCAGTGGCCGAGGCCTCGAAGCAAGGCGCCCGCCAGTCCACCGCGGCTTGGCTGGCTAGCGGGCGCGAAGCCATCGTCAGAGTCAATGGCGTCGGCACCGCCTGGCACGAACCGGACCTGCGCATGGTCTCCGGGCGTGCCAGCTTCGTCCTGCTACCGAAGTGTGAGGACGCGGGCGCTGTCAGCCGCTTCGTGAGCTCGTGTGACTCCCCCACCTTGGCCCTGATCGAGACTCCGCTCGGGCTCGCGGCTGCCCACGAGATCGCGGCCACCGGAGTTGCCGGCCTGATCTTCGGCAACGTCGACTTCGCCGCCAACATCGGAGTGGATCCGGCGTCACAACCCGCGCTACAGTTCGCTCGCTCTCAGCTGGTCTACGCCAGCGCGGCCGCCGGGCTGCCCGCGCCGATCGACGGCGTCACCACGCGGCTGACCGAGAGCGAGGCGCTCAATGCAGACCTCACGCATGCGCGCGAGCTGGGGTTCGGTGGCAAACTCTGCGTCCATCCCAGCCAGGTCGCACCCACTCAGGTCGCCTTCCTCCCCACCGAGGAGGAGGTCGCCTGGGCCGTCGCGGTACTGGACGCCTCACAGGGCGTGACGGCCGTGGCCGGGCAGATGGTGGATGCGCCGGTCGTCATCCGCGCCCAGTCGATCCTGGACCGGCATCGCAAGAACGACAGGACGTTCGATGGCGACTGAACCTGGACCACTCGCTACGAGGCCCGACTACGACGACCCGGACTTCGACTACACGCCGATCCTGCCCAGAGGCAAGGATACGGTGGAGTTCGTCGCCATCGACGCACCGCCACCGGAGGTGGTCGATCGCTATGGGGACACACTCCTGAAGGTGTCGGACCTCACCCTCACCCGGCTCGCCGACGTCGCGTTCACCCGCGTTTCCCATCAGCTGCGCACCTCGCACCTGGAGCAGTTGCGAAGTATCCTCGACGATCCTGAGGCCAGCGCGAACGACAAGTACGTCGCCACAGACCTTCTCCGCAACGCCGCGATCTCGGCCCAGGGCGTCCTGCCGATGTGCCAAGACACCGGCACTGCGATCGTGTTCGGGCAGCGGGGGTCCCGTGTGCTCACCGACGGACGGGACGCGCGCCATCTCAGCCGGGGCATCCACCACGCCTACAAGACGCTCAACCTTCGCTACTCACAGCTCGCGCCGCTGACCACTTACCGCGAGGTCAACACGGGCAACAACCTGCCTGCACAGATCGAGATCCTGGCCGAGGGCCACGACACCTACGAGTTCCTGTTCATGGCCAAGGGCGGCGGCAGCGCGAACAAGAGCTTCCTGTTCCAGGAGACCCGAGCACTCCTGGACGAGCAGAGACTTCTCTCCTTCCTCACCGAGCGGATCAGTGCTCTCGGAACCGCGGCCTGCCCTCCGTACCATCTGGCAGTCGTCATTGGCGGCCCCTCCGCCGAGTACGCGCTCAAGACCGCGAAGCTGGCCTCTGCCCGGTACCTGGACACACTGCCCACCTCGGGCTCACCCTCAGGCCACGGCTTCCGCGACCTCCACCTGGAAGAACAGATCCTCTCCATCACTCGCCAACTCGGCATTGGCGCACAGTTCGGCGGCAAGTACTTCTGTCACGACGTGCGAGTAGTTCGGCTCCCGCGACACGGAGGCTCCTGCCCCGTGGCGATCGCGGTCTCATGCTCGGCAGATCGGCAGATCCTTGGTCGCATCAGGGCCGAGGGCGTATTCCTGGAGAAGCTTGAGGAGGACCCCTCTCGGTTCCTGCCCGAGGTGACCGATGCCCACATCGTCGGGGAGGTCGTGGCGGTGGATGTTTCAGCGCCTATGACCCAGATCCGAGCCAAGCTGTCGGGACTGGCCGTTGGAACCAGACTGTCGTTGTCTGGTGAACTCGTCGTCGCGCGCGACCTCGCGCACGCCGAGATCAGCGCCCGCTTGAAGGCAGGCGAACCGCTGCCGGGATATCTACGCGACCACCCCGTCTACTACGCCGGCCCCGCCAAGACACCGAACGGGATGGCCGCGGGATCCTTCGGTCCCACCACGGCAGGGCGCATGGACACCTACGTGGAGGAGTTCCAGGCGGCCGGTGGATCGCTGGTCATGCTCGCCAAGGGCAATCGGTCTCAGACGGTGGCGAACGCCTGCCGCCGACACGGGGGCTTCTACCTCGGATCCGTCGGAGGCCCCGCCGCGCGGCTGGCCCAGGACTGCATCAAGAGCGTCGAAGTCATCGACTACAAACACCTCGGCATGGAGGCCGTGTGGAAGATCCGGGTCGACAACTTCCCCGCCTTCGTCGTCATCGACGACCAAGGAAACGACTTCTTCGCCCCAAGGACGCGTGGCCTGCTCCAGATCCAATGCCACGTAGCCTAATTTGATCATGGGGTTGGGCTGGGTCTTTGTGGATGGTCGGCGTGGTGGCGTGACCGGCGGGTCGGGTGCTGGTGTG
>NZ_JBICUP010000072.1:0-22296 GCF_043198215.1 Micromonospora sp. NPDC048830
GACGGAGATCACCTGACCGCCCAGCAGGATTTCTGCTGTCCGCGAGCAGGGACTCAACTGTCCGCCAACAAGGATTTTTCCGCGTCCGCTAGCAGGCTCTGTCAGCTCTGGCGAACGCCCCCCGGATCTGACAGACCTCTGACAGCGGAGGGGCTGATCTGACAGCCCTGGTCGGAGGCTCGCCGCCTCGCACGCCGGCCTCACCGGCTCGACGGGCGGTGCCGAATGTCAGATCATCACGGCTGGACCCTGACGCTACCGCCGGACACCGAGTGCTGGGACGGAGACGCCTGAAAGCCGGTGGCCGCGTCTCCCAGCTGCTTGACGGGCGTATGGCGGCTGAGCTGGTCTGTCAGACCCGGCGGCGCCTTGTCGGAGCCATGTCAGATCGTTGTTAGACGCCCGGGGCGTTCGCTGGAGCTGACAGGAGCCGGTTTGAGGGCGCGGGGCGTTTCCACGCGGCGGCCACAAGGCCGGACCCGAACCCATGCGGGTCGACTGGACCCGGGAGGTCGCCGTCGGGCTGGTCTACGACCGTCTGCACAAGGGCGGCGCTCTACGGCCGGCAGATGAAGTGTGGAGAGACCGTCGCCGAGCGACCATCTGGCGAGCTCATAAGGGGTCTTCCATCACGTCTTCCCCTGGGACTTCACCGCGCCTTCACCACTGCTCACGACCATCGCACCCGGCGTGACGGCCGCATGCGGCTGTCAGTGCAGCACACCGCCGTGACCGTCGCTCGTCACCGGCGGTGACAGTTCCAGACTCCCTCCGTAGGAGGGAGTTCCCTTCCGTTACTTCCCCCAGGAGGCTGCCGGCGTTCCACAGCGGCGGGGTCGAGACCGCCTCCTCCTGGTGACCCACGACCGGGCTGAACCTCCCAGCGGACCGGCCGGACCTGATAGGCGGCAACAGGCGTGGCCGCCAGGACGACAACGACGTCGCCTGACGCCGCCGTGAAGGTGACCGGTGCAAGCCGTTGACTTCCTGTCGCACCAGAGCGATCGTCGAAGACCACCCACTCTCAGATGACCAGCAACGACTCCACGCCAGCCCGCAGCTCGGCGTCGCCCGCGTCGCCTCGCCCACCCGCCCTCGCGGCCGGTCGGCCGGTTGCCGCCCCGCCACCACGCTGCTCGGCCGGGCCTGGAGCCCTGATCGTGGACTTGGTGATCCCGGCCGGTCACGATGAACTGAGCACATCAACCTCTACCGTTGCGACGGCCCGCCGCGTGTCCAGCGCCAACCGCACCCGCGACGTAGACGATGCGCAGAAAGCGAGGCACCCGACCGTCCTCGACGCGGACAGCATCGTCCCGGAGAACGGCTGGAGCCCCGCCTGCTCAGCACTGACGGCGGCAGCGCTACCGGACGAAGCGGTACCGCAGTCGGGCGGTGAACCGCGACCTGCGAAGAGACGCCCGTGGACGGGGTCAAGATCGGTCATAGGCGCGTCAAGCTGGCCAGCACCCGGAACAGCGGGTGGGGTGTCGGCGGCCAGACGCGCTTCCCCAGGTACGGCCAGCGACGCCCTCACTCTCCGTGTTACCCGACCATGTTCCGCCCGGGCTGGGCGTGAGGCGGCAACAACGCGACCAGATTTAGGAACGGTTGTTCTTGACTGGTCGTTCCTAAACCGGCTAGGGTCCTCCCATGGGCCGACCGAGAGCATTCGACGAAACCGAAGTGATCAGGGCGGCGGTGAGCCTGTTCGCCAGCCGGGCGTACGACGGCATCTCCGTCGATGACCTGGTGACGCACCTCGGTGTGCACCGCAACAGCCTGTACAAGGTCTTCGGCAGCAAGCGCGGGCTGTATCTGGCCGCCCTGCGGTGGCACCTGGAGCATCAGGTCCGGCCACTGCTGGCGAAGGTCACCGCGGCCCCCCACCCGACACAAGCATTGAGGGACATGTTCGTGGCCGACACCGCCAGCCCCGACATGGACCTGCTGCTGCTGGCCGTGGCCGAACGCGCGCCGGTGGACCCCGAGGTGGCAGAGGAAGTCGCCCGCACCATGCGCGACCTCGACGCCGCCATCGATCTCACCCTGGGCGGCGGTGCGGCGACCGCCGACGATGCGCCGTCGCCCCTGGCCTACGCGCTCACCGCGGCGATCCTCGGCCTGCGCCTGCGGATCCGCGCCGGCGTTGACGCCGCCGGGGCCGGCACATCCCTGTTCGACCGGATTCACCAACCGCAATCCTGAAGGAGCTTCCATGGCCAAGGTGCACATCGACAACGACACCCTCATCATCGAGATCGAAGGACTGGACAAGCTCTGGGCCCTCAGGAGCCGCTTGGAGATCCCGCTGTCCAACGTCCGAGGCGCCACCGCCGACCCCGGCGTGACCAAGGAGCCCAAGGGTATCCGCGCGCCCGGCGCCCACCTACCTGGCGTCATCACCGCCGGCACTTTCCACATCGACGGCGAGCGTGTCTTCTGGGACGTCCGCGACCCGGCCAAAGCCGTCGTCATCGAACTGCGCGACGAGCGCTACGCCCGGCTCATCGTCCAAGTCGCAGACCCCCGGGCCGCAGTCGACCTCGTCGAGCACGCCATCACCCGCTCCACCACCTGATCCCAACTCAGCCACCACTCACGCTCGGTAACACCGGCGGCCAGTTCTCTCCCCACTAACTGGCCGCCGCTGGGGGCCTTGCACTGGCCGCCGACAAGCGGGTTAGCCTCGGCCCACCGTCACGTCGGCACGGTGCGGCACCGCTCCACGCCTCCAAGCGAGGGTTCCCGCGCCCCACGGCCGCAGTCCCCGCAGTCGTCCAGCGCACCTCGAACGGGCCCCGTTCCGACATCGGTGGTCCTGCCCTGCCGCCGTCCACGTGCGTCCGAGTCGAGCTGCGGCGCGGGCAGCGCAGTCGCGGTCCAGCAGAGGTGACCTGTCGCCGGGCGCCCAGGCCGGGGCACACGATCAGAGCCTGGCCGGCGAACAGGCTGCCCTTTACCTCTTCCCGCCGCTTATCTCGCCGATCATGAACCCGCCGCTCGACTTGTTCGCGGGCCGACAGGTGAACCCGCCATGGTGCGTATCGCCCGAGGACTTCGGGACCGCTACTGCCCGCGCTGGCGGGGTCCCCATCCCGGCAGCAGCGGCGGAAGCTCAGCAAGCGGTCGCTGCGGCCGTTCCGGCGGCGGCGCCTCGCCGCCGTCGCCGTCCCACCGCCGTCCGTACTGATCAGGTAGGTCACCCCACCCGAAGTACGGCATCGGCTCGCTGGGCAGGCCACCGAGCATCTCCAGCGGGTCGATGCGGGACTCGTCGACCCTGCACAGGTGCGCCCAGTCGTCACCGAAGTCGAACACGTACGCGAACTGCTCGCCGCCACCCAGACGACTCAACCTGGCCCGGTCACTGTCGACGCTGCCCTCGGGGGCATCGCCGTCCCACAGCTCAAGCGGCGTGACCTGGGTGTGGTCGGCCAGCGTGAACATGTGCAGGTGGGCCAGGTCCCAGCGGGCGAACGCCAGGTCGATCGCGTCAGCGAGCTGGGCGAAGGTATGCGACCGGCTCGCCGCGAAAACCCTGCCCGGCCGAGGCCACAGGTCGACGCCGCGACCGGAGACCAACTCGACCCGTACGGACAGCCAGGTACGCGCCACCGCTGACCCTCCCACCGACAACCGTCGCCACCACCGCCTGAACACTACGAAACGTCACCGGCGCTGACCTCGGCCGCGGCCGTTTCCCTGGCGTCGAACCTGGCCGATTGGCGTGCGTCCCATCGGCGGGCGCGCGACCTGCCAGGCTCGGCGACGTCGG
Organism: Micromonospora sp. NPDC048830; assembly: GCF_043198215.1. Classification (NCBI taxonomy): domain Bacteria; kingdom Bacillati; phylum Actinomycetota; class Actinomycetes; order Micromonosporales; family Micromonosporaceae; genus Micromonospora; species Micromonospora sp. NPDC048830. The sequence goes on from NZ_JBICUP010000072.1 coordinate 3,779, forward strand.
CGACAGGCCGAAGCCAGATCAGGCTGTGGCACTCACAAGCGCCACCAACGGCGGGAGCGACCGCGTCGTCGTGGGCGTCGCCAGCCCGACAAGCTCACTGCCGTACCAGCCCGCGCGGCGTTTCGGCGGCAAGCGCCACCGAACCTTGCCTTCGGCGATCGAGAAACTGCCCGAACCGCCGCCACGGTCCCTCCTCGCACCAACGACCAGGGTTCTTTGCCCCGCGTACCTCTACGCCGCCAGCCCGGGATAGCCGCTCAGGCGAGACCACTTGACCTTCTGTCAAAGGCGAGCGTCGATCGTGTCCGCAGTCCGTCCGCCTTGCAATGGCGGACGACGTGACCCATCGACGAAAGGGCTCCCGCCATGCCTCGTGAACGCCTCAGCCTGCTCGCTGTGATCCCCGGAGACGTGACCGACCCGCTCCTGTGGCGGCTCGCCCTCGACGTGATCGGCGCGCACCAGCCCGACAACCGCGGCGACTGCCGCAACCTGCAGTGCGCCGGCCAGCGCGGCATGTGCGACGCCGCCCGCACCGCCCGCCGGGCCATGGACCTGGCCCGCCCAGCGCGGCCAGCCGCCACCCGGGACACGACCCGACGAGCGCACGAACACGCCGCTGTGGTCGCACCTCGGTCGTCGGCGTTTCGCGGCTGGTTCACCACCGCACCCGCACGGCCACCAGCGTCCCCGCACCGGCGGCAGTCTCCCCGGCCCGCCTCCTTGGCGGCTGCGGCCGCATAGACCGACTGACGAGACGACCAACGACTTCGTGCCGATCCGCGGTGGCCGGGGTCGCCGCACCCGCCCGCGCGCGGGAGCCCACGCAGGGCCACGGCGCGTCGTCAGCGGCATCGCTGCGCTGTCCGGCGGGCGGCTGACGCTGCGGCCCGGCACCCTTACGGCGCACTCGACCGGCTCACCGACGAGGGACTGGGTCGAGCCGGACCGGCAGCAGGTGGTCGAGGGACGACGACGCCGCGACAACCGGCTCACCGGCACGGGCAGGGATCCGAGCGCGCGACCCGTCAGAGACACCGGCAGGTATTGAGTCGGGCGGCTTGGCGGGTCAGGTGGTCGCGTTCGGCGAGGTTGGGGGCCTTTCGGGCCGCCTCGGCGTGCAGCCGTGCCGCCGTCGTCCGGTCGCCGTCGCGTTCGTGGAGGTACGCCGCCACGGCCGCGTGGCGGGGTAGCGTGTCGTCCAGCGGGGCGAGTGCGGCCAGTCCGGCGCGTGGTCCGTCGGACTCGCCGACGCCACCGCGCGGTTGAGCTTCACGACCGGGCTGTCGGTCAGGCGGGCGAGCTCGTCGTAACCACTCGAGGATCTGCACCCAGTCGGTCTCTGCGGCGGTGGGCGCGGCGGCGTGCAGTGCCGCGATCGCGGCCTGGGCCTGGAACTCGCCCAGCCGGTCGCGGGCGAGGGCCGCTTGCAGGCTCTCCACGCCCTCGGCGATCAACTGGGTGTCCCACCGGCGGCGGTCCTGCTCGGCCAGCGGCACCAGGCTGCCGTCGGGCGCGGTCCGGGTATCACGCCGGGCGTGGTACAGCAGCATGAAGGCGAGCAGCCGGCTGCCTCGGTCAGGATGACGAGCTGCCGGCAGGCGCCAGCATGGCCATGTCGACGACGAAGCAGGCCACGGCCCCGGTGGCCGTACGACCAACCCAGACCGGATAAGCGCCGTCGCCCCAGCCCGTGTGGAACGCGATGAGGTTGGCGCCCGAAGCCCGGTCCTGCAGCTCGACCGGGCGTTCCGCCTCGGCCACGGAGTAGAACTCCGGGTTCTCCTCGCTCCGCCTGGCCATCGCTTCAAGCGCCACCCTGTCGAACAGGACGATGGTGGCCACGTTGACGCCGACGACGAACGCCTCACCCTCGTGAAGGGTGCCGGGGTCCTGGCCGGGTCGCAGCGCCATCTCCCAGGCCGCTACCGGCTCGTCACGGATCACCAACTTCGCCGCCGCAACACGCTTGTCCTGCGGCCATTCAACCAGTGCAAGCGTCAACGGATAGGTGCCTGGAGGCACCGTCGCGGTGAAAGGTGCGATGCCCGACATTTCCCAGGTCGTCAGCCAACTGGGGTCAGCGGCGACCAGCCTGCCGCTGGGCAGATGCAGATCGCCTGCGGGCAGCGTCCTCGCGGTCGCCCACTCGCCGCCGTCGAGCAGGTGCCGCGACCCCGGCCGGAACAGGCCCGCTGCCTGCTCAGGAGGCGGCCACGGACGGGACTCCTCGGGCGACAGGGAGCGAGACGGGTCCGGCCGACCAGAAGGCGACCAGGCCGAGCACCCGCCGAGAACGGTTCCACCGCCGCCGGCCGCTGCGGCGAGCGCAAGCCTCAGCGTCTGCCGTCGACTCCACACCTGCGCCCCCTTCCATCGACGAAGAGCACCTACAGGATGATCTACGACAACAGCCGACGGAGTGCCACTCAGGCCCTGATACCGCTTCGTTATGCAGGTCCTGGAACCAGACACAGGCGCGGCGGGCATCAGAATGACAATTATTGGTACTCCCGCTGCCTCAGGAGCCTCCTGTAGCCAGTCGCAGTTCGAGGAGGTCTTCGGTGGCGGCGTCGATCACCGTACGGGCGAGGGACGCCGGGAGGCCGGCCTGTGCCGCCAGACTCTCCGTCGTCACCCGCTGCTGGTCGAGGAGTTCGACGGCCCGGCCCAGCAGGGAGGGCCGCTCCCGGGGGCCGAGGTCACCCGGCTCGGGGTGGCCCCACTGGGCGAGCAGGCTCATCCCCCGCCGGTAGGTGTGGTCCCGGTAGACGCCCAGGTCGTGGCCCCGGTAGACGAGCGCCTTCAGGCTGATGCCCCAGCGGCGCTTCAACTCGTGTAGCTGGTCGAAGTCGAGGCGGGCCGGCAGTTCCGCGGCCAACGCCGGGCTGGGAGCGAGGAACTCGGAGGCGAAGGCGGTGGCCTCCCGTTCCAGGATCTGGCTGCCAGGCTCGGCGTCGTGGTGCAGCAGCAGATGACCGAGTTCGTGGGCGGCGTCCATCCGGGAGCGGGCCCGGTCGTTCTTGGCCGGGTTCAGGAAGACGAACGGCCGCTGGCCGTACCAGTGCGAAAAGGCGTCGACCCGCTCCGAGACGTCCGGCAGGGACAGCACGATCACCCCATGCGCCTCCAGCAGCCGTACCGTGTGCGGCACCGGCCCGTCGTCGAGCCCGAACGCCCGGCGCGCCGCCGCAGCGGCCGCGCTGATGTCCTCGGCTCGCGCCGGTTCCGGCAGGTCGAGCTGCGGCAGCCGCAGCTCGGGCAGCCGCAGCTGCCGACCCAGCACCTCGACCACCCGCCAGGCGACCTCGCCGAACGCCTCCGCCTGGTCCCGCTCCGCCTGGCTGGTGGCCCGCAGGCTACGAAAGTGCGCACGCCCCGGCGACGCCGGAGCGGGAAAACCGGCGGCGAAGAACTCCACCGGCATCGTCAACGCTAACGCCAACCGGGCCAGCACCGCCGCCGACGGGCGGGCCTGCCCCAGCTCGTACTGGCTGACCGCCGCCGCCGTGACCCCGATCTGCCGGGCCAACTCGTTCTTGCGCATCCGCCGCCACCGGCGGGCCAGCCCGAGGGCGTGCGGCTCGAACGCCGCGACGGCCACGCTGGCCGAGACCGGCGCACGGATCCCCCCGGTCACGCCGAACGGCCGGCGGCAGCACCGAGAGAACGAACGCCGGCGCGACCCGGCCGCAGCGTCTCGATCGGCAGCTCGGGAACCGGCAGCTCGTCGTGCCGCTGCCCCGGCACACCGGTGCCGTCGCCGACGACCGGCAGCGGCGTGCCCACCGTCACCGCGTCACCGAACCAGAGCATCACCTCGAACCACGGCGACCCGCCCTCGCGGTTGTCCCGGGGCAGCCCGAGGTGCGCCGTCGCCTCCCCGGTCGTGATGTCCCCGGTGTGCGCGACGCGCAGGTGCCGCTTGGGCGGCACCACCCCGGCGAAGACCTCCGGGAACTGCTCGTCGTCGTCGAACGCCAACTGGCCGTCGCGGCTGTTCTCCACCGCCCCACCCAGCCGGGCCTCGCTACCCTCCCACCGGATCGACTCGACCCCACCCTGCAACGAATACAGCCGCACCACGTACCCGGCGCAGAGGATCTCCAGGGAGTTGTCCTCCACCCGCACCCGCACCCCGTCGACACCCTCGAACATCGCCTTGCCCAGGTTCGTCAGGTTGCGCCACACCGTCGTGCCGAAGCTCATCGCGTCGTCGCCCAGCTCCGGCTCGTGCCGGTCCGCGGCCCGCCGGTACACCTGCCGGATCAACCCACCCAGCGGCTCCAGCACGCCCCGCTCGTCCAGCATCACCACCGCGTCGCCCAACAGACCCATGCCAGGAAATCTAGCCGACGCCGCAGTTGATGTTGCGGAAATCAAGCGGCCGACACGCCGGAACCCGAACCCCATTCGACCTCACGGCAAGATCGGCGAGTAGTCGGGCACTGGCGCGACCGACCACGCCTCGTCCGTCCCTGGTTACCATGATCTTCGGACGTGTTCCGGTAGCCTTCACCCAGCAAGTGCCTTCTGTGACAGGAACATGGGACCTTCGGCAAGCCCTATTTACCCTGATCAGAAGGCGCTTCCTTGCTTCCCTCCCAGCCTATGGGCAGCCCTTAACGAAGGGTCGAGGTTAGCTCGTACGAGTCCCCCGCCACAGCTGTGTTCTGCGTCCTCAAGGTGATTGACTGCTTCAAGAAACTTCGGAAGGAGAGGCTGTTGATCCCCCGCGCGCACATCCAGCTTGATCCAGCTTTGCCGCAGAATGCCCCGTTCTGGATGCCGGCAGAGGACGAAATCCATGAAGAGGGCATCGGATTCTTCCAAGGCGTGTGGGCGATATTCGATGTGCCTTTGTCGGAAGCGGCCCAGGTGGTAGCCGACGAGCGGGCTGCGGCAGCTGCAGTCGACGCTGCGGCGGACGATGCTACGACGTTCGAGCATTTCGCCCGGTTGATCGAAGCACACAACCCTGATTTCCCGTCCGAAGATCCCGAGGATGAGGCAGGCATGGCCGCGCTTGCCAAACATGGTGACGTCGACTCGGTCAGTCTGTGTCACCTTGAGCTTGGGGTCGCCGGGCTAACGTATGCTTTGGCGGCGACCGGATGCGTACCGGCCGCCAGTTGCCGCAGTCATGCCGAGCGATCCTGGGCCGAGCGGCCGGTCGTTGTGGCCGCCATCGACCGGGCGCACGCGGACTGGTTGCAGCCGCTGGTTGAGCGCATGTCCTGCGGATTCGACCTCGATGACCTGCGCCCGCAGTTTTTGACTATTCATGCGCAGTCGATCAAAGAGATGATGGACTTGGCCGCGGCGATTCTGGCCAAGGCTGAACACGATCCGCCACCGCCCCTTTTCTGGGGACCGTCCTCGAATGATGAACAACCCGTGGAGGACCGCGTCGAAGTGGACGGGCAGCAGTCACTGTTCAACTGCTGAGCCTTTGGCGAGTTATTAGACGCCTTCTTCCTGGCAGCCTTACCCGTCGTAGCCTTGGGGAGGTGCTTGGCCGCTCGGGTCGACTGGTTGCCAGCAGGACTGCGAGACGACCTGCCGAGACGGTCGTACGCCGGCCCGGTTGGTCTGCCTTGGGAAGGCTTCTTCAGGGTCCATATGTCGGCCAGGCGGTCGGCCATGCCGATCACTATCCTGATGGCATGGGGCAGGCAGGCTCTGGTAGCGGCACCGACTCTCGGGGTTGGGTCTCGACCCAGGCCGGCGCACATCTGCGCGGGCGCCGGGTACGCGACACGGAACCAGAGATCGTCCTCCGCAGGGCCGTGCACGCCCTCGGGATGCGTTTCCGTCTACAGCGACCGGTAGTCGGCCGCTGCAAACCCGATCTCGTGTTCATGGGGCGACGGTTGGCAGTGTTCGTTGACGGCTGCTTCTGGCACGGTTGTCCTCAGCACGGACCGCGGGCCTTCCGAGGACCGAATGCGGATCGCTGGCGTCAGAAACTGCGTGACAACCAGGAGCGGGACCGGCGCAATGATGCTGCCCTGGCTGATGCGGGGTGGCGCGTGGTGCGGCTGTGGGAGTGTGAGATCAAAGCCGACGTCATGGCTGCGGCCCGACAGGTGCAGCGGGCTTTCCAGAGCTGACGAAGCGCGCGCCAAAGTGGCAGTTGTTGCGAAGGGGGCACGTTCGACAGAGATGCCTGCTGGGCTCAGTCCGACAAACGGTAGCTCCCAGTAGTCGCACGGCCGCCATGCGCGATGCTGCGTGTGCCCCAGACCCGACGAGCAGCGCGAGGTCGAGCCTGCCGGCGGTGAGTCGGTTCGTCGTGTGTGAGTCGCTTCCGACCACTCGTGCTGCCACTCGGGTCGCCGTCTGGTTGGGTACCAGGCGGTCCTCGCCGAGAAGCAGCCGGAAGAGGTCTGTCTCCGCTGCCCGCAGCCCAAGTTTAATCTCCAGCTGGTCAGGATCGTGAGCGACGTCGGGGTCGTCCAACAGCGGGGCTAGCCGCTCAACGGCATTGCGGAGCCTTGACGTGGTCCTACCGTCGAGGACACGTTCCAGCAGTTGCCGCGTCAGGGGGGCTGTGTCTCGCAGGGGTTCCAGTGTGGCGCCGAGTCCGGGCTGGCCGCCGATCATCGCCACCAGCGCCGCCAGGGCCGGTGGGCGGCCCTGCGAAGGCAGCAGGTACCAGTGATCGCCCAGACGCTGACGGGTGGCGTGCTGAGCGAGAATTTTGCGGACGGTACCCCACCCGCGGTGCGTGTCGTCTGACGGTTCCTCTTGAGCCATGAGCGCCAGCGCGGCGGCCTCACCGAGCATCGGTGGTACGGCGTTGCCGATCTGCCGGAAGGCGTCACTCCGGGTGCCGGCGAAACGGAAGCTGTCGGGGAACGTCTGGATGCGTGCTGCCTCACGGACGGTGAGGGTGCGGTGCTCCTCCGGGTGGATGTACCAGTAGCCGTCCTTGGCGATGTGAGCGGTGATCGACCGACTCCTGTCGTCCCAGTCCAGGCGCTTGTACTTGTCATCAAAGGTGTCGGCGGTGTACCGACGCAGGCTCGGGTCGATTGCCGAGTAGAGGGTCTTCGAGGTCATCAGCGAGAAAACCTGACGGTCGTCGTCGCGCACCGGGCGGGTCATGTGATCGAAAACGACACCGGTCTCGGCGCCGCAGCGCATGCGTAGGGCGAACTTGCTCAGGTCCTTGGACGTATGCTCCAACCGGCGTCCGCCGGTGCCGAGCTCGAGCCGTGGCAGGTCACCGATGGCCTCCCGCAGGGTTGTGAACTGCTCAACCTCCCGGGGCCAGGCAAACGATCCGCTGTCGCGGCGAGCAAGCAGGATCAGCCGTTGGCGGTGCTGAGGAACCCCGTAGCGCCATGCATCCACAAGTCGCACCTGCGTGCGGTAGCCGTCCTGTTCCAACATCGCGACGATGGTGCGCACCACAAACAACTCGTCGCCTAGTGCCATGTCCGGCACGTTCTCCATGAGCACCGCGCGGGGGCGGACCTTGAGGACGACGTCGACGAAGGCACGCCACAGTTCCTTGCGGTGGTCCTCTGCGTCGCGCTTGCCGGCATCAACGAGGCTGCGGATCTTACTGCGTCCCGCCCGGCTGAACGGCTGGCAGGGCGGTCCTCCGGCGACGAGGTCGATCTCGGTCCGTCGGAGGAGCCGCACAAGGTCGGCTCGGGCGACCTCGTCCCCGAGGTCGACGTCCAGAGCCAGTCCTGGAAAGTTCGCCCGATGTGTGTCCAGCGCCTTGCGGTCGTGGTCCACGGCGGCGGCGACGGTCCACCCTGCGTCGGTGAGGCCCTGACTCAACCCGCCGGCCCCGGAGAACAGGTCGACCGCGAGGCGTCCTCCCGCAGCCAGCCGTTGTTCACACCATTGCGGGAATGACTCCAGGCTGCAGCTGTCCTCGCGGGGGAGGAGTCGAAGGTCGTCGCTCCGCTGCAGCTTCACACCGTAGGTGGCCACCCGGACGCCGTCCCCCCCATTCGAACCCTCACGGCAACTTCGGTCGCACGCGTGTATGAACGACCGGTCAGGCACACTGTACGACGATGACCGCTTTTCGTCACGTCGCAGCACTGCGCTATCCGGGTCGTCCTCGTCAGCTCGCGGCAGTCTCGCCGGTTTGGACACTGTAGGCGGCCCCTCCGCCGACTCCCTCGGCACCCCCGACCATCACGAGGTCGCGGCGTTGCGCTGCAGGCTTCCTAGCAAACTCGTTCATGAACTACCGTTGTGGGACGCGCTTCCGCCACTGGTGCGTGTCCGACTGGTCTCAATGCCTGGCGCAGCTCGCCGCTTGCTGTTGACCCCACAGCCGTGGAGAGCGACGTACTCTTGTGGCCGGCCCAGTGCCGATGAATCTGTGCTGTCCTCGTTGCCTTTCGTCGCTCATGAAGATTGCGCCCGGGAGCCGACGGCCTCGAGTGTGTCGCGGTACACCTCTTCAAGCAGGCGTTGCAGCTGCGCCCCGTCTAGAGCCGGGAAGTGCACTACGACGGACATGCGCCGGATACGCTTCATCGCCTCCCGGAGGAGGTCGGTCCTGGACACAGGGGGCTCTTTCGCGACGGCTGAGAGGTGCGCCGCAGCCACGGCCTTGGCGACGCGTGGATCGCCGGCGATCGAGGTCCGTTCCATGATTCCGGTGAATTCATCCTCCAGTAGTTGGGCAGCAGCGTGTTCACCGACCGCGTAAGCCCTGGACCACAGTCGTCGGAAGGTGTCGCGGTGCTGACGACCGGTGAACCGGTCCCGGTGTCGGTCGGCCGCCCACCGCCACACGGCGACGTCGGGCAGCAGAACGAGGGATATGAACATCCAGACACCGGGGTGGGACGCGTCGGCGGGCAAGATGTTCATGCGGCGGAGGAGTTCGGGGCCGACACGCTGGTCGAACCCCGCGTAGCGGCGAGGGGTGGGTACCGGGTAGCCCTCGCTTCTCGCGATGTCGAGTATGACGAGCCGGAGCTCGTGCAGTTGGTTTTCGCTGATACGGGAGGTGGCGGTCTCGTACCACGACACACGAGGGTGCGACGTCGCGGCGAGGGCGGCGATCGCCTTGATCTCCAACGACGCGTGGTTGCGCATCAACTCGTCCGCAGCTGCATCGTCGAGGCGGGGGTAGACGTTACCGGAGGCGCTCACCTACCTGACTCCCATGCCCGAGCCAGCAGTTCAGCCTCGATTTCGCCCGGGTCGTCTTCGTATTCGCGCCGCAGATGGTCCAGGGTCCGCCCTGGCAGATGCGTCGCGAAAAGGGTGAGGAAGAGGTCGCCGAGCGTGCCCTCGTCGTATCGGTGTCGCTCATCAAGTTCGTCGTGCTGCAAGGCCCGGACAACGAGCTGACGGGTGACGTCGAAGGCGATGAACCGCGCCAACGCTCCAGCTGCGGGGTCGGCCGGCCGGTCCAGCAAGCTCTGTACGTCGGAGTGCGCGGTGTTGAGATACAAGAGCAGCGCGCCAGCCACCGAGGCAGTGAGGTCGTGATCGCACTCGAGGAGCCAGACACCGTTTTCCCGGCCCCGTCCTGTGGCGGCGAAGTCGACCGCCATCACGGGCATTCTCGCTGCCGCCCCCTCCAGTACCACGGAGGACCGACGCGACCACAACGGACTTCCGGGCCGACGTGGCGCCAAGACGGCAGCCCCGAGGCCGGCCTCGCCGAGAGTGACAGTGACGGTCAGGTTGAGGGTCCCGCCGAGCACCTCCCCCGGAATGTCGATGCCGAGGTTGTTCCTGCCGTCGACGAGGGCGGCGATGGTGCCCGCCCCACGAAGGTTGGTCCACGTCGAGTGCCAGCTGATGACGGCATCGACACGAGCCCCGACTCCGAGCCCACAGTCGGCGAGGATGCCTGCGAGGTCTACCGTGATGCTCCATTCGACCCGCACCCGGGCGTGGTAGTCCCACTCCATCGCTCGGCCTTGCACCACCGCCAGGCCGTGGCCGTAGGTGACCTCGGGCTCGACGGCGATGAGCCGGGACTGGTCCGGTTGCAAAAAGCCGAGGCTGACAGGAGCCGTGCTCATGGCGTGGCCGCCCTTGCCTCCAACCGTAGGCTGACCGCCGTGTCCGGCGGCTGGGAGACAGTGACAATCCAGTGACTTGTGCCGGGTTGTGACAGTGCGACCTGGTGGCCGTGCTGGGTTTCCTCGGTCGTTGTCTCGCGCCAGGAGATGATGTGCGGGACGTCGGCGCCCGCGGGTGGTTCGCTCTCCTTGCCGCCATCGACCAACACGTACGGTTCGGCCCTTACGATGGCACCTCGATTGCCTTCGGGCACGACCACGGTGGCGCTGAACTGAACTGCGGTAGCGCCGTCCACGGTCATCATGTTCACTGTCGGGTCGAGCCAGGCACGGGGGCGTCGGGCCGGGTTACGTTGTCGGATCCAGCCGTCCTGGGCGCCGGAGGAACCGGAGCCGGCGTGTGCCGCACGTGCATCGGCGCCTTGACCGGTGGCGTTGGTGCCGGCCTGCGCGTTGCCCGGTTCCCCGGTCCGATCCGAACCGTTGTGCGGACCGAACGGGGTGCTACTTCCGGTGGCGCTGCCGACCGAACCGCCGTGCTCGGGAAATGCGGGAATCCTGGGGTCGGTGCCGGCGACCGTGCCATCGAGCAGGCGACCGAGGCGTGACGCGAGGCTGACCGTACCCCGGTGGTGCGTGGCCTGCGTCGCGGTGACGGGGATGGTGTGACGGCGGAACCGTGCCTTGATCTGTTCCAACGCCTGCCGCACGGGGTTGCGCTGGTTGCGTGCAAGGCCGAGGTTGGCCGGGCGCCACTCGTCGTGGCTCGCGGGTTCGGACCTGGCGAAGTCGCTGTCAAGCTCTGGAGCTGCGAGAAAGACCCCGGCGGTGGCCTGGCCAGAGGGGGCCGGCTTTACCGGCATGTACCGGACGACAAATCGGGGCGAGCGCATGAGCGCGACCTCGGCGGGAACCGCGTCGTGGTTGCCGTCGGGGTTGTAGGGGTAGTCGCGGTGGGCGATCACTCCCAGTCGCCGGTCGGGGCGCTGCGAGCGGACCTCCTCGACTGCCCACGGCCAGGCGTGTTCGGGTGCTCTTCGTCCGGCGAGGAGGTCCTCGCAGCGCCGGTATGCCTCGACGTGGTGGCGTAGTCGCGGGTCGGTGGTGGGGTCCGGCGGCGCGAGCGTCTCGCTGTCGCACGTGAAGGTGCATATGATGTCCGGCTTGCGGATCGCGGTAGACACCATGTGGGGCCAGGCGTGTGCCGTAGCGGCCTCGGCGAGTCGGGCTACGACGTCGCGTAGTGGCGCGTCATCGGTCGACGGAGCGAGCACCATGAGGGAGGTGCCGGTGGCGCCGTTCGGTAGCCGGTTAAGACCAAGTGCTGCTGCTAGTTCCTCGGCGGGCGGACCTTCGAGGGGTTCGACGAGGTTCCTACCGGCCACTCCCCACCAGTGCCGGCCCGTATAGCGCCGTCCGGCATCCTCGTACGGGTTTCCAAGCGTCATGGCGATGAGGCGGGCGATGGGTACGCCACTGAATATGGTGCGCGAGTAGACAACGACCGTAGAGCAGGCGGACGCCTCGAAGAGCACTGCCTTTCCGAAGCCGTAGGTGCCGCTCGCCAGTCCCTTCCGCTCGTCGCGTCCCGTGTTGCGGACCAGATCGATGAAGTTGGAGTCGACGTCGGTGGCGAGGTCGGCCCGGGTGGGCCCGGTCAGCCCGCGGGTACCGGTGTCCGTCACGACGAGGACGTTGACGTCTTCGCTACGAAGGATCTCGCCAGGGCCCGCGAAGGAGGGAACCGTCTTGAAGACGAGATCGCGCAGGACGCTTCTCTGGTCTGCTGTTGTGCGCCAAGCGTCGATGCTGAAGTGCACTGGTCCTTCGCCGATTCGGGCGTCCCAACTGTTCTGAAGTGTCTCGCGTAGGAACAGGTCGAAGAAGTCCAGGGCCGGCCGACCGAGGGTGCGCCGCTGAGAACGGGCATCGATGCCACCTTCGGGACGGTACGCCTCGGACTGTAGGTGCAGCGGCCTCACCGTGGAGTTCCGATCAGGTGCGTCACGGCCTGGTTGACGCCTTCGACGAAGCCGGGCAAGAGGGTGGCGTCGGTCAGGTCGATGGTGTAGCGGACGCGGCTGATCCGGGCTGGCAACGTGGGCTCTCTCAGGTCCGCCGGGACGAGGCGCGGGAATCCAGGGCTGGTGGTCCGGAAGGTGCGCTGCTGGAGCCGCCGGAAGCGCACCAAGCGGTAGGACTCGGCGGCGGTGTGGCGATAGCCGGATCGGGCCAGAGCCTGCAGCAGTCGGACGGTATCGACGTGGGCTTCGCCGAGCCTTTCGATAGCGTCCGGCACGCAGTCGCCGCCGAATGGTACCGACTCGAGCTGCTCGACGTACAGGTACAGCTCGTCGAGTGGACCAGGGTCGAGCTGGCCGAGACCGTGGATCTCCACCCGCAGATGCTCCCTAACGGTGGTGGCCTTGACCTCAACGCCGGCGCTGTTGCCGATGAAGTCGATGCGGGCGTTGTCCGGCCCTGTCCAGGTGGCCAGGGCGAGGTCGGGATCGATTGCGGCGGCAAGTTCGAGGAAGTGCAGTTCGGCCAGCAGGCCGGCCAAGCGGTCCCGGCCCAGGAGCTCGCCGGCTGCTGGTGCCAGTAGTTCCCGCCAGCGCTTCAGCACCCCACGGCACACGGGGCCCGGCTGAATCCCGGGGGCGGCTTCGAGTCGTTGCAGCATCTCGTCGCAGACCTCGGCGAACAGGTCCCGCATCTCTGGCAGTTCACATGCCACGTCGAGGAACACGCTAGCGCGGCCGTTGTCAGTCAGCCGCCGCACCGTGATCGTCACACCGCGGCTGGTCCGGTCCTCGGTCCGGTTGTCGCCCGGGGCCAGCGGAACGAGCAGGTGCCGACGCCCGTCTCGTCCGACGGCGTGTCCGACCCGACCGCCGGGCACGTGCACGTCGGTGTAACGGATGCGGATGTCTTGCAGTGGAGCGTTGTCTTCAAGAAGCGCGAACAGGTGCTCGGAACGTTCGGTCACCGTCGAGCCGCCGGCGGACGTCGCTGGGACGCCTCCTGAGCAGAGGCGAGTACCTCGTCGGCGTTGTCGAGCGCCTCGACGAGGCTCTCATCAGGCTGCTCGGGCACCAGGGCTGACAGGTCCGCCGACAGGTACCGCACCCCGGATGCGGCGCGCCTGGCGGGGAAGAACAGACCTACTCCGATTACGTCTTCCGTGGCGTCGAGCGGGACCCGCCGCTTGGCTCCCGGCTTGGGGGCCCGATCAGGACGCAATGGCACCGAGTCGGCGGCGATTGGGTACAGGCACAGCAGACCAACAGCGCCGAGCAGGTCCTCACGCAGAGCGCGCAGTTTGCCGTCGTCGTCACCGCCAGCCGCGGCGATCGCCTCAGCCTTAGCCATGTCGAGGTCGGCGACGCGGTCGATGCGAGACACCAAGGCCTTGATGTTCGCGTGGCCGATGGTAGGCATGTCCAGCCGGCTGCGGTTGATTCGATTGGCCGCGATGCCGCCGCCCAGCGAGAGTGGGCCCTTGCCACCGTTGCGTTCGCCGCTGCGGTCACCAACAACCACAACGCTCCAGCTCCGCAGCGCACCGAGCGCGTTCTCCGAGCTGATGTAGCGTTCCAACAAATCGGGTCGCAGCCGGTGGCTGTCCTCGTGGAACGAGTAGTCGTGCAGGAACTGCAGAATCAAATCCACCGGCACGCTGCGCACCACATGCCGGCCGTCTTGCATCGCGACAGGGCTTAGGCCCGCACGTACGGCGGCGTCGAGCAGCTTGCGCGTGGCCTGAAGGTTGGGCCGCAGCCAATCCTGATCGCGATGGTGAAACAGAATGGTCTGCTGCCTGGAATTGCCAAAGCTGACCTCGGCCTCCACGGCGGAACGCATCTTGGCGGCGGCAGTGACGATCATGGCCGGGTGGGTACGGATCCGAACGGCCAGTTCGTCGGGACGGCAATCTTCGATCTCGTAGCGGCGGATCTCCTGGCGGATCTCCTCTTCGACGGTAGCCAAGTCGTAGAACCAGGATTCGAGATCCTCAGTCATCCAGATCCGAACAAGATCCCCGTAGCCAGGTCGGTAACCGAACCAGCGGCCCATCTGGAGCAGGGTGTCGTAGGCGTTGGTGGCCCGCACGAAATAACTGCAAATCAGGCCAGAAAGGGTTAGGCCACGGGAGAGCGTGTTACCGCCGATGGCGATCACCGGGCTCGGGTCGTCCGGCTCGTACGCCAGTCGCTGCCCCGACTGGGAGTTGTCGATGACAATCCTGACGCCGGCGACAACGTCACGAAGGTGAAGGCAAATGTCTGTCCAGTCCACCGGCGTCTCGCCCAGGGACTCCGCCGGCATTCGCGCCGTCTCCGCCTCCCAGTCGTCCCGCAGCGCTCGCAATGTCGCACGGTCCCCGACCATGACTTCCTGCCGGAGTACCGTAATGTGATCTTCGACCTCGGCGGCCAGAGCGTCATGACCTGCGGTGAGCATGGTCGTGTGGATCAGCATCGTGGAGTGCATCGCGAATCCGTCACGAACCCGACGCGCTGCGGTCGCCAGCACGAACCACCGCAAAGCCGCAGCGAGTGAGTCGGGCATCGACGGCGACCAGCCGCCCGCAGCGCCGCGGGCGGGCGGTGGTTGAACGGCGGTAATGTCGGCGGGCGGCACATGCCTGACGATGTCGAGCCCATCGTCGATGTCCGCGCCCGGCTCGTCGGCGGCCAGTGGTTCGCGCCCGAAGATCTTCTCTGGCCCGAAGTAACCAACGGGCCGGTCAAGGCTAACGATGAAGTCCCGGGGGTATAGCCCTTCGAAGTCTGCGGGACGTACCAGCAAGTTCGCGAAGGGCGTGGCGGTGTAAGCAATGTACGCCGCCTTCGGCTTGCGCAGAATCTGCCCGATGAGAGCGTTAATTCGCGACTGCCGGCCGTTGCGTCCGATATCGATGCTTGCCTGGTCGGCCTCGTCGTCGATGACCAGGATCGGGCACTCCTTGAGCACGCTTTCGCCTGCCGCGTCGATGAACCGCACGAGCCTGCGCAGCCGGGCTGGGTTCTTCTTCACCACTGCGAGAAGGCGTTTGTGTGGATCGCGCAGCAGGCCACTGGCGTTGCGAGGCGGCTCGTTGAAGTCGGCGTCATGATAGGTGAGCCAGTGCCAGCCTGCGTCGTCCCCAACGAGCACCTCGTCTAGGCGCTGCTGCGTCTGGGCACGCAGGCTGTCGGTGATGCCCGACAGCACGATGACCATTCGGTAACCGACGTCGGCGGCCTTGCCGACCACCGACATGAAGCTGGTCGTCTTGCCGCTTTGCACGTAGCCGAGCACCAAGCCGCGTGACCTGATCTCGTCGGCCCCCGGGGGACGCAGCAGAGAGACTATGCGGCTGGAGGCGCGGTCGATCGCGCCCACCGCGCCGTCATCCAGTCCGTCTGACAGCCGGTCGCGCAACGGCCACCAGAACCGGTCGTCCGGCCGCGGGCCCGTGTACCAACCTCCCGTGCGGTACTCCGCCTCGACGAGGGCAAGCGGGTCACGCAGTTCGCGGATAAGCCCGACCTGCCGTTCATAGCCTCGCCGCCCTGCATCAATGAGCTCATCTGGGATGTTGCCCCGGCGCCGCAGGCGGGCTACGGCACGCTCGATGCTTTCCCCGCCGCGGACATAGATCGCGATCTCATCAACCAGCTCGGCCACTCGTTCGTCGGCGATGTCAGTGCTCATCGGGGAGGCTCCCAACCAAAGATCACCCAGGGGTGTCGACTGTGCGCGGGTGGTGATGCGTCGAGAGTATAGGAGCGGACGCCGACACTCTGCCGTCCGCCCGCCCACGCGATGCCGTGTTCGGCGTGGAGGCGCATCGGTAGCCGAGCAGCTACCCCCAAGTCGATGTCGACAGTTGTGCAAGCGAGCACCCCGCGAGCACTCCGGATCCACAGTAGATTGCAGGGCGTTGCGTCGCCGCTGGTCAATCGCCTGATTGTCTCTGGGCCAACAGGAAAACTGTGGATTAAAAGTCCTCAGCTCTGCCATTGAGCTAACGGCCCGCTGCGTCACCAGGTTACCCGATCACGGGCACCTGGCTTGATATCCGCCTGGGTGGGCATGAGCGGGTGGTTCTGGTCTGTGTCGCTGCGAGGCAGGCTACTGCTTGTTCAGGGTGGTGCGCTACTGGTCGGGACGGGATGGCCCCGAGAGGCCACCACGTTCGTCTCACGCCGGCCCTGGTCGGGGTCTCGGCCGCCGTAGTGGGAGGCCGGAACTGGCGTCAGCTGCCCTGGTGTGGCGTTAGATGAGGCCGTTGCGGAGCGCGTATGCCACGGCGTGGCAGCGGTTGCGTAGGTGGAATCGGTTGGTGACGTCGTACAGGATGTTCTTGATCGTGCGGGGGGAGTAGCAGAGTTTCGCCGCGATCTCGGCGGTGTCGTAGCCGTCGGCGACCAGGCGCAGCACTGCCGCCTCCCGGCCTGTCAGGCGCAGGATGGCCATTCCACGTGGCCCGAGGGTGTCCCGTTGCAGCGCCCCGACCTGTTGCAGGAGCCGGCCGAGCAGGTCGGCGGGGATGTTGCCCTCGCCGGCTGCGGCGGCGCGGATCGCGGTGACGAGGCGTTCTGGGCTGGCCTCGGCTCGGCGGACGAGCCCGAGGACCCCGTGTTCCACCGCGGCGGCCAAGCCGGCGTCATCGATGTGGGTTACCACCAGCACCAGGCCGGGAGCTTTCCGGATGCGCAGCGCGCGCAGGGCCCGCAGGGTCGGCTCGTCGACGCTGTCGGCGATGACGAGTGTGGCCTGGGCCTGGTCGGCTTCGGTGTCGTCGAGCAGCAGCACCTCCGGAGCGCCTGGCCAAGGAACACCGGAAGGGCCGCTACCCGCATCAACGTCCTCACGGTGATGACGCGCACGAACAAGCGCAACCCCACCAGGTCACGCCAGAGATTTCCTCAAGATCAATGACGGGCAAGAACAAACTCGTCGTCACCTTCGGTGACGGCTAACAGACACCTTCGAAGCGTGCAGCGCCCAACTGCGCCACTACTGGCCTGAACAGGTCACCGCGCATCTGGACCGAGGCTATGACAACAACCGAACCCGTGATCTGCTCGAAGAGATCGGCTTCGACGCCGAGATCGCCCGCAAGGGCGTGCCCGCCCCGATCCAGGTAGGCAAGCGCTGGGTGGTTGAGAGAACGAATTCGTGGATGAACGGGTTCGGCAAGATCCGCCGCTGCACCGACCGCAAGGCCGAGATCATCGACTTCTATCTGTACCTGGCCGCCGCCATCGTCACCATCCGTCAACTCATCACTCGAGCCCGAACCCTCTACCGCTGGGACGCCCGACCCACCACTCGCAGACTCAGATGACACCTATTGCCGGTCGCTCTTAATCCACAGAATTTCTGTTGGCCAATGGGCAATCAGGCGACTGGCCAGCGGGATGCCGCGCACTACAATCCACTATGGAGGCTCTTCGAACTTGAGCGGGGTTTGTGGGTCCGGTCGACCCGAACGTGAAGGGCTCGCAGCCCATCGGTGATCATCTGAGTGTCGAGTTCGGATGATCATAGGTGAAGAGCGGCGAGCATGGTCAACGATACGACCCGGCTGCTGGGCCTGGACGGCCTGGTCGCTGAGCGGGTCGAGGTGGACGCCGCGGGTGTCCCGGTGGTGGACCTGTCCACCGGTTGTGAGCAGGCACGATGCTGTCCGCAGTGTGGTCAGCGTGCGCTGAGGGTGAAGCAGTGGACCACGACCCGGCCGCGGGACCTGCCGGTCTCCGGGCGTTCGGTACGGCTGCGCTGGCGCAAGCGCCGCTGGTACTGCCCGACCCCGGCCGGTCCGCGCAAGTCGTTCACTGAGCAGGTAGCGCAGGTCCCGGCCCGATCCAGGCTGACCACCCGGTTACGGCAGTCTGCCGGGGCAGCGGTCGCCGACGCAGGTCACACGATCGTGCAGGCCGCTCGGGATCACGGCGTCTCGTGGCCTGTCGTCGCCGACGCGTTCACCGCCCACGCGAACGCCGTGTTGCCGGACGAGCCGGAACCGGTCACCGTGCTCGGGATCGACGAGGTCCGCCGGGGTAAACCCCACTGGAGCTGGGACGCCCAGGCAGGCTCCTGGACCACGACCACGGACCGGTGGCACGTCGGCTTCGTCGATCTATCCGGTGGGCAGGGCCTGCTCGCCCAGATCGAAGGCCGCACCACCGCGGCTGTCACCGGCTGGCTGAGCGAACGCCCACCAGCCTGGCGTGAGCAGGTCCAAGCGGTAGCGATCGACATGTGCACCGTATTCAAGGCCGCGATCCGGCAGATACTGCCCCATGCGCTGCTGGTCGTCGACCACTTCCACATCGTGCAAGTGCGCCGTGAGGCGCTGTGTTTCCGAGAGGGGTGCAAGGACCCTCCGCCGGGCTGTCGCAGCAGTTCAGTGAAGCTGGCGGCAGCCTGACCCCGGAGGTGCGGGGAAGGGTGGGAAGCAGCCGCGACAACGACGGGACGTGCCGGTACTACCAGACGGCAGCG
>NZ_JBICUP010000073.1:0-19480 GCF_043198215.1 Micromonospora sp. NPDC048830
CGCTCCCCGGCGTCGGTCTCGGCCTTCTTCACCCACGTGCGCAACGCCTCCGGGTGAACCCCGAGCTGACCGGCAATCCGCCGGATCGCCCCGACCGCGGACGCCGGATCCCGGCGGGCCTCGACCGCCAACCGGGTCGCACGCTCACGCAGCTCATCGTTGTACTTCTTCGGTGCGGGCATCGCTGGTGTTCCTCCCAGGTTTCGATGTCTCCATCAAACCCGGTGCGGAACATGCGGCCGGCGGCGAGCATGGCCTGGTAGCCGTCGCGGTCGGTGCCGAACCGGCCCTGTCCGAGCGCTTTCTCTCGCCCGTTGATGATTTCGATGGTGGCGGAACGCTTGTGTGGGTCCACGCCGATGATGACCTGGGCCATCGTGTCCTCCTCGATCCGACAGTGTTCGTCGGCGGGGAGGGCAGCGCTACCTTGAGCTGGGCAGTCCCCTCTTGAGCCTCTCTCCGCCGCGGTGACCGGCGGGGCGCACGCCAGATGAGAGCCACACCAGCCTGCGGTGGGCAGCCGCGATGAGAGCGACCCCACCGGTCACCTCGACCAAGCCTGGCCGGGCTGCGGTCGTACCACCAGTCAATAGGTAGCCGCGAGCAGTGCGCGCGGGATGAGGAGTTCCATCACCGTTCGTAGGATTCTGCTGCGGGTTCGATCACTCTGCGGCTTTCCGTACGACACCGCCGCGAGCTACCGCCGCCGGTGCGGGATGCGATGCTGCGTCATCCCTCGCCCAGGATCCTGCACCCCGCCGCCCGACTGGTGCGCGGACAACGCTGCCGCTGGCTACGCATCCCCACCAGCTGGCCCTGGGCCGAACACATCACCACCGCGTTCCACCGGATCGCGGCCATCCCCGCCCCCGGCTGACCAGCACAGCCGCTGTACCAACAACCCGGAGGACCCCAGGAGACCACGCCCAGCGCGGCCCGGACGTCGTGGCCCATCAGTCGGTGAAGGCTCGTTTCGAGTCTCGGTCAGGGATCATGTGGGTTCCGGCCGTACTCGGCGGACTGCTGGCCGACGGGTCGGGAGCCGGTGGGCTGGAGAGCCAGGCTATTACCATGGTCGCCGTGGCCGTGACCGTTAGCCTGGCGGGTCTTCGGGCGAACGCGGTGGTCGTCCGGGTTGATCCGCTCGCCGAGCTTGGGTCGATGCTTCATGCGATCACTCACGGTGATCACCATCCGCGGGGGCAGCGGGTGCGCGGTGTGGTGTACGCCGACGAGCGGCAGGGCGAGTTGCTTGCCCGCGCGCGGCACTTTTTGCCCCTGTACGGAGCGATTCGGGCTCGTTATCTCATGCCGGTGAGCCTGGCTGGCCGTCGGCTGGCCCAGATCGAGGACCGACTCGACGAACTGGGCGCGATGGACCTTGACGCGTTCGTCGAGCAGTCCGCGCCGTCACTCATCGAATTCTCCAGAGATATCGATGTTCGCCACCTCCGGACGGACTGCCAGGCGCGGCGCGAGTTCTTCCGCAGGGTGGAGCGCCTGTCGCTGTCCCGGCTGGAGTTGGCGGTAGAGATCGTCGAGCGGCCGGCCGCCGCGTTGGCCGGCCTACGGGACTTCCTGCACGCCGTGACCAACGACTGGTTCCACGAGGAGTGGGTGCAGCTGGCATCGCGCCTCGTCGACGACGCGCGGCGCAAGGAGAACGACCTCGCCCGGCGTGGGGTGTCGGCAATCGTGTCGGTGAGCCCCACCGCGGCGCTCCGGCATGATCCGGATCGGGTGGTTTTCGACAAGGTCAACCAGGCGATGGTGAGGCCGGCCGGGAGTGGCTTGATCGTCGTCCCCTCCTTCTATCTTGCCCCCCATCTGATCATCAAGCACGACCCCGGGCTGCCTGTCGTCATCGCGTACGCCATCGGCCCGGCGGCCGGGGACGGCCTGGACGTGACCATGAAGCGGCTCAGCGCGCTTCACGACGGCATGCGCATCCAGATCTGCCGCGCGATCCTGCGTACCCCACGGACCACGGTCGACCTCGCCCACAAGATGCGCATGACCGAGCCTCAGGTCTCGCGCCACCTTCGGGCGTTGCGTGAGGCGGAACTGGTGACGGCGGAACGCCGGGGCCGGCACGTCTACTACTCGCTCGAGACGCAGGGGCTGTCCGAGCTCGGTACCCAGGTGCTCGCGCTGCTGTATCGCTGACTGGCCCCGCGCCTGCCGTTGCGGGCGCCCCACGGCCGCGCCTGCCGTTGCGGGCGCCCCACGGCCGCGCCTGCCGTTGCGGGCGCCCCACGGCCGCGCCTGCCGTTGCGCCCTCCCGCGGCCGCGCCTGCCATGGGGTACGAGCCGTGGCCGCGCCAGCGGTCGGGGCAGGCGTGTGGCACCTGCCGTTCGGCGGCAGGTAACCGTGACGTAAATCAGTTACCGCGTGCGCGGTAACGGTCTGGGCCTGAGTGGCCCGTCTGCCTACGGTCCCTGTTGTGCCTGGCAGCGGCACTAATTCGCTGAAAGTGAGCTCAGGAGAACCGTGAGTTACAACGCCGACTCGAAGATCAAGGACCCGTCACAGTTCTATGTTTCCGGGCCCACCACCGTCTTCGCGTCCCAGTCCGACCAGCGCTTCAGCTACCTGATGTATATTCCGAAGCGGATAGCGACGGATCCCGACAAATACCCCCTTGTCGTCATCCAGCATGGGACCGGGCGGACCGCCGGTCAGTATCGCGATCTCATGGCCTCGTTCTGTGAAAAGGAACGGGTCGTCGTCCTCGCTCCGCTGTTTCCGGCTGGCATTGATGACCCTGATGACCTTCACAACTACAAGTTCATCGAGTACCGCGGGCTCCGTTTCGACACGTTGCTCCTGGACATGATCGACGAGGCGGCGCAGCGCGTACCCATCGACACGTCGCGCTTCATGCTGCACGGCTTCTCCGGCGGCGGCCAGTTCGCGCACCGGTTCCTCTACCTGCACCCGGACCGGCTCATGGCCGTGTCGGTGGGCGCACCGGGGCGCCTCACCCTCCTCGACGACACCAGCGACTGGTGGCTCGGGACGCGGAACGTCCGCGAACTCTTCGGCGTCGACATCGACCTGCCCGCGATCAGGGGCGTCCCCGTCCAACTCGTCATCGGGGAGTTGGACATCGAGACCTGGGAGACGAACGACCGTTCCGGCTCGAACTGGCTCGACGGGCTCGAAAAGCAAGGAAACAACCGCCGCGAGCGAATGGAAACCTTCCGCGGCAATCTTCGGCAAAACGGCATCGACCCCAGGGTGGACATCGTGCCGGGAGTCGCCCACGACGGACGCGCCGTGCTGCCGGTGGTCCGCGAATTCTTCGCCGATGTGCTGGCGCAGTCGCGCTCTACGCCGGCCTCCTGACCCTCAGAGAAAGGTCCTTCAGTGTCCATTTCGAGATTCGCCGGTATGCGGAGAGTCGCGGCAGTCGCGGCCGTACTCGCCATGACCGGCGGCATGGCCGCATGTGGCCCGGACGACTCGGCTGGGGCCGGTGGCGTCCTGAAGGTCCGCATCGCCGGCGCCATGAACTCCAGCGATCCGTTCAAGGAGATCGGCTCCAACTCCTGGCAGTTGCTCCGCCAGGTGTACGAGGGACTGGTCTCCCTCGACGACGACTACAACCCCATCCCGATGCTGGCGAAGTCGTGGACGGTCAGCGAGGACCAGAAGGTCTACACCTTCGTGTTGCGAGACGACGTCACCTTCCACAACGGCAAGAAGATGACGTCCGCGGACGTCGTCTACTCCCTCGACTACTACCGGCAGAACGCGACCCGGGCGAGCCAGCTCGCGAACATCAAGTCCGTTACGGCGGCGGGGGAGCACAGCGTGGTGGTGACGTTGTCGGCACCGCAGGCGAACTTCCTTGCCCTGCTGGGCCAGCCCATCGAGATCGTCATCGTGCCGGCCGGGGCCGCGGACAACAAGGGCCTGGTCAACAGCCCGGTGGGCACCGGACCCTTCAAGGTCGACAACTTCGACAACGAGAACCGCGTGGTACTCAAGAAGTTCGACGGCTACGTGCCGGTCGACGCGCCCGCCTCGTTCTTCGGTGGCCGGAAGGAGGCGCGGGTCGACACGGTCGTGATCGAGTCGGTGCCCGAGGACCAGACCGCCCTCGCCGGCATCGAAACCCATCAGTACGATGTGGCGATCGAGGTGCCGGTGCAGGATCTCGACCGCATCTCCGCCGTCAGCGGCGTCAAGGTCGAGAGCACCAACGGGACCAACACCCATGCGGCGTACGTCAACACCGCCGACCCCGTCCTCAAGGACGTCAAGGTCCGCCAGGCCATCGCGGCGGCCATCGACCGCAAGAAGCTGCTCGACACCACCGTCAAGGGCCAGGGCGAGGTGGCCAACTCGTACGTGTCGAACCTGGTGAGCTGGTTCGATCCCACCGCCGATGACTACTGGCCGTACACCGGGGGAGTGGCGCAGGCCAAGTCGCTGCTGGCGGAAAGCTCGTACCAGGGGCAGAAGATCGAGATCATCGCGGGCGCACCGGCCAACCAGAAGACCAACGCGACCCTCATCGCGCAGATGCTCCAGGACGCCGGCTTCACCGTGGCGGTACAGACGCTCGACCACGCCACCTACCAGTCCCGGCTCAACGCCGGGAAGTTTCAGCTCGCCGCCACCGGAACGCCCCTGCGCACGCCGGCTGACCTGCTCTACAACGAGTGGTACTGCGGCGACGACGGCAAGCCCGGCCGGTTCGGCTACTGCGACGCCGGCTACGACGCCACCTACCGGCAGGCCACCCAGACGGCCGACGAAACCAAACGCAACGCCCTCTTCGCCCAGCTGGAGAAGAAGCTGAAGGACGAGGCGGTCATCATGCCGTGGTACTGGCAGAAGTCCGTCTGGGCCGTCTCCGACAAGGTGTCCGGGGCCCGCGTCGCGCCGTCCGGTCTCTTCAGCGCGTGGAACGTGTCGCTCACCCAGTGACAACTCGGAGGCAATAGAAATGCTCGCCTATGTCATCCGGCGTGTCGGGCAGACGATTCCGGTACTCGCTCTGGTCGCCATTGGCATCTTCCTCGTCGTACACATCCTGCCCGGCGACCCCGTCGAGGCCCTCGTCGGGCAGGACGCGACCCAGGCCGACATCGACGCGATGCGGGACCAGTACGGACTGAACGACCCGCTGTGGAGCCAGTTCGTGTCCTGGCTCGGGGCTTTCGTGCAGGGGGACCTCGGTACCTCGTACGCCACCGGCAAGCACGTGAGCTCGATGATCGGCGGTGCCCTGCCAGTGACGATCACTCTTGCGCTGGCAGCCCTGATCGTGAGCCTCGTCGTGGGCATTCCCGCGGCGCTCACGTCAGGGCTGCGCAAGGGCTCCCTCGCCGACAAGGCGATACTCGGCGGCAGCCTCGTGGGCATCTCGATGCCGACCTTCGTGCTCGGCGTCCTGCTCATCCTGGTGTTCGCCGTCTGGCTCGGGTGGCTGCCGGCGTCCGGCTACGTGGACCTGGCACAGGACCCGTTCCAGGGGCTGCGGGCGATCACCCTGCCGGCGCTGAGTCTCGGGCTGATGTACGCCGCGAACATCACCAGGATCGGCCGAGCGGCGACGCTCGAGGTCGTCCCGATGGACTACGTCACGATGGCCCGCGCCTCCGGCGTCGGCTTCTGGAGCCTGCGGGTCAAGCACATCCTGCGCAACGCGCTCATCCCGATCCTCACCGTCGTCGGCGTGACGTTCGGCAGCCTGCTCGGCGGCGCCGTGGTCACCGAGAAGGTGTTCAACCTGTCCGGCATCGGAAGCCTGCTGATCAACGCGATCACGCGGCGCGACTACCCGGTCATCCAGGCGACGGTGTTCCTCATCTCGGTGATCTACCTGCTGATCAACCTGCTCGTGGACATCCTGTACGCGTTCGTCGACCCGAAGGTGCGCTATGGCAATCGTTGACCGTCAGGTCGCCGGGGGTGTGGAACGGAGCCGGCGGGCACCGCGCCTTCCGCGGCTGGGCGTGGGCGGCTACCTGGGCCTCGGCGTGTTGCTGCTGCTCACGGTCGTCGCCGTGCTCGCCCCCGCGATCGCGCCGCACGACCCGGTACGGCCCGCGTCCGGGGCCTCGCTCGCGGCTCCCTCCGGGGACTTCTGGCTGGGCACCGACCTGTACAGCCGCGACGTGCTGTCCCGGCTCATCTACGGCGCCCGGGTCTCCATCGGGGTCGGTGTCACCGTCACCGCGGTGGTGTTCGTTCTCGGCGCCGCGCTCGGCCTCGTCTCGGCCTACTTCGGCACCTGGCTCGACACGGTGATCGGACGACTCACCGACACCCTGATGGCCGTGCCCGGAATCCTGCTGGCCATCACCATCATCGCCGTGCTCGGCTCCGGGGTGGTGAACGTCGTCATCGCGCTGAGCCTGACCTACCTGCCGGAGATGGTCCGAGTGGTTCGCGGGCAGGCCCTGTCGGTACGCCGCCGTACCCACGTGCGCGCCGCGACCGCGCTCGGGGCCTCGCACCGGCGGATCATGGTCGGCCACATCGCACCGTACGTCCTCGGCCCGGCGATCGTGCAGGCCACCTTCGTGTTCGCGCACGCCATGCTGTACGAGTCGGCGTTGAGCTTCCTCGGGCTGGGGATCCAACCGCCGAACCCCACCTGGGGCAACATCATCGCCGACGCCCTGCCGTACATCTCGTCGGCGCCGCTGCAGATCGTCTTCCCCAGCCTGGTCATCAGCGGCGCGGTCCTCGCCGTGAACCTCCTCGGCGACTCGCTGCGCGACCTCATCGACCCGGAAGGGAGCGTGCCCCGATGACCGACGCCCGAGCATCGACGGTCGGGCCGCTGGTGGACATCCGCGCGCTGCGAATCTGCTACCGGAGCCCGGCCGGTGCGGTCCCCATCGTGCGGGGAGTAGACCTGGACCTGCACCCGGGGGAGACGGTCGGGCTGGTCGGCGAGTCCGGCTCCGGCAAGAGCGTCACCGGCCGGGCGATCCTCGGTCTGCTGGAGCCCCGGCAGATGGCCGTCGCCGCGGACCGCTTCCTCGTGGACGGCGTCGACATGTCCGCGCCCGGCCGCGGCGCCGGACGCCTCGACCGCGACTCCGCACGCCGGCGGCCACGCGCCGCGATGATCTTCCAGAACCCTTTCACCTCGCTGAACCCGTCGTACACGATCGGCAACCTGCTTCGGGAGGTGATCCGCCGGCATCACGGCCTGCGTGGCCGGGCGTTGCGGGAGCGCGCCGTCGAGCTGCTCGACGCGGTGAAGCTGCCGGATCCGGCAGCCAAGGCGAACTGCTACCCGCACCAACTCTCCGGCGGTCAGCAGCAGCGGGTCGTCATCGCCGTCGCGCTGGCGATGCGGCCACGCGTGCTTATCGCCGACGAGCCGACCACCGCCCTGGACGTGACGGTGCAGGCGGAGATCGTCGGGCTGCTGCGGGAACTGCAGGCCGACAACGGAATGGGAATCCTCTTCGTCAGCCATGACCTGGCCCTGATCTCGGACGTGGCCAGCCGGGTCTTCGTCATGCGCGACGGCGAGATCGTGGAGCGGGGCGACCGGACGCTGATGACCGGCGCGGCCCAGCACCCGTACACCAAGGCCCTGCTCGCGGCCGCGCCGTCGGTGCGGGTCCGCAAACCCCGCCTGCCCTCGGCGGGCACAGCGGCCGACCCGGAAGGGAGCCTCACTCGATGACCGGGAAACGACCGGCACCCATCCTCAGCGTTCGTGGCCTGGAGAAGGACTACCCCACCGGCGGATCGCTGCTGCGTCGAAACGAGCCCGTACGGGCCGTCCGGGGGGTGGACTTCGATGTCTTCCCCGGCGAGACGCTGGCCATCGTCGGCGAGTCCGGCAGCGGCAAGAGCTCCATCGCCAACGCGGTGCTGTTCCTGGATCCGCCGACAGCGGGAACGGTGACTTTCGAGGGTACGGAGCTGACCAGGCTCAGCCCGCGCCGGATGACAGCGGTCCGTCGCCGCCTGCAGGTCGTCTTCCAGGACCCGTACGCCTCCCTGGATTCCCGGATGAGGGTGGGCGAGATCGTCGCCGAGCCGTTGCGGATCCACGAGCCGAAACTGTCGGCGGCGCAGCGGCGCAGCCGGGTCGAGGAGATGCTCGGCCTGGTCGGGCTGCCCAGGGTGGACCTCGGCCGTTACCCGCACCAGTTCTCCGGCGGGCAGCGGCAGCGGATCAGTATCGCCCGGGCGCTCATCCTGAACCCGCGCCTGGTCGTCTGCGACGAGGCGGTGTCCGCGCTGGACGTCTCCGTGCAGGCGCAGGTGCTGAACCTGCTGGACGATCTGCGGCAGCGGCTCGGCCTGTCGTACCTGTTCATCACGCACGATTTGGCGGTCGTGCGGCAGATCGCCGACCGGGTGCTCGTGCTGCACGAAGGCAAGGTCGTCGAGCAGGGCAACGTCGACGCCGTTCTCGACGACCCGCGCGAGGAGTACACCCGGCGGCTCATCTCCGCCGTGCCCGGGCAACGGGCGGAGCGGGAGCGCGCCGCGAGTCAGGCCGGTGCGGCATGATCCACCTGACCGAGCAGGACATCGCCCGGCTCCTGCCGATGCCGCTGGTTGTGGACGCCGTCCGGGAGGCGTTCACGGCGAGCGGCGTGGTGAGCATGCCGCGCGTACGGCTGCGTGCGGCGACCGCCCCGGACGCATCCGACGGTACCGACCTGACGCTGAACGTGCTCGCCGCCGTGCTGCCCGGCGGCTGGGCGGGGACCAAGAGCTACGCGGCCCGGGACATCGGCCGCGGTCACACGGTCGTGCTGCACACCCCGTACCAGGACGAGCCGGTGGCGCTGGTCGAGGCCACCCTGCTCGGCGCGCTGCGCACCGGCGCCATGTCCGGTGTGGCGACCGAGGCGATGCATCCCGAGGTCGATGTGCTGGCCTGTGTCGGCGCCGGTGTGCAGGCCGAGATGCAGGTCCGCGGTGTCGCGGCGGTCGCCGTGCCGCGCCAGGTCCGGATCGTTTCCCGCACCAGGGCGCGCAGCGAGGAACTGGCGCACCGCCTGCGCGGGTACGGATTCGGCGCCGTCGACGTCTTCGACGACGTGGCCGACGCCGTACGCGGAGCCGACGTGGTGTGCACCGCCACCCGCGCCACCGAGCCGGTGCTGCGTGGTGAGTGGTTGGCCCCCGGCACGCACGTCAACGCCGCGGGCTCGAACGGCCTGGACCGCCGCGAGGTCGACGAGGGTCTGGTCCGCCGCGCGGACATCGTCGTCGACTCGCGCGCCCAGGCCCGCCTGGAATGCGGAGACCTGGTCCCGGCCGTCGACAGCGGACTGCTCCGCTGGGACGCCCTGGTGGAGCTGGGCGACGTGCTCGGCGGCCGACGGTGGCGTGGCACGGCGGATCTGACCCTGTTCGAGTCACAGGGCATCGGCGCACTGGACGTCGCCGTCGCGGCGGCCGCCGTTCAGGCCGCCTGGAAGGAAGGCAACACGTGACCAACTACCCGTATCTCGACGACGGGGGAGCGCCGGTCGGGCTGGCCGACCAGACGTCGTCCCGCTCCCGCTACACCCGCGAGGTGACCCCCGACGAGCGCGACCGCGCGCAGGCGCTGCTGGCGTCGTTCCCGGCGATCTCGCTGCACGAGCACCCCACCCGCCTGCCCGAGCCGCTCACCCCCGACACGTGGGCGTGGTACCGGGGCGCCAGCCGCGCGTACCACGGGTTCGACGGCCTGCGCGACAGCGGCACCTCCGCCTTCTTCGTCAACGCCTGGTCGTTCGCGCCACCGGAGTCGGTGCTGGCGTTCCTCGGCCGGGCCCGCGCGGACGTGGCCCACGCCGACGGTGTGTTCGTCGCCGAGACCGTACGCGACCTCGACCGCACCACCGGCGGGGGCGGAAACGACGGGGTGGCCCTCTACCTGTCGCTGGAGTCGGCGACCGCGTTCGCCGACGACCTCGCCGCGTTCGAGATGCTCTACGGCTTCGGCGTCCGGATGGCCGGGCTCTGCTACAACGAGGGCAACGCGTTCGGCGACGGCCTCGCCGCCGAGGACCGCGACGAGGGACTGACCCGGGCCGGTGCCGACTTCGTACGCCTCGCCGCCGATCTCGGCCTCATCGTCGATCTCGGTCACGTCGGTGACCGCACCAGCCTCGACGTCATCGAGCAGAGTCCCGTCCCGGTCGTCATCTCCCACGCCGGCGCGCGACGGCTGTGGAACACGTGGCGGATGAAACCGGACACCGTGCTGCGCGCGCTCGCCGAGTCCGGCGGCGTGCTCGGCCTCTCTGCGGCACCGAACACGACTCGATCCGAGGCCCACCCGGCCCACTCGATCGCCTCGATCGTCGACCACCTCACCTACGCGGTCGAGCTCATGGGCATCGATCACGTCGGGCTCGGACCCGACACGATGTTCGGCGACCACGCCGGCATCCACCGTCTCGGCCGCGGCGGCAAGGGCCCGTGGAGCACCCACTCCGGCCGGGAGCTCGGCGGCCTCGTCGAGCACGTCGACGGCATGGAGAACCCCGCCGAGAACTTCGTCAACGTGGCCGTCGCGCTGGACCGCGACGGCTGGTCGCGCGAGGACATCGTCAAGGTGCTCGGCGGCAACGCGAGCCGCCTGATGCGCGCCGTCCTCACCAACTGAGAAAGGCACCTCGATGAACCGCCCCTACCAGCACCTGCCCTGGTACCAACCCCCCGTGGCGTATGCGGACCAGCACGCCACCCGGTCGAGCTACTCGGCCCGGGTCGACCGCGCCGACGGGCGGCTGCGCCGGCTGCTCGCGACGGCCCCCGCGATCGGGATCCACGACCACCCCTTCCTCCTGCCAGCCAATCTGGACGCCGAGAACTGGGGGAACTGGCGGCGGGAGAAGCGCCTCGAGTACGCGTACGAGGCCATGGCGTCCTCCGGCGTCACCGCGGCGGTCGCGTCGACGAACTCCTGGCACACCGCGGCCGAGATCGAGACGATGCTGCCCCGCTTCCTCGCCGACCTGGCCCACCACGACGGGTTCCACCTGGTCTCCCGGTTCGCCGACCTCACCGCCGGGATCGCGCCCGACGGCGGCCTGCCGACCTCGGTCGGTGTCATCCTCGGCCTCGAGTCGATGACCGAGTTCGGCCACGACCTCGACGCGGTCGAGCGGCTGTTCGGGCTCGGCGTCCGCGTCGGCGGCCTGATCTACAGCGACGGCAACCTGCTCGGCGGCGGCCTCTCCTCCGCCTTCGACGAGGGGCTGACCTCGCAGGGCCGAGCGGTTCTCCGGAGGATGAACGAGGTCGGGATGGTGGCCGACTTCGCGCACGCCGGTGATCGCACCACCCTCGACGCGATCGAGGCGAGCACCGTCCCCATCATGATCAGCCACGCCGGCTCCCGCTCCCTGTGGCCGACGAGCCGCATGAAACCCGACGACCTCATCAAGGCGCTGGCCGACACCGGCGGGATCATCGGCGTCGAGGCGCCCCCGAACAGCACCTGTGTCCCCGGGCAGGAGGGGCACACGATCGACCACGTCATGGCGCACGTCGAGCGCATCGTCGAACTCGTCGGCGTCGACGCGGTCGCGCTCGGACTGGACGTCACCTTCGGCCCGCATCACCAACTTCACATGATCCGGGCGGCGGCCCCGCACGGTGACGTCCGGCCGGTCGACGGACTGCCCCGCGCCACCTACGTCGACGGCCTGGAGAACCCCGAGGAGGGGTTCTGGAACGCCGGCTGGTGGCTGATCGAACACGGCTACGCCGACGAGGACATCCGCAAGATCCTCGGCGGCAACGCCCTGCGGTACTTCAAGACGGTGATGCCGGGATGATTCTCCGCGCCATCGGCGACACGTCGATCAACAGGCCGATCTCCCCGCGGGTGCGTGCCCTGCTGCACGGCGGCGAAGGCGCGGCCGACCTGCTCATCGGCAACCTGGAGATCCCGCTGACCGACAGCGGGTGGCCGGCCGACAAGGTCAGCGTCAGCCGATCGGTCCCCGGAAACGCCCGGGAGTACGCCGCGCTCGACGTCGACGTGTGGTCGCTGGCCACCAACCACGCCCTGGACTGGGGAGTGCCTGGACTGCTCCAGACCATGGCGGAACTCGACGCCACCGGCGTCCGGTTCGTCGGAGCGGGCCGGACGCTCGTCGAGGCGTTGACCCCGTGCACGCTCACCACAGCGAGCGGCGAGCGGGTGGCCGTACTCAACTTCTGCAGCACGCTTCCGTCCGGGTCGGCGGCCACCCCGCGACGGCCCGGCGTCGCGCCCCTGCGGGTCGGCCAGTCGTTCGAGTTCGAAGCCGCGCGCATGGAGGAGCAGCCCGGTAGCCCGCCGCGGATGACCACCTGGTCCGTCGAGGAGGACCTCGCCCGGGCGGCGGACCTCGTGGCCGCAGCGCGGGCGACGCACGATCACGTGATCGTCTGCCTGCACTGGGGGGTCGCCTGGCCGTTCCTGCCGCCGAACCAGGGGCCGCTGGCCGACTACCAGCGCCCCGTCGCGCACCGGCTGATCGACGCGGGCGCCACCGCGATCCTCGGGACCCACTCGCACTCGCTGCACCCGATCGAGTTCTACGCCGGCGGCGTCGTCCTGTACTCGATGGGCAACTTCCTGTTTCACAACGACCCGGCGTTGCCTCCCAACGAGCGGCGCAGGACTCCGCCGCTGCACCCGATCCTGCGTACCGGGCCGTGGCTGCGCGGGGCGGTGTTCGACATCGCGATCAACGGCTCCGACGTCTCGTCGGTGACCATCCGTCCCGTCGTGCTCGACGAGGACGGCGAGCCGTGCCCCGCCGACACCACCCAGCACGCCGACATCCTCGCCGACATCGTCCGGCAGTCGCCGGGCGTCCATCACGACCATGGGGTCTTCCGACCGTGACCGACTCTGTTGCTCAGGACTTCCCACTCTACGAGATCTCCGGCCCGCCACAGGACCGGGGCGTCGACTACGGTGAGCAGGCCGCCGACCGAATCGCCCTGGCGGCCGACCTGTACCGCGGCGCGCTCCGGCACCTGAACGCGGACACCGACGAGGTGGCCGCGCTGGCGGCCGCCTTCATCGAGCAGATCGAGGACTTCGACGCCGACCAGGCCGCCGAGATCCGCGGCATCAGCCACGGCGCCCGCGTTCCGCTCATCGACGTGGTCCTCATCAACGCGCGGCGTGAGCTGCTGTCGATGGCGGGCCGGCTCGTCCAGCCCACCGAGGCGGACGGGGACGAGTGCACGGCCGCGGCCGTGCTGCCGGAGGCGTCCACCACCGGCGCCCTGTTCCACGGCCAGAACTGGGACACCTCGCCCGATCACGCCCGGCACTCGCTGGTGCTGCGGATCCGCCAGGACGACGGCCCGGACGTGCTCACCTTCACCGAGGCCGGCGCGGTGGCCAGGTCCGGCCTGAACTCCGCCGGTATCGCGATCACCGGCAACAACCTGATCAGCGACCGCGACTACCGGCAGTCGGGGGTTCCGCTGCCGCTGATCCGGCGCAAGGCACTCGCGACGGGGACATACGCGCTCGCGCTGAGCGCCGTCTACGCCACCCGCAAGTCGGGGTCCAACAACATGATGGTGAGCGCCGCCGAGGGGGAGATCGTCGACATCGAGTGCGCCCCGGACGAGAGCTTCCTGCTGCATCCGGACGACGACGGGATCCTCACCCACGGCAACCACTGGGAGAGCGTTCCGGCCCTGTGCAAGCTCAAGGACGTCGGGGCGACCGACGATCCGGCCCTGGCCGCGACGCCGTGCACGATGTTCCGCTCGCACCGGGTGCGGCGCAAGCTGCGGGCGATGGCCCGCAGCGGTGGGGTCAGCTTCGAGCGGTTCCGGGAGGTGTTCCTGGACTCGTTCGGTGCGCCGTACTCGGTGTGCCGGCCGCCGCGTCCGGCCGCGATCGGCGGCGGTATGTCGGCCACGGCCGCGGCCGTCGTGATGAGTCCCGGAGAGGGGTTCATGGACGTGGCGCCGCTGCCGGCGCTCGGCGGGCGGTGGACACGCTACCGGGTAGCCGGCGGAGATCCCGAACCGGTGGGCGACTTCGGCAGCGCTACGTGAGCAGCGTGCCGGGTATGGGGAGCAGTCCCTGTACCCGGCGCCGGCCCGCCCTGTTCGACGGCATCGGCGGCGCATCCCGTCCAACCTATCGAGTTCGTCGACGGGGTGAAGAACCCCGTGGAGGGGACGTTGAACGGTCATCCGGTGGCTGGTCACCCACGGCTACCGCGACGAGGAGATCGCCGCGGTCTGCGGCGACAACATCCTGCGGGTCGCGCGGGCGTGCTGGCCGTGCTGGCCGCGCTGACCGCAGGATCGACTGGAAAGGCAGGACAGGCGAGTTGAGCACCTCTCCCGACCCGGCAGGCGGCCCCCCGGCCGCCGGCGGCTCGGCGGCGGGCTACCCCGCAGCCGGCGGCCCGGCGGAGCACCGGACGTTCCGCGTCGCGGTCATCGAGGGCGACGGCATCGGCCCGGAGCTGATCGAGTCCGCGGCCACCGTGATGACCCGCGCGGTCTGCGGCGCCGGAATCACGCTGGACCTGGTCACCGAGCGCGGCGGCGCCGGCCTGTACGCCGAGACCGGGGACAACCTCGAACCGGGTGCCCTGGACCGGTTCCGTAACAACGTCGACGCTGTCCTCAAGGGACCGGTCGGCCTGCCCCAGGTACGTCGTCCCGACGGCACCGAGGCGGGACTGCTCGGCGGTGTGCTCCGTACCGGCCTCGACACGTACGCCAACGTGCGGCCGGTCCGACTGTTGCCCGGGGTGCGCACGCCCACGATCCACCGTCCCGGCGACATCGACTACGTCATCGTCCGGGAGAACACCGAGGGGCTCTACCTGTCTCGTGGCCTCGGCGTGGGCACCCGCGACGCCTGCGTCGACCAGCTTTTCGTGTCCCGGGCCGGGGTCGACCGGGTCGCGCGGTTCGCCTTCGAGTTGGCGCGAACGCGAGACGGCGCCCCGGCGGACGGCACCCGGCGGGTCACCCTGGTTGACAAGAGCAACGTGCTGCGCTCGTTCGCCCTGTTCCGCGAGGTGACGATCGAGGTCGCTGCCGAGTATCCCGACGTGGAGCTGGATTTCCGGTACTCGGACGCGGCCGCGCACGACCTCGTCATGACGCCGCGACACTTCGACGTGGTGCTCACCGAGAACTTCGTGGGAGACCTGCTCAGCGATCTCGGCGCCGCCACCGTCGGCGGACTGGGCATGTGCCCCAGCGGGAACATCGGCGCTGGTACCTCGTACTTCGAGCCGGTGCACGGCAGCGCGCCGGGCATCGCGGGGCGTGACCTGGCGAACCCGATCTCGCAGATTCTCAGCGCGGCAATGCTGCTCGAGCATCTGGACGCGGCCGAGGCGGCCGGACGTATCCGCCGGGCCGTCGAGTCGGCGCTCGCCGACGGGGCCGTCCAGATCGAGCCGACCGGGTGCCCGCGCGGCGGCACCCGCGCGGTCACCCGCGCCGTACTGGACCACCTGTCATGATCACCTCGCCAAACGATTTCGCCCCAGCCCGGAACGGGGCGTTGGACGAGCAGTGGGACGTCGTCGTGATCGGCGGCGGCAACGCGGCCCTGGTGAGTGCCCTCAGCGCCCGTGACCATGGCGCCCGGGTGCTGTTGCTGGAGCGCGCGCCAAGGGTGTTCCGCGGCGGCAACAGCCGGCACACCCGCAACATCCGTTGTGTCCACGACTACACCGACGCCTACTACACCGGCCGCTACCCCTACGACGAGTTGTGGACCGATCTGGGCGGCGTCGGCACCGGGCCGAGCAACGAGGCGCTGGCCGCGTTGACCGTACGGGAGTCGGAGACCGTACCTCGCTGGATGACCGACCACGGCGTGCGCTGGCAGCCCGCGCTGACCGGAACCCTGGCCCTGGCTCGTACCAACCGGTTCTTCCTCGGTGGCGGCAAGGCGCTGATGAACGGCTACTACCGGGCGGCCGAGCGGGCCGGGATCGTGATCCTGTACGAGGCGAGCGTCGAGCGGTTGGGCTTCACGGGCGATGCCTGCACCGAGATCGTCGTCCGGGTGGCTCAGGGGTGGCGGCGGGTACGCGCGAAGGCGGTGGTCTGCGCGAGCGGCGGCTTCGAGGCGAACATCGACTGGCTCCGGCGGTACTGGGGCGACGCCGTGCTGAACTACCACGTGCGCGGCCCGAAGTACAACGACGGAACGGTCCTCGCCCAGTTGTTGGACGCCGGCGCGGAACGAGCCGGCGAGGAACGTGGCTTTCATGCCATCGCGGTGGACGCACGCAGCCCGAAATTCGACGGGGGCATCGCCACCCGGCTGGACACCATCCCGTTCGGAATCGTGGTCAACCGGGATGGGCGGCGGTTCTACGACGAGGGCGAGGACATCTGGCCCAAGCGGTACGCCATCTGGGGACGCAACATCGCGGTGCAACCCGATCAGATCGCGTACTCCCTGTGGGACAGCAAGGTGCACGGGCTGTTCCTTCCCCCGATGTACGGGGTGTCCGCGGCGCGGAGCATCAGCGAGTTGGCCTCGCGGTTCGACCTTGATCCGCTTGCGGTCGAGGAGACCGTCGCCCGGTACAACGCGGCGGTCGACCGCGGCCCGGGCGGCCGGTTCACGATGGCGGAGCGGGACGACTTGTCCACGGTCGGCCTCGATCCGCCCAAGAGCAACTGGGCCCAGCGCATCGACCGGCCGCCGTTCTACGGGGTGGCGATGCGGCCGGGGATCACCTTCACCTACCTCGGTGTGGCGGTCACCGAACAGTCACACGTCCGGCGCCAGGACGGCGGCGTGTTCCACAACGTCTTCGCGGCAGGGGAGATCATGTCAGGAAACATCTTGTCGACCGGGTACCTGGCCGGTTTCGGGATGACCATCGGAACGGTGTGGGGACGCATCGCCGGTCGAGAGGCGGCGCG
Source organism: Micromonospora sp. NPDC048830 (assembly GCF_043198215.1). NCBI lineage: Bacteria > Bacillati > Actinomycetota > Actinomycetes > Micromonosporales > Micromonosporaceae > Micromonospora > Micromonospora sp. NPDC048830. The sequence goes on from NZ_JBICUP010000073.1 coordinate 16,877, forward strand.
CCATGCCCGTGGATGACCTGTTCGCCGAGGCCGAGCGGCAGCTCACCGTCTGCAACTCCTGCCGGTACTGTGCCGGATACTGCCCGGTCTGGCCGGCGCTCGAGCTGCGGAGCACACTGACCCGGGGCGACATCACCCACCTGGCCAATCTGTGCCACGACTGCCGGGACTGCTTCAGCGCCTGCATGTACACCCCGCCGCACGAGTTCGACCTGAATCCGCCGAAGGTGTTCGCACAGGTACGGGAGGAGACGTACCGCAGCTACGTGTGGCCCTCCACCGTGCCCGGCTGGATGCACGGCTGGCGTGGCGTCGCCGGCTGGTTCGTGGCGATCTTCGCGCTGCTCGTGGTGCTCAGCTCCCTCACCGGCGGTGCAGGGAACTCCACGGGTCCGAACCCGGGTTCGCCGTACGAGATCCTTCCGCACCTCGTGATGGTGGCCGTGGTGGCGGCGCCCAGCCTCTGGACAATCGTCGTACTTGCGGCGGCGGTGTCGCGCTACTGGCGCGACACCCACGGCAGGCTGCGGGACCTCACCCGGCCTGGAGTGTGGGCGCGGACCCTGGTTCAGGGAGTGCAGTTGCGGCACATGCGGGGTGGCGGCCAGGACTGCGACTATCCCGCCGACGTGCCGAGCCCACAACGGCGTCGCCTGCACCTGGCGGTCACCTACGGGTTCGGCCTCTGTCTGGTCTCCACCACCTCGGCCGCGTTCATGCAGGAGTTCCTGCACCTGATGCCGCCGTACCCGTACCTGTCCGTGCCGGTCATCACGGGGACCGTCGGCGGGTTCGGCATGGTCGTCGGCTGCGCGGGGTTGATGCTGCTCAAACGGCGCAGCGCCCCGGAACTCGGCACGCCGTCGATGCGACGAGCCGACTACGGTCTGCTGTGGGCGCTGCTGATCCTGTCGGTGACCGGGCTGCTCACCCTCTTCCTGCGAACCAACCCGTTGTTCGGCCCGGTCCTGGTGGCGCACCTGGCCGCGGTCATCGTCGCCTTCGCCATCGCGCCGTACACCAAGTTCGTGCACTGGATCTATCGCCTGCTCGCGATCTACAAGGACAACATGGACAAATTGGCGTGAAGCCCGCTGTGGTGCGGGGGCCATGCAGGGTTTTGCCGTCCACGGCCGCCCACCACGGCACACACGACGGGAGGAACCTCGGCTCCCTGACCGACGACCGCTGGCCGTTGACCGGCTTTCCCGGATGAGGTCCTGTCGCTTCGTGTGGCTGGTGGGGGAGCAGCCCTGGACTCCGCCGCCCGAAGCGGCGGGCCTGGTCGCGAGCCGGAGCTCTTGCTGGTGCCGGGGCTCGGCTGGGTGGTGGGGTCGGCCGGTCCGGTCCGCTCAGTTCGTGGGGCGGAGCGCCAGCGTTCTAGCCTGCTTTGACGGTGGTGAAGGCTCTCACGAGCTGTCGTCGCCGAGGAGACGGCGTGCCCGGAGGAGCGCTTCGTCCCGGGCGGCGGTGCTGGCCGCGACGGCGTTGGCGGTGAACGCCTCGATGGCGTCGAGGCGCTCGGGTTGCAGCCCGCGGCGGGGCGAGGGCGCGATCAGCAGTGCTCGGCCGGTTCGGGTCAGTTCCTCGTGGATCGGTCCGCTGGTGGGTGCCTCGGTGTCATCGGTCCAGACCAGGTGCCGCCCTTGGTCAAGGACAGCGCGGGCGGCGTTCAGCTTCGCGGCTGGGGCTGTGGCGGCGGAAACCTGGTGGTACCAGGAACGTTCCAGCTGGGGGAGGCCGAAGAGTCGTTCGATCTGTTCGGCTTCGGCGCACCAGGTGCTGCACCACCGAATTTCGATCTTGCCGCTGCGGCTGCAGCAGGCGGATGCGTTCGATCAACGCCGGTGCCCACCGCATGCGGTAGGCGGTGGCACCGGAGTAGGCGTTGCCGCTACGCGGGGCAGCACCCCACCCTGGACGTGCGACGTTGACGACTCCGACTCCATCGACGTCGAGCAGGCACACCGGTCGGCTCATCAGTCCACCTCAGCGTTGCTTTCCTGGCCTTCGCTGGCCAGGGCGGTATCGCCGCAGCCGCAGTTTGACCTGATGGTCGTGCTCGGCATGCCAGATCACCTCGTGGTCATCGTCAGGCCGATGTCGGGCAGTGCGGCGTCGCGAGTGGGGTTGACGCCGTATCGGTTCAGCGGTCAGCCGCGAATCAGAGCGACGACCTCGGCAAGTTCGTCTGAGGTGCCGCGGGTGTCGAGGATGGCTGCGATGCCGCCGGAGTTCCACTTTCGGAGTTGGTCGACGTCCTGACCGGCCGCACGCCGGCGTGTTCACCGGCCCCGCCGGGACCTTCTGCCAGCGCACCGAGCTGCCCCAGCCCCAGAAGTCCCTGTTCGCCAAACTGAAGATCACCGAGCCGCCACACATCATCGACGCGACGCCCGCAACCGCCTGACCAGCACGAACATTTCGGCCTAGTGACACGCCATGTCACCGGGCCAACCAGTGTTTGCCCAACTCAAGCCCCAGATTTGCGGACTATGAGCGACCGGCGATAGGCACCCAGGATCCGGACAGGTAGGTACCCGGAGTAGCAAACAGGCACGGGACATCGATCATCGGAGTTCTCTACGCTCAGTGATCGACGGG
>NZ_JBICUP010000074.1:0-18424 GCF_043198215.1 Micromonospora sp. NPDC048830
TCCGGGACGGTGGATCAGGTGCGGTCCGAGCTGGGAATCCAGGGCCTGGCCCCGGAGGAAAATCCCCCGGATTTATCCGTGGGGATCGTTAACTCAAGCTCCCTGGCGTGAGGCTGCGATGACCCGCTGGCGGGCTGCTCGCTGTCGGCGGCGCACCAGCGCATTCAGGCTCGCCCGAGAGCGCGGCGTACGGGAATGTCGCGGCGGTGCACTCATGGTGCACTTACCAGCACGCCACGTGCCGTTACGATCGTCGGGCCGACGACGCCCAGGAGAGGACGTGCGATGGCCGCGGTGACCACCTGGACCGGCCGAGAGGCAAACGCCCTGCGGCAGGCGTTGCGGATGAGCGTCACCAACTTCGCCGAACACCTCGGCGCGGCCCGACGGACGGTGGCCAAGTGGAGCAGCCAGGGTGAGAAGGTCCACCTGCGTGCCGACATGCAGGCCGCGCTGGACACGGTGCTGGCGCGTGCCACCGCAGACGTTCGGGAACGCTTCGAAGCACTGCTGGAGTCAGGCATCAACGGTGCGCTCGCGCAGGCCGGGACACTGCCAGGCGCCGGTAGGCACATCGATGCTGGCGGGAGCGGGAATCACGGCTTCAACTTGGACGGTGACGTGCGGCGCAGAGATTTCCTGACAGGTGCGACCGTCAGCGGCATCAGCGCCCTGCCCGGCATCGCGCCGCTGCTCGACGCGCTGGTCTCACCCTCGTCTCGAAGCGCCGAGCCGGCTGCACTGCCCCTCTGGCAATTCGCGCGGGACGTCGCCAGCGTGAAGACGGACTACCAGGCCTGCCGGTACGAGCAGGTTCTTCGCGGGCTCGTGACCCTACTGCCCGCTCTGGAACCGATCCGAGCAGCCGTCACGGCCGAACAGCGAGCACGAATCGAGGCCCTGGCCGGCGACCTCTACCACGTCGTCGGCAGCGTGCTGCTCAAGGTCGGCGACCAGGGAATGGCCCTGGTAGCGGCTGAGAGAAGCACCTGCGCCGGCGCGGCCAGCCACGACCCGGTCGCGATTGCCGCAAGCGCGCGGATCATGACCCACGCCCTGATGAGCAACGGCCACACCAACCAGGCAGCACTCCTCGCCGAGAACACCGCCGACACCCTCGAACGGGACACCCGACTCGCCTCCGCCGACGCGATGGCCGTCTACGGCGCCCGGCTGCTCCGCGGTGCGATCGCAGCCGCCCGCGCCGAGAACCGAGACAGCGCGCAAGCCATGCTCGACCAAGCCACCCGCGCTGCCGCGCGACTCGGCTACGACGGTAACGATCGCTGGACCGGCTTCGGCGCCACCAATGTCCTGCTGCACCGGGTCAACGTCGCCCTGACCCTGGGCGACGCCGGCTCCGCCATCGCCCTCGCCCGCCAGGTGCCACTGGACAAGATCCGCCTCGCCGAACGCAAGGCTTCCCTGTTCGTCGACGTGGCCCGCGCCTACACCCGGTGGGGGCGGTACGAGAACGGCCTGAACGCGCTGCGCACCGCGTACGAGGTGGCGCCCGAAGAGATCCGTTGTCGGCCGGCGGTTCAACGCATCGCCAGTGATCTCGCGGTCCTCACGCGAGGGCAGATCCGCACCGCGGTCCTCGACTTCGCCCAGCACGCCGGGTTCCAACTATGAACGCCGGGCACCTGCAAATCGTCGTCTGCGGCGCCGGGCCCGCCGCAGACGTGGCACAGCTGATCGTCGCCGCCACGCAAGGGTCTTGGACAGCGGCGGTGACGGCCACCCCCAGTGCGCTCGGCTTCATCGACGCCCCTGCGGTTGAGCGGCTCACCGGACATCCAATCCGGTCCACCTACAGATCGTCTCCCGGCGCACGCCGCTCGCTCCCCGCCGCTGACGCACTCGTCATCGCCCCCGCGACCTACAACGCCATCAACAAGATCGCTCTCGGCATCGCCGACAACTACGCCATGATCGCCGTGGCGGAGCTGATCGGGCGTCAGGTGCCGACCGTGATCGTCCCGTTCGTGAACGCCGCCCTGGCCGCCCGCGCACCCTTCCAGCGCGCCGTGGCGCACCTTCGCCACGAGCGCGTACGGGTCCTTTTCGGCCGCGACGAAGGATGGGAGCCCCACCCACCCGGCAGCGGCAACGATCGGCAGAAGGTCTTTCCGTGGACGACGGCGTTCGAGGTCGCGGCCAGGCTGACTCGTACGCACTGATCGTGGTCCGCTCGTCAGCGGCCGACTCGCCGCTCCCCGTCGCGGTGCGTCCGCCCGCCCGCCTCGTCGCGGTCGATGCGTGGCTCCCGTTCCAGCTCGGCGATGACGGCGCGCAGGTCGTCGAGCCGCTGGGTCAGCGCGATCCGGTCCACCTCGTCGGGCACCCCGTCGCCGTCCTCGTCGTACCCGGGTGCCAGCCGCTCGGTCATCTCCAGCCGGCGGGCCTCCTCCATCGAGTTGACGATGACCGCGATGAGGATGTTGAGCAGCAGGTTGACGGTGATGACGACGAAGCTTACGTAGTAGAGCAGCGTCCACGGCGACACCGCCATGCCCTGCTCGACGAGGTCCGGCAGCGTCTCCAGCGACAGCAGCACGAACAGGGTCAGCAGCGAGCGGCCGATGTCGCCGTACTGCTCGGGATAGGTGTCGGCGAAGATCAGCCAGCCGGCCATGCCGTAGACGTACAGGGTCACCACGGCCAGCGCGAGGAAGCCGCCCACGCCCGGCAGGCTGCGCAGCAGCGCCGCGACGATCGTCCGCAGGCCCGGGGAGAAGCGCACCAGCCGCAGCACCCGGGCGACCCGGAGCACCCGCAGCAACGCCGAGTCGCCGTGCAGGCCGGGCAGGAAGATCGCCGCGACCACGAGGAAGTCGAAGACGTTCCAGCCGTGCCGGAAGAAGTCCTGCGGCCGGCGGCCGTACGCCAGCACCCGCGCGGCGATCTCCGCCACGAAGATCACGCGGAACGACCACTCCAGCCAGCGCAGGGCCGGCCGGGCCGCGCCGAGGTGCGGGTACGTCTCCAGGCCGAGCACCACCCCGTTGGCCATGATGACGACGACGATGGCGATCTCGAACGGGCGGGACCGGACGACCCGGGCGAACCGATCGGCGACGCCCGGTGGTTCGGACGGGGCGGCGGCCGGCCGCCTGAGCACGGCAGGTATGGCGACCAGCCTAACGAGGGCGCTTTCCCGGCGATCCGGCGTGGAAGCGGGCTGACCGACACGCCACGGACGACGTAACGGGGTTGACTCCTTGCCGCGCTCGCCTATGGTGAGCGGATGACCACGGCCGGCGCGTCCCGCGCCGGTGTCGCCTCGGTGACACCGGCCGGTGTCGCCTGCCCGCCCGCCGCCGGTCAGCTCGTTCCCGCCTTCCGGCCGGCGGCGTCCCGCGCGGTCGCGCCGACCTACGGGCTGCCGAGCCCCGCCCCGGCCGGCCGGAGCCCTCCGGAGCCGTTCGTCTCATGAGGAACGGCCACAGGGCGAAGCGGAAACCGCTTCGGCCCTTTTTCTTTTCCGGAAGGTGACAACGATGAGCACGCCCACCGACAGCGGCCGGATCGACGCGCTGCGCACGACACTGACCAGCGAGTTCGAGGCGCAGACGGCCAGGTTGACCCAACTGACCGCCGACACCGGCGACCCGTCCGACCCGCACACCCAGGTCGCGCTGATCGCGACGACCCGGCAGAGCCTGGAGCAGATCACCGACGCGCTGCGGCGGATCGCCGAGGGCACCTACGGCTCGTGCGAGCGGTGCGGGAATGCCATCCCGACCGAGCGTCTGGAGATCCTGCCGCACGCCCGCTTCTGCGTACCCTGCCAGCGCAAGCACTGAGTGGACCTCTGCCAGCGCAAGCACTGAGTGGACCTCTGCCAGCGCAAGCACTGAGCGGGCCAGCCGAGCTGGTCCGCCCCCTGCGCAGGGGGCGGACCAGCTCGGCTCCGGTCAGCCGGCCCCGAAGCAGACGAAGGCCGCCGCGGTGGCCCGGGCGGACGCGTCGCCGGCCGCGACGAATGCCCGCTGCGCGTCGGCGAGGGCCTGCGCCGGCCCGGCGCCGGCCCGCATCCGCCGGTGCAGGTCGAGCATCAGCGCGGTGGTGGGGTCGGCCGGCACCGGCAGCACGGTGGCGACCAGGCACCGGGCGCCGAGGGCCAGCAGCACCGCGGTGAACCCCATGACCTCGTCGCCCGGGCGCACCCCGGTCAGGCCGGAGTCGCACGCGGACAGCACCACGCAGCCGGGCGGGCGGGCCACCCGCTCCCACTCGTACGCGAACAGCGGCCCGTCGGCCAGCTCCAACGTGGAGAACTGCGGGTTGTCGGCGCGGAACGTGCCGTGGGCCGCGATGTGCACCAGCCCGGCCCCGTCCAGTGCCGCGGTCAGCGCGGCGGCGGTGGCGGCCGGCCCGGCGAGCGTCCGCGCCCCCGGCAGCACCTCCGCGAGCCGGCGTACCTCGGCGTGCGCGGCCGGCAGACGCGGGCCGGCGGCCAGGACCGGCGGTCCCGCCGGCGCGGCCCGCCGGTCCGCCCCCAGCCAGACGGTGGCCGACGGGGCCACCGTGACCGCCCGCCCGGCGCACGTCGGCAGCGCCGACCAGGGCACCGCGTGCAGCGCCCCGACCGGCACGATCACCAGGTCCCGGTCCGCCAGGCGCCGACGCAACGGGTCGAACAGCTGGCGGTCCAGGGCCACCGCGGCGTGCGCGGCCCCCGCCCGCGCGTCGGCCGAGTCGCCCGTGGTGACCAGCCGGCGGAGGCCGAACCGGTGCCGCCGGGCCAGGTCCGCCGCCTCGGCGAGCGGGCCGAGTTCGTACAGGCCGGCGCGGCCGTCGCGGATCAGCACCGCCCGCAGCCGGTCGCCGTGGGCAACCAGCTCGACCAGCACCCGGGAGCCGAGCCGCTCGGCCAGGGTGCCCACGCCGGGTGGGGTCACCACGTCGCCCCCGCCGGGCACCCGCCGGGCCAGGTCCCGGATACGCTGCTCCAGCCGGGCCTGGCGGCCGCGCAGGGCGTGCGCCGGGCGGCCGGCGAGCACCTCGTCCTCGATCAGCCCACTGACCAGCCGCAGCTCGGCGAGTGCCGCGACGAGGTCGGGGTCGTCGGGGGGCAGCGCGGGGCGCATCCGCAGCGTGTTGGCGCGCCACCGCTCCGCCCACGCCAGGACCTGGGCCGGGGAGCCGGCCCGGACCGCGACGTCCAGGCCCTCGGCCGCCAACTCCTGCCCGTGCGTCCCGCTGTGGGCACGCAGCTCGGTGGCCCCGAGCGACGTGCGGTGCCGGTCGAGCACGGCCAGCCCCCGACGCAGCGCCCGGGCCGCGCCCGGGTCGTCGCCGGCGAGCCGGCGGGACAGCGCCAGGGCGTACCAGCCCTGCGCCCGCCGGTCGGCGGTGCCGCGGCGGCGGGCCCGGGCGGCCACCGCCAGCAGGTCCCGGGCCTGGCCGGGGCGACCCAGCACGGCGGCCAGCCGGCCCGCCTCGATGCGGGTGGCCAGCGCCGGGCCCGGCCACCCGGTGGCGTCGAGCTGGTCGGCGGTGCGCACCATCGCCGTGAGCAGCGGCGCCGAGCGGGTGCCCCGGCGGTACTCGGCGCGCAGCTCGACGTGCCGCGCGAAGGCCGCCCAGGTGCGGCGGCCCTGGCGACGGAACCGGGCCCGGGCCGCGGCGGCGGCGCTGGTCGCGGTGTCCACGTCGCCGGCGAGCAGCGCCGCCCGGGCCTGCGCCAGCAGCGCCTCGGCGAGGTCCGAGGCCATGCCGCGGCGGCGCAGCTCGTGTACGGCCGCCGCCGCGACCTCGACCGCCTCGTCGACCAGCGGCACCCACAGCAGCAGCTCGAACCGGTCCAGCAGCAGCGCCGGCCGGGGTACGGCGAGCCGCCGGTACTCCTCGTCGACGGCGGCGAAGCAGCGCAGCGCGCCGGCGATGTCGCCGCGCTGGCCGGCCGCGATCCCGCCGTTCCACCGGGCATCGGCCGCCGCCAGGTCCAGCCCGAGCTGGCCGAAGATGGCCGCCGCCCGGGCGAGGTCGTCCTCCGTGCCGCCGGCGGCGCCCCAGAGGGCGTTGAGCAGCCCGCGGTTGTTGCGCGCCCGCGCCTCCAGCAGCAGATCGCCCTCGCGCTGGGCAATGTCGATGGCCAGGCCGTAGTCGCGCACCGCCTCGTCGTACCGCCCCCGATAGTGCAGCACCACGCCCCGCTGCATCCGGGCCCGCCCCGCGTCGGAGCCGGCGAGCTGGGGCAGCGCGGCGGTCACGGCGCGCAGCGCCGCGCCCGTGCGGCCGGCGTTGGCCAACAGGAAGCCCAGACTCATCCGGGCCAGCGCCCGGACCCGGGGCGTGCCGGCGGCCCCCACCGCCCGGCGCAGGTGATGCAGCGCACCGGGCAGGTCGTTGAGCTCCCGCAGGGCCAGGCCGATGGCTCGTTCGGCGGTGGAGCGCTCGTCGTCGCCGACGGCGGGGCCGGCGGCAAGCACCCGCTGGGCGATCGCGATCGCCTCGCGCGGGTAGCGCTGGACGGCGTCGAGCGCCGCCTGGGCCGCCCCGGCACCGGAACCGGTGCTGTCGGGCATGCCCAACAGAGTCCACGACGGACGGCGGCCCGTCAACGTCGACGACCGACGCGGAATTGTCGGAAATCCGCGCCCACCATGCAGCTCATTGACTTTGAACAATGCTTTGGAAGAATCGGCGATGCCCCGGGGAATTCGGCCGCGCCGGCTACCGGCGGGCGCTCCTGTCGACCACATGGAGGACCCGTGCCGCCTGACCACCCCACCGCGCCGCGCCCGACCGGCCGGCTCTCCCGACGCCGGCTGCTGGCGGCGTCCGCGCTCGCCGCGGCGGCGGTGCCGCTCGGCGCCGGGCTGCGCCCGGTCCCCGCGCTCGGCGACGGCGCCGACGACGCCGCCTACCAGCGGCTGTTCGACGAGGCGCTGGCGGCCGACAAGAACGTCCGCCGGCACACCGCCACCGGTCGGGAGTTCCTCTACCGGCCCCGGCAACTGCTGGCCGCGAACGCCGACGTCCAGCGGGTCGTCGCCTGGCTGCGCACCCGAGGTTACGTGGTGACCGTGGGGGCCGGCTTCGCGGGCGTCACCCGGTTGCTGTTCGACCGGGAGACCGACATCCCGGGGGTCGTGACCGTACTGCGCGACCCCCAGCAGTGGCCCGGCCAGCCGGTGCCGAAGGTCCAGCCGCACCACGTGCTGCTGGGTCTGGGCAACATCATGGGCAACCCGGGCGGGCCGCCCGCGGTGGCCGCCGCGCTGCCGCCGCCGGACAGCGCCCGGCTCGGTGAGGGCAAGGACGTCACGGTGGGGATCTGCGACACCGGCATCTGGCAGCTGGCCGGCGGCTTCCACCCGCAGTGGCTCGGCGGCGCGTACGTGCCGCAGGCCGACGACGAGGACCCGCTGTACGTGCACACCGACGTCCTCGCCCCGCAGGGCGGGCACGGCACCTTCGTCGCCGGGGTGGTCCGGCAGGCCGCGCCGGGGGTACGCGTCGACCCGGAGCAGGCGCTGAACGCCACCGGCGTCGGCGACGAGGCATCGGTGGTGGCCGCCATGGGCCGGCTCGCGCCGGAGGTCTCCGTGGTCAACCTGTCCCTGGGCGGATTCACCCAGGACGACCAGCCCTCGCTGCCCCTGGCCAACGCCGTGGCCGCGCTGCCCGCGACGAGCGCCGTGGTCGCGGCGGCGGGCAACGCCGGCACCAGCCGCCCGGTCTGGCCCGCGGCTCTGTCCCGCGTCGTCGCGGTCGCCGCGCTCAGCCAGGGCTCCGGCGGCCTCGTGCCGGCCGTCTACAGCGGATTCGGGCCCTGGATCGACGCCTGCGCGGTCGGCGAGCGCGACAGCACGTACGTCGAGGGGCAACTTCCGCTGCCCGGCCTGCCCACCCGGGCCTTCCACGGCTTCGCCGCCTGGGCGGGCACCTCGTTCGCCACCGCCTACGTCTCCGGCCGGCTCGCGGCCATGATGACCGCCGGCGGCCTGAGCGCCGACGCGGCACGCCTGGCGCTGCTCGCGGCACCTCGCTGGCACCCCGACTACGGCGTGCTCGTGCCATGAGCGAGCGTGAGCGAGCGAATCATCGGCACAGTGCGACAACGCCTCATGCCGACGCCGAGCGCAGCGAGGTGGTGGCATGAGCGAGCGTGAGCGAGCGAATCATCGGCACCGTGCGACAACGCCTCATGCCGACGCCGAGCGCAGCGAGGTGGTGGCATGAGCGAGCGTGAGCGAGCGAATCATCGGCACCGTGGGCGGGCGGTGTCGTCGTGACCGACCGGAGCGCGACCAGCCTGGTGTCCGCCGCCGCCGGCGGGGACGAGTCGGCGTGGGGCGAACTGGTCCGCCGGTACACCCCGCTGGTGTACTCGGTGATCCGGTCGTACGACCTGAGCCGCGCCGACGCCGCCGATGTCAACCAGACGGTCTGGCTGCGCCTGGTGGAGCACCTGGCCCGGGTGCGGGACCCGGAGGCGCTGGCCGCGTGGCTGGCGACGACGGCGCGGCGGGAGTGCTACCGGCTGTCCCGCCTCGGCCGGCGCACCCAGCCCTTCGACCCGTACGACGACGCGCTCGACGCGTACCACGGCTTCTCCCGCGCCGCGGACTCGGCGGCGCCGGACGAGGAGCTGCTGCGCGCGGAGCGGCGGCAGGCGCTGCGGGAGGGCTTCGCGCAGTTGCCGCCGCGCTGCCAGGCGCTGCTGGCCCTGCTGACGGCCGACCCGGCGCCCAGCTACCGGGAGATCGCCGAGCGGCTGGGCGTGCCGGTCGGTAGCATCGGGCCCACCCAGGCCCGCTGCCTGCGCCGGCTGCGCGACTGCCCGGCACTCGCCCCGTACCTCGGGACGCCTGCCACTCGCACGAACGGGGGTGAACGCGATGGAGCAGTGGCCGCCGGTCGATGACGACGCCCTGACCGCGGAGTTGGGCGCGGCGCTGTGGGACGCCGGGCCGGTCCCGGAGGAGTTCCTGACCGCGGCGCGGGCCGCGTTCGCCTGGCGGAACGTGGACGCGGAGCTGACGCTGGCGGAGCTGACGTTCGACTCGGCGTGCGACGCCGAGCCGGCGGGGCTGACCCGGTCGGCGGGCTCGACCCGGACGCTGTCGTTCCGCAGCGGCCCGGTCGTGCTGGAGGTCGAGGTGAGCGCGGCCGGGATCGTCGGGCAGCTCTCCCCGCCGCGTGGCGGCCGGGTCAGCGCGCAGACGGCGTCCGGCACGTACGACGAGGCCCCGGTCGACGCGGTCGGCTTCTTCTCGCTGGCCGCTCCCCCGCCCGGCCCGGTCCAGCTCCGCGCCCGCACGGCCGGGTACGCGGTGGCCACCGCCTGGGTCTCCCTACGCTGACCCGGGCGCACACGGCGAAAGGGGGCGCGGGCCACCCGGCCCGCGCCCCCGCCCGCAGCGGCGAGGTTACTTGTCCCCGACGTTGATCAGGTACTCCACGCCACCGAGGTCGGCCCGTTCGGCGCCGCTCGTGTCCGGCCCGAACTGGGTCACGTCGAGCACGAACTCCTTGGCGGAGGCGACGGCGGCGGTGAAGCCGAGCGAGAACTCGACCCGCTCACCGGGGTTCAGCAGCAGGTTGCCGATGCTGGCCTTTGTCGGGTCCACGATCTCCACCTGGGTGCCGCCGACCGGGCGGACGCCCGTGCCCACCATGCCGCCGGCCCGCCAGCGCTCGAACAGCGTCTGGCCGAGGTCGGCGAAGACCCTGCCGCCCACGCCCTGGAACGGCTCGCCCGGCTGGGCGAAGACCAGGTCGCTCCTGGCCGGCACGGTCAGCGAGTTGCCGATGGCGAACGGCCGCACGATCACCGGCCCGCCCACGATGATCCGCACCGAGTCGACGTTGCGCCAGGCGATGTTGTTGTTGTAGCGGGTGTTGATGCTGACGTCCGGGCCCTCGAAGTTCATCGGGTCGGTCTGCGACACCCAGCGGGCCAGCAGGCAGAAGTGGCCCGGCCCCGGCACCCCGTTCCACGGGATCGTCACCGTCGTGGTGCCCGCCGGGACGATCACGTTGGCCGCGCCGATCTGGGTCCAGTGGATCGGCCAGACCGCGCCGCCGCCGGGCGTCGTCCGGTAGACCCGCAGCACGCCGCTGTCGGTGCCCGAGCCGTACGGGCCGGGGTTACGCAGCTTCACGAAGATGTAGTTGGTGACGCCGACGATCGGGTTCTGGCTGACGGCGCACTCGACCGCGGTCGGGCAGACCTTGATGTCGGGGCTGGCCCACAGCGGATTGAACCCGTGCGGCTGTACGCCGACGTCGGCGGCGACGTCCCGGATGTAGACGTCGGTGCGGGCCGCCACGGCGGCGGCCTTGTCCGGCTGCGCCACGACGGGCGCGGCGCCGGCCGCGGTGACCGTCAGCACCGCGGCCAGCGCCGCGCCCGTGAGCACGGCCAGCGCCGAGCGGCGGACGCGTCTCCCTACGTTGCCCATGACAGGTTTCTCCCATCGACGGGGTACCGCCGACCCGGCGTGACTCGCGGACCGGGTCGACGCGATGACGGTGTTCAGGAGCGCGACACCGCGCGGCAGATACCGCCGGCGGGGGCGGTCACCGTCAGATGGAGCCAGAACCGGCGAAGGAGACAAACGTCGATGGGATGCGGGCGGCTCCGGCCGGGACCGCTACCGCTCCTTGAGGCGGCGGTTGACCTCGTCGGAGAGCCTCCGGTTCAGTTCGGCCAACTGCTCGTCGGTGTAGGCGGTCAGATCGCCCGGGTCGCCCGCGCCGCCGTTCGCCGCCTCCTCCTGCTGCTTCTGCTGCTCCCGGCGGCGCAACTCCTCCTCCTCCGGCGAGCCGGGGGCGGCGTACGCGCACCGGACCAGGCTGCCGTCGGCGTTCTTCAGGCAGGTCGCCTCCCGGCCGCCGATCTGGCCCCGGCCCTCCACCCGGTACCGGATGCTCTGCTCACTGCCGATCGTGGCGGTCCACGTGCTGCCCCCGGTCGGCACCACCTCGAACACCTGGTCGTCGTTCCAGCAGCAGACGTCCCGGTACTCGGCCTTGATCAGGGCGACGATCGCCTGCGGCGACGACCAGGTCGGGCTGAGACGGTGCACGGTCAGCGGGGCGAGACCGCCGCCGGAGTGCCGGGTCGGCACGGTCGACACGGCCACCACGGAACTGGCTTCGCCCTGCGGCGTGAGCGGGGTGACGTACGCGCTGCGTCCACCGCCGTCGCGGTGGCGCAGGGTGAACTCCGACTCGTTGCCCTCGTTGGCGCCGTCCTCGGAGGCGTCCCAGCCGCTGCGCTCGAACCACCAGTCGGCGAACCCGCCGACGGCTGCGGTGCCCTCCCGCTGCCGGGCGGCCAGGCTGATCGGATAGGACGGCCCGGGCACCTTCGTCGTGTCGTCGGCGATCGTGACCCGCCCGGTCCGGCCGTCGTACAGCGCCACACCGGCTGGCCGCTCGGTCACCACCAGGACGCCGGCCTGCCGCTTGAGCGGCACCACCACGACGGGGGTGTCGCCCTGGCAGTAGACGTACGCGTCGTCGGCGGAGAACCGGACCCAGCGCCGCTCGGCGGAGATCTTCCGCCCCAGGTTGTGGGTGAACCAGCCGCCGATCCGCGCGTCGGCGGCGGACACGTCGAACGCGCACCGCTGCTGCGCCCGGCTGTGGCCGCCGAGCGGCACCTCCTGCACCAGGCCGACCTCGTAACCGGTCAGCCAGCCGCGCCGTTCCACCAGAACGGCGAACCTGTCGGAGTCGGGCAGGTAACTCACGTCCGTGATCTCGCCGGTGACGTCGCCCAGGTTGGGCGCGGCCTGCGCCTTGCCGACCAGGTACGGCGCGCGGGCGGTCAACTCCGGGACCGGGTCGGTCACCACCCGCATGGTGGTCGCGTACGCCCGGTCCTGGAGGTATTCGCCGTAGACCAGCCAGAGCGCGCCCAGGGCCAGCCCGACTGCGGCGCCCAGCCAGCCGAGAACGACGGTGGCGCCGGCCGCGGGCGTGGGCTTGCGTCCGCGAAGCCGGTGGGTGAGCAGTCGCGCCGTCGCCGGCGCCCCGGCGAGCAGGGCCAGCAGGGCCGGCGCCGCCAGCCAGGGCAGGAGTTTACGCAGCTCCCACACCAGAACGGTGGTGGCGTACGAGGCGTACCAGGCGACGGCGCCGAGCAGGAGCAGCAGCAGAACCGACGTACCCACCCGCAGCGTCCGACCCATGTCGACATCCCTCCCTCGAACGACGAGACTCGATCCTATTCGGCCGGGCCAAGCCGGCTCCCGCCGTCGGGCGCGGGGCGCGCGAACGGCTCCGGCCGGCCCCGGCGCGGGCCCGCGAGCGGGGGGGCCGGGAGGCACGCGGGGGCGGCCCGGCTGGTGACCAGCCGGGCCGCCCGTTCGGTGCTGCGGTCAGCCGCCCAGGCTCGCCGCGGCCGACGCGATGGCCGAGGCGAAGTAGCTCACCTGGGTGTAGACGCCGGGGAAGTTGGGCCGGGCGCAGCCGTAGCCCCAGCTGGTGATGCCGACCTGGATCCAGGCGCCGGCGGCGTCGCGGCGGAACATCGGGCCACCGGAGTCACCCTGGCAGGTGTCCACGCCGCCGCTGGAGTAGCCGGCGCAGATCTCCTCGGCGGCGATGATGTCGCCGCTGTAGTAGGAGTTGCAGGTGGTGTCGCTGACGAACGGGACGTTCGCCTTCCTCAGGTACCGCTGCTGCGGGCCGCCCTCGTAGGTGGCGCCCCAGCCGGCGACGGTGAAGGTGCCGTTGTCGTAGGCGGTGGTGTTGGCGATCTTCAGCGTGGGCAGGGTGGTGACCGCGCTGGACAGCCGGATCAGCGCCCAGTCCTTGCCGGCACCGTTGTAGCCGGGCGCCCGGTAGACGTAGTTGGAGGTGCGGGTGATCCGGCTGGCGGACTGGAGGTCGACCACGCCGAGCGTCGCGGTGATGCTGGTGTTGGTGCCGGTGGCGCCCACGCAGTGCGCGGCGGTGAGCACGAGCCGGGGGCTGTAGAGCGCGCCGCCGCAGCCCATCGAGAGCCGCACCATCCACGGGAACTCGCCCTGGGCGGCGAGGGTGCCGCCCACGACGTACGGCGTGACGGTGTCGTCGGCCGCGGCGGCGGGTGCCGCAACGGTGAGGCTGCCCGAGGTCACCGCGGCCAGCGCGGCGGCCAGGAGGCCGGTGAGTCTGCGCCAGCGAACCATGTGTTTCCTCCGCATCACGACCGGCGCGCCTCGTGAACGCATCTGATTCAGGATTGCGGATCATCATATTGATATCTATGTATTTAGCGGGCATCCGCTCTGGGTCATACCGTCGGCGTTATGGACGCGCGGCCGGCAGGCCGGTCGCAGAACCCGGCCGCCGGGGCGTCAGCGGGCGGCGCCGCGTACGGGGCCGGCGACCACGGTCAGGGCACGTCCCGGAACGCCGCCTCGACCAACAACGCCTCGACGGCGCGCAGCAACCGCTCGGCCCGCTCCGGCGGCAGGTACCGGGTGTCGGCCGTGACCACCAGCTCGACCGCCCCGGGAGCGTCGAGCACCTGGATCCGGCAGCGCCAGGCGAACCCGTCCAGCCCCTCCAGCCAGCGGAACGCGCCGCGGGCCGCCATCGCCCGCAGGGCGGCCTCGTCCGGGCCCGTCCCGCCGGCGCCGACGTTCTGCGACAGCCGGACGTCGTTGAGGTAGCACAGGGGTGCCAGCACGCTCCGGTGGTCGTGGCCCAGCTCCGTGAAGGCGCGCTCGAACGCTGCCGGGTCGCAGTAGGCGTGCCGGTAGGCCTCCAGGGCCGCCCGCCTGGCCCGGGACAGCAGCTCGACGAGGCCCGGCCGGTCGGCCAGGTCGAGCCGGCAGAGCGCGATCTGGTTGAGGGTGCCGACCGCACCGTCGTACCCGGGCGGGAAACGGTTGTTCGCCATGAGGATCAGCCCGCAGCCGTCCGCCCGCTGTCCGCCGTGACCGCGGCCGCGATCGCCGCCAGCAGGGCCGTGGAGCTGCTGACGCCGTGCCGGGCGGCGACGAGCCGGGCCGCGTGGTGCGCCGCCTCGGACACCAGGGAGCCCCGCCCGTGGCGGGGGGCCAGCCCAGGCCCCGCCGGGTCCGCCACGAACGCCGGCACCCCGGAGAACTGCCGCATCCAGTACGCCACCGCCCGCTCCGAGCGCCGCCGCTCGACGCCCCGCTCCCGCTCGGCGAGGTCCAGCGACTGGAGGCCGGGCGGGGCGTCCAGCGCCCCGCGCAGCACGAGCAGCCGCAGGTCGCGCAGCACGATCTCGGCGGCGTGGAAGTCGACCGTGGAGTGACTGAACACCGCCACGACCTGCCGTACCCGGTCCTCGACGGTGACCAGCGCGACCCGCAGCGGCCATTCGGCGGCGTGGTCGAAGCGCGGCTCGGCGAGCCGCGCGGCCAGCGCCGCCGCGGCGGACCGGCCGTCCGGGTCGTCCGCCGGCCGGGGCATGGCGTGGACGAGGACGGGCAGCCGTCCCGCCGACGCCGCCTCCTGGCGCAGCTCCCCGTTCCGCGGACGAACCCGGGTACGCAGCGACTCGTGCCGGGCGACCAGCGCGCCGACCGCCCGCAGCGCCCGCAGCACGGCGATGTCGGCCCGCGCGGAGAAGGCCAGGGTCCGGGGCAGGGTCAGCACCCGGTACGCGGCGGGGGACGCGAACTCCTCGACGGACCGCCACATCGCCCGCTGCCTTCAGGTGGGCGGCCCGGCGCTGTCCCGCCCGCCACGGAACTCCGCGTACGCCGTCTCCTCGGCGCCCGCCGTCTCCTCGGCGCCCGCCGTCTCCTCGGCGCCCGCCGCGACGAGGGGAGGCGCGTCGCCGCGCGGGAACCACGGCCACGGCACGTCGCCGAAGGCGGCCCGGTCGAACGCCGACCTGACCCGGCTGGACGGGGAGGTCGGCGTCAAACAGGCCCCGCCGAACTCGGTATCCCCGCCGACGCCGTCTACAACTGGCTGCGCCTCGGGCAGGTACCTGCCCGCCGGGGCCCCAGCGGGCGCTGGTGCATCCCGTGGGATCCGGCCACCCAGGAGATCCACCAGCAAAAGGTCGCCGGCTCGTTCCGCCTCAAACCGGTCTTGCCGACCCTCGACGGACGCGCTCCGGGAGGTGACCTCTGATTCGGCAGATGAGTCAGCCAACGACCGCACGGCCAGGGCGGCTCGGCCCGGTCATGCTGGTGACATGACTTCGTAGAGGTTGCGGGCGTCATCGGTGAAGTAGAGGCCGCGGGCGCACAAGGGATGGTCGGTGCGGCCGTTGTCGGGCTCGTCTGGTTCGCTGCCGTAGGGCACGCCGCGGGCCTGCAGCCGGGCCAGGATCTGATCGAAGGTTGCCGGGTCCACGTCGAACGCCAGATGCAGTCCGACCGGGTCGTCGACGGTCATGAAGTCAAGGGTTAACTGCTCGTTGACGCGGACAGGAGCGAAGTGGCGGACGTTGCCTGAGTAGGTCAGTCCCATGATGTCGGCGAGAAATCGGGCGGCCGTCTCGTTGTCGACCGCGGGCACGATGGTGTGGTTCAAGGTGATGGTCATGCGGTCTCTCCAGCGGTGCACAGGGCGGGTTGGACGGTCGTGCCGGTCATGGCCGGAGTCAGAACGGCGGCGACCGCGACGTGCAGGACGCCGAGGGTCAGCCGGGTCGCGGTGTCCATGCCGGGTGCCATCAGTGGTGCGAAGGACATGAGCAGGACCGCGAGGGCGGTGATCGTCCAGATACGCCGGGCGTTCCTGGGCAGCAGCCGTCGGGAGCGCGAGCACTGCCCAGCCGGCCAGGGAAGCGAGCAACGCGATGACCACCACCGGGGCCAGGCCGATGTCCAAGGGTTCGCGGCCGGCTGGCCCACCTGTGACGATGAGCCGGTGCCCGAGCAGCGGCACCGCGATCCTCCAGATGACAGCGGCCAGGCCGACGGCGCCGGCCACGGCGTAGGCGACTCATCGGGCACCTGCCCGCCCGTCGACCACACCGTGCAGGAACACGTCGACCAGGGTCTCGGTCGGGATCTCGCCGCCGAGCCCCCGCCGGCCGAACAGCATGCCGAGGAAGACGACGGCAAGGTTCTCGACCGGGAGCCGCAGTGCGGCCCGGTCGGGTTCCAGGAGCCGGATCACCGCTTGCCGGGTGTGCTCGGTGGCGTCCGCCCGATCGCCGGTCGCGGTGCGATCGCGCGGTACGCCGCGCTCGCCCCGACGGCCGGCGGCGTGGACCGCGCCGATCACCGCGCCCATCCGTTCCAGATAGGCGTGCAGGGTCGTCGCCGCCTCGGTCAGCCGGGCGGCCAAGGGCTGGTCGAGCGGCACGGCGTCGAGTTCGGCCAGGACGTGATCGTTGCGCAGAGCGGCGGCCATGCAGGCGTCCAGCAGTTCGTCCTTGTCGGCGAAGGCGCGGAAGATCGTGGCCTCGCCGATCCCGGCCGCCTTCGCGATCTGCTGGGTGCTGACCGCAGCGCCGTGCTCGACCAGCAGCGGAAGCGCCGCCGCCACGATCATTTCCCGACCCTCGTCGGGGCTCATTCCCGGCGCTCTACGCCGGGCTGGTGCCTCTGTCATGTTAACACCGCACCGGAGTGAGTACTCACTCCGTCAAGCGGATACCGGCGCCGAAGCCGATCCCTGGCTTCAATGCCCCTGGACCGGATCGTTCCCCTCGCGGCGGCCGGCCCGGCCCGCGTCCTCAACCGCTACGGCCCCACCGAGGCCACCGTCGGCGTCGCCACGTTCGAGGTGACCGCCGACGGGCCGGCCACCGGACCGGTGCCGACCGGCCGGCCCCTGCCGCACGCCCGGGTGTACGTGCTCGACGAGCGGACGCGCCCCGCGCCCCTGGGGGTGCCCGGCGAGCTGTACCTCGGCAGGGACCGGCTCGCCCGCAGCTACCTGAACCGGCCCGGCCTGAGCTGCGCCGCCGCCTCGCCGACCGGCTGCCCGATCGGGGGCGGCGTCCGTCCAGGGCTGACCGGAGACCCGGCGGGGTGGCGGCCCTCCCCCGGCCGCCCCGCCCACCGGTGACCGGTCACCGCGCCAGGCTCACCGCGTCAGCGGAGCCGCCGCGGCCCGGCCAGCCACTCCCGCGACGCCCGCCTGTTGAGCGCCCAGAGCACCCAGGCCAGCAGGCCGACCCCGACGATCGTGATCGCGCCGAACATGCCGAGGGAGGCCGTGGCGAGCAGCCCGGACAGCACGTACGCCGATGCCGGCGCCCACGGCCGGCGCCCGGACAGGCCAAGCGCCGCCGCCGCGCAGGCGACCGCCATGACGGCGAAGAACACGGCCGCGCCGGTCGACCCGTCCTCGTCCACGAGCCGGTGCACGGCGGCCAGGACGAAGAGCACCACGAGGACCACGAAGGTGACCGCGGTGAGCAGCACGGGCCCCGGCATCGGGGGGCGCCGAGCGACCGCGTCGTGCGCGGCATTCCCTCGTGCGCGCAGTGGTTCGGCAGCCGCACCGCCAACCCGACCAACCATGCAGACAACGATGACCGTCGACACCTGCCGCGACCGGGGCAGTGTCAGGAAGACGACAGTACGGGGCGGCCTAAGCTTCCGCTCATGGCGAAGTACCTGGACGTTCACCCGGACAACCCGCAGCCCCGGACCATCAGTCAGGTGGTCGACCTGATCCGCCGCGACGGGTTGATCGCGTACCCCACCGACTCGTGCTTCGCGCTGGGCTGTCGGCTCGGCAACAAGGAGGGCATGGACCGGATCCGGGAGATCCGGAACCTCGACAGCGGGCACCACTTCACCCTGGTGTGCCGGGACTTCGCGCAGCTCGGCCAGTTCGTGCACCTCAGCAACGCCGTGTTCCGCGCCGTCAAGGCGGCCACTCCCGGCAGTTACACGTTCATCCTGCCGGGGACGAAGGAGGTGCCGCGCCGGCTGCTGCACCCGAAGAAGAAGACCGTCGGCGTACGCATCCCCGAGCACGTGGTCGCCCAGGCCATCCTCACCGAGCTCGGCGAGCCGCTGCTGTCGAGCACCCTGCTGCTGCCCGGTGACGAGGAGCCGATGACGCAGGGCTGGGAGATCAAGGAACGGCTCGACCACGCCGTCGACGCCGTCGTGGACTCCGGCGAGTGCGGCACCGAGCCGACCACGGTGGTCGACTTCTCCGAGGGCGAGCCCGAGATCGTCCGGGTCGGTGCCGGCGACCCGTCCCGCTTCGCCTGAGGTCCCGTCCGCAGGTCCCAGCGTCCGTGGGCGCGACCGGCGTGGGGTCCGGGCGGGACGCCGACCCAGCCATGTCGCCGACATCGCGGTATCCCGCCGGCCCCGTCCCCACCATGCCGCCGACATCGCGCTGTCGATGCCGGCCGGGGGGGCCGGGGTCAGTGTCATGGTCCCGGAAATGCGTTCAGGGCCACCCCGAATCGGGGTGACCCTGAACGAAAGAATGTCCGGCGGTGTCCTACTCTCCCACACCCTCCCGAGTGCAGTACCATCGGCGCTGGAAGGCTTAGCTACCG
>NZ_JBICUP010000075.1:0-18405 GCF_043198215.1 Micromonospora sp. NPDC048830
CACCGCGACCTCGTGGCGCAGGGCCAGCAGTTCCGCGAGCACCGCGCGGTCGCTGCGCGCCGCGAGGAGCAGAGCGTCGAACAGGCGGATCGCGATCAGATAGATCAGCTGGAAGACCATGACCACGAAGGTGCCTCGTTCCCATGAAGCCCCAGCTCACTGCAGGTGCGACAGGTATTGGCACCGTACAGGCGTTGCGGTCGGTGCAGCGGCGGATCTTGCCGAACCCGTTCATCCACGAGTTCGACCGCTCGATCACCCAGCGTTTGCCGACCTGGACAGGGGCGGGCACGCCTTTGCGCGCGATGTCGGCGTCGAAGCCCAACTCGTCGAGCAGGCTGCGGGTCGGGTTGTTGTCGTAGGCGCGGTCCAGATGCGCGGTGACCTGTGTGGGCCAGTGGTGCCGCAGTTGCGTGCTGCACGCTTCGAAGGTGCCGCGCAGCAGCGGCGAGTCGTGGCGGTTGGCGCTCGTACCGATCAGGCCGAGCGGGATACCGTCGCCGTCGGTGCGTGTCGAGCGTTTCATGCCACCCTTGCCCCGGTCGACCGGGGAGCGACCGGCGCGGTCGCCGCCGCACGGTGCTTTCGTGATGGCCCCGTCGACGCTGACGGCGGCCAACCAGGCCGGTCATGCGGTCGTAGGCGGCCAGGGCGAGGGCGTGGAGTTCTTCGCCCAGCCCTGCCTGCGCCCAGGCGTGCAGGCGCCGGCGGATGGTGCGCCGAGCACACCTCGGTGGCGATGCGTTCGTATCCGGAGCCGTGGACCAGAGCGTCAACGACGTGAGCGAACACGACCCGGTTGGGCACCCGCCGCCGGTGGCAGCCCAGCGGGTGGGTCGGATCGAACTCCGGTCGCTCGGGCAGCAACGCGTCGAACTGGACCCACACGGGCTCCAACAGCGATGATGGGATAACGGGCACGGGCATCCTCGTCGATCACGGAGCGTAGAGAACTCACATGATCGTTGATGCCTGTGCCCGCTTGCTGTCCTGGTCTGACCCTCTGACCGAACTCACGCCCAATTGCCGGTCGCTCTTAATCAACTCTCCAATGACTCGGCACACTAGGCCGGTATGACGGCATAAGCACCCTTGGCGGCCAATCGTAGAAGCGCAAGGACGCCGCCGCTGACTCGACCTGATGTGCAGGACCAGCCAGCCAGCGCGAAGTGGCGCTGCAGGGAGCGACAGCTTGATCTAGTGTGATCGTCCCCCTGCCGAGCGTGATGGTGCACTAGGGTGCACCTATGGATTTGAGTGACAGCGCCTCGGAAGTGACCGCCATCAGGCCCGGTCCAGCGGCGGGCAACTCGTCGACACCGATTCGACTCCATGCCTCGAACATTCACAAGCGGTACGGCAAGAATCACGTCCTGAAGGGCGTCGAGCTCATCGTGCACGCCGGCGAGGTGGTCGCCATCATCGGTGCCAACGGCTGCGGCAAGTCGACGCTCATGAAGATCTGCGCGGGTCTGGTCAGCCCGTCCAGCGGCGTGGTCGAAGTCGACAAGAGCATGGCCTACTGCCCCCAGCAGGCAGGGCTGATGGGTTTTCTCACCGCCGACGAGCACTTCGCGATGTTCGGCGCCGGGCATGGGATGAGCCGGGATGAAGCCCAGGCGACCGGCCGACGGCTCGCGAAGAGCCTGGCCTGGGACGGCGGCATGGCGACACAGGCCCGGCACCTGTCCGGCGGCACCCAGCAGAAGCTCAACCTCATCCTCTCAGCGCTGCCCGACCCCGATATCCTGCTGCTCGACGAGCCCTATCAAGGTTTCGACCGGGGCAGCTACATCGACTTCTGGGACTGGGTGCTACAGCGCCGTGACGCCGGAAAGTCGACGCTTGTCATCACGCACATGTTGAATTCACTCGATCGGGTCGACGCCGTGCTCGACCTCGGAGCGAAGGCGGAGGCCGAGTCATGACCAAGCTTTTCACCATTGCGGAGATGATGGGCCGGGACCTCGCCCGGCGACGGGTCGCCCTCGCGCTGCTCGCGTTCGTTCCACTGCTGTTCTACATGGCCCGCCACGACGGCAATCCGGAGAAGGCGATTCGCTTCGCCGGTCTGGGTCTGGCCTGGGCCGTGAGCACGGCCGGGTTGTTCCTGAGCAACACCACAAAGGCGGTGGAACGGCGCCTACGCCAACTCGGCTATCAGCCGGCGCACCTCTACCTCGGCACGCTCACCGCGCTACTGACCCTGGGTGCCGCGCTCGCTGCGGTGTACTGGGTGCTCATCTTTGTCGACCAGAACAATTTGCAGCGGCCGGGTGCCGTCGCCATCGAGTTCGGGCTTACGGTCGTGGTCGCCGCTCCGCTGGGCCTACTGATCAGCGCCGCGGCTCCGCACGATCTGGAGGGCACGCTCGTCCTGATCTCAATCACCGGGTTGCAGTTCCTCGTCGAACCGGGGCAGAAGCTCGCCAAGGCCCTGCCGTTCTGGTCGACTCAGCAGGTGGGGGCCTACGGCCTCGGCGACGGCGACCCGGAGTACCTGCGCGAGGGTCTGCTGCACGGTGCCCTGTACTGCGCTGGCTTGGTCCTGGTCACGGCGGTGCTGGCCAGCGTGCGGCTACGGCGGCGCAAGCACATGCGGGTCCGGGCGGCCACGCCGTACCAGCGAGCCTGACGCGCGGCGTGGACACCGACTGGATCACGGCGTTCCTCAGCCGCAGCGGCCCCACGTTGCGCGACGCCCGCAGCAGGGTGAGCTGCGCGGCCCGCCCTTCCGCGGTGCGAGCACGGTGATTCAGTCGTCATCCGGCGAGTGATCGTCCGCGACCACGAGCCGCAGGTCCCGATACGTCTGCCCGGGTATGGAGGTGACCGACTCCGCCAGGTACGTGGCGCAGCGGAAGTGCGGCACGACCACGGTCAGCGCGGGGCGGCGGTCCATCAGGCGCCGACGGGCATCGGGTCGCTCCGCGCCGCGTTGATGTGCTCCTGGAGTCCCTTTCGAAGGGAGACCGACGCGCGGAATCCGAGTGCCCTGGCGGTGTGGGTGGTGTCGGCGCGCGTGGACACCACGTCGCCGGCCCGGTGGGGTTCGGTCCGGACTGTCGCCGGGCGGCCCATCAGCTCACTGATCAGGGCGATGATCTCGACGACCGAGATCTGCTCGCCGGTGCCGACGTTGCACACGCGACTCGGGCCGGGCGCGTCGAGAGCTGCCGTCACCGCGCGCACCGCGTCCTTGACGAAGACGAAGTCGCGGCGCTGCGAACCGTCGCCGAACACCCGGATTTCCCGGCCCTCCTGGATCGCCGAGATGATCCGCGAGATCAGCATGTCGGGCCGCTGCCGTGGCCCGTATACCGTGAAGAAGCGCAGGGCCATGGTGGTCAGTACGGAGCCGGGGCGAGCCGCGTAGGCCAGGGCGAGATGCTCTGCGGCCAGTTTGGTGACCGCGTAGGGGGAGATGGGTGCGGGCAGTTGGTCTTCGGTCATCGCCCCGTCCTGGTTGCCGTAGACGCTGGACGAGGAGGCGATCGCCAGCCGTCGTAGGCCGGTCTCCGTGGCTGCCTCGAGGAGACGGCGGGTGGCGAGCACGTTGGATTCGACGTACTCGTCGAAGCGGTCCCACGACGGCCGGACGCCGGGCAACGCGGCGAGATGAACCACCGAGGAGACCCCGGCGAGCAGCGGGCGGATGTTCGTGGTGCGCAGGTCGGCGACGATGTGCCGGACGGACGCCGCATCCGCCGGCCAGGCCGGGGCCTCGCGCAGGTCGACGCCGATCACCGGCCGACCCTGGCTGGTCAGGTGCTCGACGAGGTGTCGCCCGATGAACCCGGCGGCCCCGGTCACCAGCACCGTTCGCTGGGTGTCGTGAACGGTCATTCCCGTCCCTCCCCGGTCATGAGACGTGCGTTGAATAACCTGTCAGTTGCGCCGGACCGACAGCGTTCGGGCCAGATCGGCCAGCGCCTCCCGTGCCTCCCCGACGATGGGCAGGGAGTCGAGCACCGCTACCGCTTCGTCGGTGCGGGTGTAGATCATCTCCTCGACCGTCCGTAACGCGCCGGTCTCCCGCACGATGTGCCGTAGCCGTTGTGCTTCCCGCTCGCCGAGGTTTGGATTGCCGTGCCACTGGGCGATCTCGGCGGCCTGGGCTGCGTCCGCCCGGTCTCCGGTCAGCGCCATGAGCACGGTGGACTTTCCGCTACGCAGGTCGGTCAGGGCCGACTTGCCGGTGACCGCATCGTCGCCGAAGACGCCGAGGATGTCGTCGCGCAGCTGGAATGCCTCGCCGATCGGGATGCCGAAGCGGGAAAGCCGTTCCACGTCGGGTCGGGCCGCGCCGGCCAGCATCGCGCCGATCTGCAGTGGGCGTTCCACGGTGTACTTCGCCGACTTGTAGAGCAGGATCGTGAGGCAGGCGGCCAGGTCCGCCGGGACGGCCTCGCCGCGGATGTCGAGATGCTGTCCAAGCAGCACCTCGACGCGCATCAGGTTGAGCAGCTCTGCCGCCGCCGACACCCGCTCCGGCGGCAGGCCGCAGCCGTGGAACGCCTCATCCGACCAGGTCAGGCAGAGGTCACCCCAGAGGATCGCCGCGTTGCGGCCGTAGTGCTCCGGGTTGCCGCGCCAGCCGAGCCGCCGGTGTGCCTCGGCCATCGTCACGTGCAGTGTTGGTTTTCCGCGCCGGATGTCGCTGTCGTCCATGATGTCGTCGTGCACCAGGGCGAAGAGGTGGAACAGTTCCAGCGCGGCGGCGGCCGCGACGATGCCGGCGTGGTCGCCACCGCCGAACGCGCGCCAGCCAAGGCAGCAGAACGTCGGTCGGGTGCGCTTGCCACCGGCGAGTGCCAGGGCGCGTAGGGCGTCGACCCCGTCGCGCCACTCCGGGCTGGCGTTCATGTCCCGCCGGGCTGTCAGAAAGCTGTCGATCGTGTTCTCCACCTCGACCCTGAGGGCGGGCACGTTGAGGCCGGGCACGACTCGGTCGGTCTCGCTGGTGGCGGTCATGTGTCCTCCGTGCGATCGAGGCGAAGTCGACGGCAGGTGACCGGTGTCCGATCACGCGGGCTGGAGCGACAGGACCCAGCCGGATGTCGCCGAAGCACGATTACTCTCTGTCCATATTGGGGGTGAAGTGGCCCTCTTTGGCGTAACCAGCCGTGGCCGGTCATGCATCGACTGTAGCGGATCCGGGCGCCGTCCGGGGGCCCACAACTTCGTTCATCCTCGATTTTCCGTGTTGACCGGTTTGTGTACTGGGTTGACGGGAGTCGATTTCCCGTGGATTGTTGTGCGAGCGAAATCGACAGATTCGGCTGGCGGGGGAGTGGTATGGAGCTCGTCGTGCTACTCGATCACGAGGGTAGGGCCGTCGGTGAGCAGGAAAAACGCACCGTTCACACCGATGACACACCACTACATCTCGCGTTCTCTTGTTACGTTTTCAGCAGTAGCGGGCAGTTCCTAATGTCGCGGCGTTCGCTGCGAAAAAGGACGTGGCCAGGTATCTGGACCAACAGCTTCTGCGGCCATCCCGGCCCAGGTGAGCCGATGACCGACGCCGTGCACCGGCGGGCACAGGCCGAGCTGGGACTCACCCTGAGCGACCTTCGCCTGGTGCTGCCCCGCTTCCGTTACCGCGCCGAACTCGACGGTGTGGTCGAGAACGAGATGTGCCCGGTATACGTGGCCCAGGCAGCCGGCGACCCGGTGCCGAACCCGGACGAGGTCGACCGGGTCGAGTGGGTCGGCTGGGACTCGTTCCGGGAACGGACCCGCACCGACGAGACGCTGTCGCCGTGGTGCCGGTTCCAGGCCGACGAGCTGTCGGAAATCGGACCTGTACCGGGTCGCTGGCCCGTCGGCGACGCCGCCGAACTGCCCCCCGCCGCCCGGGCCGCGGTCGCCGGGCGCGGCTGACCAGATGAACTCACAGGAGCAGCGGGCGGTCGAGACGAACTGGGCCCGCTATCGGGGCTACGTCTGCCGCCATCGGCGCGGTTTTCTGCTGCTGGCCGCGCTGATACCGCTCGACGTCGGCACCCAACTGGTGGCTCCACAGGTCGTGCGCCGGTTCATCGATGCGGCGGTGGTCGGCCGGTCGCAGGGCGAGCTGGCCGGATACGCTGCCGTCTTCGTGGTGCTGGCAGCCGTGCGGCAGGCGCTGTCGGCCGGCACCGGCTGGGTCTCCGGCCGGGTCGCCTGGCGCACCACCAACGAGGTGCGCCACGACCTGCTCGCCCACGTCCTGCGACAGGGCCCGAAGTTCTTCCTGCGGCACTCGCCGGGGGAGCTGGTCGATCGGATGGACGGCGACGTCACGCGGCTGGCCAAGCTCCTGTCCGAGCTGGTGCTCGACATCGCGGCCCAGCTGCTGCTGATCATTGGCATCGTCGTGGCGCTCTTCCTGCTCGACTGGCGCTACGGCGTGCTCTTCACCCCGCTTACGGCGGTGATGCTGCTCCTGCTGCGGCGCCTGCTCGGCCGCGCGGTGCCGCTCATCGCCGACCGACAGCGGGCCGAGGCGAGCCTGCTGGGCTATCTCGAGGAAAGCCTGACCGGGCGGGAGGACCTCAACGCCAACGGCGGGACGGCGCACGCCCTGGAGGGCGCCTGGCAACGGATCCTGCACCACTACCGACTGGCCCGGCGGGCCGCGCGGGCCACGGTCACCTGGCCGGCGGCGGTCCAGGTGCTCACCGCCGTCAACCTCTGTGCGGCGCTGGCCACCGGTGTGTGGCTCAGTCAGCACCGGGGCGCCAGCGTCGGCACCGTCTTCGCGGGCCTGTCGTACGCGATCCTGCTGCGGATGCCCCTGGTCAGCATCACCTCCCGCTTTCAGGACATGGAAGACGTCCTGGGCAGCGTCCGCCGCATCGAGGAGCTGTTCGGCGAGGCCCACATCGTTCCCGACGGCGGCGGCACCCTCCCGCCGGGGCGCGGCGCGGTGAGCTTCACCGGCGTCACCTTCGCCTACGACGAACGCCCGGTGCTGTCGGACGTGTCGTTCACGATCGCGCCGGGCCGCCGGGTGGCCCTGGTCGGGCGCAGCGGCAGCGGCAAGTCGACCATCCTGCGGATGCTGTTCCGCCAGTACGACCCGCAGGCCGGCGTGGTCTCGATCGGCGGCACGGACGTCCGGCAGCTGGACGTCGCCGCGCTGCGCTCCCGCATCACGCTCGTCACCCAGGACGTGCACGTCATCGCCGCCACGCTGCGGGACAACCTCACGTTCTTCGACGACCGGTGGCCCGACGAGCAGCTGCGCCGGGCGGTCGAGGAGGTCGGCCTGGACACCTGGTACGCCGCGCTGCCCGAGGGCCTCGACACGCGGATCGGACCGGGCGGAGCGGGGTTGTCGGCCGGCGAGGAACAGTTGCTCGCGCTGGCCCGCGCACTGCTGACCGATCCCGACATCGTGCTACTGGACGAGCCGTCGGCCCGGCTGGACCCGCACGCGGAGCGGCGGCTGCGCCGGACGATCGAAAAGTTCATCGAGGGTCGTACGGCGCTCATCATCGCCCACCGGCCCGAGACGCTCACCATCGTCGACGACGTGATGGTGGTCGAGGACGGCCGGGTGGCACGCCTGACGCCCCGGGCGGACTTCACGGGCAGCGACGACGAGACGGCCGACCGGCTGTTCCCCCGTGGGGCGGTCCTGACGTGACCGAGACGAAAGGCGACCGGGTACGCCTGCTGCTTGCCGGCCGTGGCCGGCGTTACGCCGTGCTCGCCGCCGTGTGGGCGGTGCTGCGGCTGGGCATGTTGGCCCTGGGCCTGTTGATGCAGATGGCCTTCGACTCCCTCAGCGGCGAGTCGACTCTCGGCCTGAACCTGTGGAGCCTCGTCGCGCTCGTCGCCGGCATCGAAGCCGCGCGCATCTCCCTACAGTTCAGCACGGTCGTGCCGTGGCTCGAACCGCGGATGCAGTACCACACGGTCGGCGCGTTGCGGCTGTCGCTCGTCGAGTCGCTGCTCGAACCGTCGCCGGAGGCCGGGCACATCGGCGCGGGCGAGGCGGTCACGACCGT
This sequence comes from Micromonospora sp. NPDC048830, assembly GCF_043198215.1. Taxonomy (NCBI): domain Bacteria; kingdom Bacillati; phylum Actinomycetota; class Actinomycetes; order Micromonosporales; family Micromonosporaceae; genus Micromonospora; species Micromonospora sp. NPDC048830. The sequence goes on from NZ_JBICUP010000075.1 coordinate 8,001, forward strand.
CGGCGCTGATGCCGCGGACGCCGGCTTCTTCGTCGTGTGGTCACCGATCAACATCGCCCGCTGGCTGTTCGCCGTCGCCGCGATCACCATCATGCTCCGCATCGACGTGCTCATCACGCTGAGCATCCTCGGGCTGTTCGTGGTGATGGTGGCGGTGATGCGTCTGGTGCACCGCCGGATGATGTCCTACCGCGAGCAGAGCCGCGCCCAGACCGCCCTGGTCAGCGAGGCACTGCGCGAGGTGCTGAGTGTGCCGTTGGGTGTGCAGGCCGCGCGTGCCGAGGACGCGGTCACCCGGAGCCTGGATGCGCTCAACGCCGTCCGGGCCAGGGTCGCCATCTCCGAGGAGCTCGCGGTCGCCGTGCAGCGCAGCACCCTGCTGAACGCCGCGCCGCTCGGCACCGGCATCGTGTTGCTGATCGCGGCACCGGCCATCAGCGGCAACCGGCTGTCCATCGGCGACATGGTGCTGTTCACGTTCTACCTGCAGCTGCTCGTCGACACGCTCGCCTCGCTCGGCGTGCTCACCGTCCAGTTGCAGCGCGTGCTCGTCGCGCTGCGCCGGATGACCGCGATCACCGGCGGTCGGCTGCACCCCCGGCACGGCATGGATCTCGATCACGCCCGGCCCGGTGCGATGGTCGACACTCCGCCGGGGCCCTCACCTCCGCCACCGACCGGCGGCCCGCCGACCATCACGATCACGGACCTCACCGCTCGGCACGACGATGCCGGCCACGGGGTGTCCGCCATCGGGTTCACGATGCCCGCCGGTCGGCTGACGGTCGTGGTGGGCCAGGTCGGCTCGGGCAAGACCACGCTGTTGCGCACCCTGCTCGGCCAGGTGCCTGGCGCCACCGGCGAGGTGCGCTGGGACGACGTCCCGTTGCCTGCGGACCGCCGGTCGGTGCTGGTGCCGCCGCGGTGTGCCTACACGCCGCAGGTGCCACGGCTGTTCACCGGCACGATCCGGGAGAACATCCTGCTGGGGCTGCCGGACGACCGGCTGGCCGAGGCGGTGTCCCGGTCGGCGCTCGACGCCGACCTGGCCGTGCTGGCCGAGGGCCTCGACACCGTGATCGGGCCGCGTGGGCTGCGCCTGTCCGGTGGCCAGGCGCAGCGGGTGGCCGTGGCGCGGATGCTCGTCCGGCGTACCCCGCTGCTGTTGTGCGACGACGTCTCCAGCGCACTCGACCCCGCGACCAGCGACGCCCTGTGGGACGGAATCCTGCGCGACGGTGGGAGCACGGTCCTGGCGGTGTCCCATCGGCCCGAGGTGCTGCGCCGGGCCGCCCTCGTCGTGGTCCTGCGCGACGGCCGGCTGGAGGCGGTCGGCGCCCTGGACGACCTGCTCGACAGCTCCGACGAGTTGCGCCGGCTCTGGTCCGCCGTCGCCAGTGTCTGACGAATGCGGAGGTACCAATGATCGAGGTTATGACCCGGCCCGTGCGCTGGGCGATCCGGCGGGGCTATCAGCCCGCCGCCGGTGATCCCCCGCCGACGGAGTGTGTGGTGGTCCGTCCCGGAGCACCCGGTAGCCGGGCCGGACTGCCGGTCTCGGCCGTCGCCGGGGAGCTCGGCGTCGGCTTCGGCGGTGGGTTCGCCCTGGTACTGCCGACATACGTGGCTCGGGCACCGCTGTCCAGCCACCGCGAGACCGTCGGTGAGCTCCTCGCCCAGCTCGCGGATCTGCCGCCGACGGTGGCCGCCCGCCCACGCGTGCTGGTCGTCGGCATGCAGTGGCGCGACGACCAGCACGACGAGGCGATCGAGCGGCTGGAGCGGCTGGGCGAGATCACCGCTTCCGGGGGCGGGCCGACATTCGTCGGGATCGCGATGCCGCAGGCCGGAAAGAGCCGCATGCTCAACGCCGCATTCGAACTGGCCACCGGCCTCGGCCTGGCCGGCGTGGCCTGGGTCGACGACGACGTGACATTCAGCACCGGCTGCATCGGACGGCTGCTCGAGGACTTCCTCGAACGGGGCGCCCGGGGCTCGGCCGGGGCAAGCAAGGTGGCCCGGCCCAACCCGTACGCGGCGGCCCGGTTGCTGCACCGGGGCAAGCAGATCACCAAGACGCCGAAGTTCGGCTACCCGCACGGCTGCTGCATGGTCGTCGACGCCGAACTCGTGGCCCGTGGCATCCCGGACCGCTACACCTGCGAGGACGACTACTTCTGCTTCGCGCTACTCGATCCGCGGCACGAGAACCCGCTGCACCGCACGCACATCGTCGCGGACGCCGCCTGCTACCACCTGACCGGCGGCCCGGCGGGCGAGATCAGGCACCGCGTCAACCGCTCGCTGCTGACCGCGGCCGTGCTGATGTCCGACTTCCCCGCCGAGGTCGCCGGCCGGTACTGGCGCATGTACTTCTACGGGCTGTGGCCGCTGGCGCCCGCGGCCCGGGGCCACGGTCTCCGCTTCGCCGCGAAGAAGTGGCTGCTCAAGTCGATCCACTTCGTCTGGTTCTGCCAAGTCACGCTGGGGCTCGCGGCACGCGGGATCGTCGGGCGGCCACGGCGTGAGATCCCCTGGTCGGCGTACACCCGGCACACCAAACCGGCGGCCTCGCCGCTACCGGTGTCTCCCACGATCTCCCGAGGGGAACCCGCATGACGGACATCGCGAAGTACATCAAGCAGCGCGCGCAGGGCAAAGGCGTCCTCAACGTGCTCAGCGGAGTGTCCCGCACCTACTTCCGCGGTGCCGGAACCAAGGCGCTCAGCGACGCCGCCTGGCTCAAGCAGAAGTCCAGCCGTACGTCGCCGGAGTTCGGCATGATCGCGATCGAGACGATGAGCGGCTGCAACTACCGCTGCTCGTTCTGCCCGATCGGCACCATCAAGATGCCGTCCGGCCGGATGTCGATGGAGCTCTACGAGTCGCTACTCGACCAGCTCGCCGACTTCACCGGAGTCATCCACCCCTACCTGTTCAACGAGCCGCTGCTGGACCGGCGGCTGCCCGAGATGGTGCGGATGGCCAAGGAACGGACCAAGGCGTCGATCTCCATCCAGACCAACGGCTCCAAGCTGACCGAGGAGTTGGCCGAGGAGCTGACCAGGTACGCCACCGTCGTCGTCAACGACTACACCACGGACCTCTCGGTCCTGGCCAGGGTCCGCCAGTATCCGGCCCGGCCCGAACTGGTGCTGGTCGACCGCAATCCGAACGCCATCCTCACCAACCGCGCCGGCAACGTGCCGGGCCGCCCGACCGTGCTGCTCAACCAGTTCTGCGTGCGGCCGTTCAACGAGTTCTACATCACCCACGACGGCCGGGTCGTCCTGTGCTGCCAGGACTGGAGCGTGCAGGAGGTCATGGGCAACGTCAACGACAACACCATCGCGGAGATCTGGAACAACGAGAAGTACACGGCCCGCCGCGCCAGCCTGCTGCGAAAGGAACGGACCGACCTATGCGCGAAGTGCGACTTCCCGGGAATCTGAGCACGGTCCCGGTGGCCGCGCCGGTGCTGACGGCGTTACGGGCGCAGGCCCCCGGGCTGCTGCACGTCGTCGACCCGTACAAAGTGCCGCTCGCCGAGGCGGTGGAGAAGTCGCGGGCGGTGGCCGACCTCGGCCATCCCGTGCTGCTCGTCGGCAGCACCGACAACGCCGCGTTCGACCGGCAGGTGGCACCCTACGTCGCCGACCTGCGCGTGCGGACGGACCTGCCGATCGTCCTGCACTTCCCGTCGATACCCGGCCGGGGCGCTCCGCTCTGCCCAGGCGCCGACGCGGTGCTGGTGCATGCGGTACCGAACTCGCTGCGGTCCTTCTTCGTCTCCGGCGGTGCGGCCGAGACCGCCGTCGCCGCGGCGGCGCTCGGGGACGGGGCACCCGAACTGCTGCGGTCGGCGTCGTTCGCGTTCGGCAGCGACGGCAAGACCCACGAGGCGGTGGGGGCGCCACAGACGGCCGAGGCCGGCACCGAACTGCCCCGGCTGGTGGCGGCGGTCGCCACCGGCGACTTCGACCTCGCGTACCTGCTCTACCGGCACGGCCGAGTCCCCGAGGCGGTGCTGCGTGCCTACCGGCGCGGTCTGGCGCCGCAGCAGCTGCTGTTCGTCGGCGGCGGCGTGCGCTCGTACGGCCAGGTCCGCCATTATCACGACTGCGGCGCCGACTGGGTCGTCGTCGGCAACGGCCTGGAGACCGCCGGCTGGCGGGAGACCCTGCGCGAGTTGTCCGGCCGCCCGGGCCGCCGGCCCGGCGGCACCGGTCACCCCGCCGCCCGCCGGGCGCTCGTTGCCGAGTTGCAGCGCGGGCTGCGCCGGCCGGCACGGTCCGATCCGGTCGGTCGGCGGGCGTACGCCACCAACGTGGGCCGCCTGCACGATCTGCTGCCCGCCGTCGTCGCTCCGGTGACCTCGGCGGAGGAGGTCGCGCACGTCCTGCGGACCACCCGCGCGGCCGGGATGCCCGTCGCGGTGCGCGGCAGCGGGCACTCCTTCGGCCTGCAGGGCCTGTCCGACGGCGGGGTGCTGATCGTCGGCGAGCCGGGGGATCCCGAGGTCCGGCTGCACGACGACGGCACCGCAGAGGTGTGCGCCCGGGCTCCCTGGCACGCCGCCGAGACGGCCCTGAACGCGCTGGGACGCAGCATCCCGGTGCTGACCAACCACCTGACGGTCTCGATCGGCGGCACCCTGTCGGTCGGCGGCTACGGCGAGGGCACGATCGCGCACGGCGGCCAGGTCGACCTGGTCGAGCGGTTCCGGCTGATCCTGCCCGACGGGCAGGCCCGGTGGTGCTCGCCCGACGAGTCGCCGGAGCTGTTCCGGTACGGCATCGGGTCGCTCGGCCAGTTGGGCGTACTGGACCGGGTGGTGCTGCGCACGGTCGCCTACCAGCGGTTCACCACCATCGCGACGCAGCAGCACCCGTCACTGCCCGCCCTGGTCGAGTACGTCGGGTGGCTGGCCGAGGAGCAGCGGTCGCCGGTCGACCTCTTCTCCGCCCAGCACTACGAGGGCGGCTTCGTCACGACGTACGGGATGATGGGCGCTCCCCTGCCGCGACGGCTGCCCGGCCGGGCCGACATCCGCGTCGAGGCCGATTGGCCGCTGCGGTCCATGCGGGAGTCCCGGCGCAACCCGGCCGACCCGTCGGTGCACTTCATCTGGGCCGACTACTGCCTGTCGTCGCCGGCCGCGGTCGAGTTCGCCCGCTTCCTCGAAGCGGAGATCCTGGCGACGCCCGGTTACCGCGAGGGCGGAGGCCGGCTGCTCATGCTGGGCGTGCACCGCCCGGAACAACGCCCGAGTGTGCCGTTCACCCCGGCAGCCGGCCTACGGGGCCTCGCCCTCGGCTTCGGGCTGTACTTCAGCGTTCCGCGCGGCGACCGGGCCAGCGTCGAGCGGGTGCAGGGCATGCACCGCCGGGTGCTGGCCGAGTGCCTCGCGCTGGGCGGTCGGCCGTACCTGGCCGGCTGGTACGACCTGGACGAGGCGGACCTGCAGTCGATGTACGGGGCCGACCTCGTCGCCCTGCGCCGGCTGCGCCGGGAACTGGACCCGCACGGCCTGTTCAACCCGGGCCTGCTGGCATGACACCGCGAACGCGACGGAGGGAGTGGGCATGACCCGCAGCGTGCAGGTCATCTCGATGCGCACCTGGGGAGAGCTGGGGAATCTCCTCGCCGGCCGGACGCTCGCCGCGACCCTGGCTGCCGGTCTGGAGAAGGCGGACGTCACCGTCGTCGAGGCAGAGACGATCTTTCCGCAGTTCGCCGAGGCTGGCGCAGCCATCCGCGAGCTGGTGGCGGCGCGGCTGCCCGCCGACGAGGTCCGGGCAGGATACCTGCGCCTCATGGCCGACTTCACCGGCCGGTTGCCGGCGGACCTGGACGACGAGCCGGTGCCGGCGGCGACCGCCGAGCGGCTGGCACCCGTCGTCGAGCACTTCACCCGGACGAAGCCGGACCTGGTGATCGGCACCAAAGGGGTGATCTCCCGGCTGAGTCACGCCGCGCTGCGGGTCGCGGATCTGACAGCGCCGGTGGTCAACTACGTGACCAACGAAGGGCTGCTCCGGCTGCCGGTGCACCGGGCGCCCCACCTGCCGGTACACCTGGTGCAGTTCGACCGGGCCAGGGACTATCTCGTCCGCGAGCACGGCTACCGGCCCGGGCGGGTCGTGCCGGTCGGCCGGTTGCTCGCGCAGACCCAGGCCGCCCAGGTCTTCGAGGGCACCGCCGGTGCCGTCGATAGCGGCGACGCCGTCGGTGCCCTCGATCCGGCGTTGACCGCGACCAGCACCCGCATACTGATCCTGTCCAACCGGGGCGGCCGGGAGTATCTCGCCGCCCTCGAACGGATCGCCCGCGCGCACCCCGACGCGGCGCTGGTCTTCATCGCGTACAACAATCCGGCGCTGGCCGCCGAGGCGGCCGAGCTGCTGACCGAGCTGAAGGTGCCGGCCTGGCAGACCTTCGACCGGCTGGCGCAGGGGGACTACCTGCGGTACCTCTCCTGGCTCAACGCGGCCGACGCGCCGCTGTTCATCTCCAAGACCGGGCCGAACTCCATGTTGGAGGGGCTCTACTTCGGCATTCCGCAACTGCTGGTGCGCTCCGGCCTGCCGATGGAGGAATGGGTCGGCCCGTTCCTCGCCGAACACGGCGTCGGCCAGGGCTTCGACCGGATGGAGGAGCTGGTCGAGGTCGCCGTCCGCTGGGTGGGCGACCCCGACGAGCTGCCCCGACGCCGCAGCCGGGCGGCGGCGCTCGCCCGTACGCTGCTAGACCCGGACCGGGCCCGCCGGCGCACCGTGGCCGCCGTGGCCGCGGTGCTCGACGGTGCGCCGCTACCGATCGACGAGGAGGAGGAGGGGGAGCCGTGCTCTCCGGAGTGAGCGGCCTCGACGAGGAGTGGGCGGCCGCGCAGCGCGCCCTGCTGGAGCGGATCACCGACCGCCTGGCCGGGGTCGGCATGACCCCGACCGGGCTGGAGTACGTCCGCCAGATGAAGGGCTACCCCCGGATCCCGTACTTCGCCTCGCTCTGGGTGCCGGATCCCGTGCAGCGCCGGGAGCTGGGGATCGCGATCTGCACCCACGCGATGGGCATCAAGTTGGTCGACGACCTGATGGACCGCGACCAGCCGATCCGGCCCTGGGACCAGATCCTCGGCATGTTCCTCACCCAGAGCAGCACGGCGACCTTCGGCGCCTACCACCGGCCGGCCGAGGTGCTGCGCGTCTTCGACGAGGACTACGAGGTGATCTGGCGGGAGCAGATCAACGAGGCGGAACGCCCGGCCCACGACCTCGACAGCTGGATTCACTACGCCCGCATCAAGTCGGGCCGGATGATGATGTGCTACGCCTCCGCCGCCTGCCTCGCGGCCGATGTCGTGGAGCGCCTGCCGGCCGCGCGCGCCTTCTGCGAGGCATTCGGTGTCCTGTTCATGATCGGGGACGACATCCGCGACCACCGCGACCTCGGCGAGGCGGGCGGCAACCTGTGCCACCTCATCGACACCGGGCGGGTGAGCCGTGACGCCGCCGTCGCGGCGACCCGCTGGTGGCGGGCCGAGGCGCTGCGCGCCCTGGACGAGTTCCCGCCGGAGTTCCCGATCGCCGGCTTCATGGCCGACTTCGCCGACCGCCTGATCACCTTTCTCCTGGAGGACGAACGTGTTGACGTTTCCTGAGTTCAAGGCCGAAATGGACGACAGTCAGGCGCGGGTGGTCCAGCGGTGCCTCGCCGAGCTGACCAGCCTGGGCATGTCCCCGCAGGGGCTGGCCTTCGTCCGCGACCTGCAGGGCTACCCGCGTACGCCGTACTACACGACGCTGTGGGTGCGCGACCCGAGGGCGCGGGCCGACCTCGGCGCAGGGGTCTCGATCCACGCGGTCGGCGTGAAGTTGATCGACGACCTCATCGACGACGACCAGCCGCTCTCGCCCCGCGACCAGATCTTCGGGGTCCAGTTGCTGTCGGTCGGTACGACGCTGCTGGCCGGCCGGGAACGGCCGGTCGAGGTGCTCAGGACGCTCGAGGACGACTACCGCGACATCTGGCGGCAGGAGATCGTCGAGGTCAGCGCGCCCCGACCGACGACGGTCGAGTCCTGGATCGCGGCGGCCCGGATCAAGGCCGGGGTGATGCTCGCCAACTACGCCGCGGTCAACTGCCTGGCCGGCGGGGTCCCCGAGATGGTGACGCCCGCCCGCGAGTTCGGCGAGGCGCTGGGCGTGCTGTACATGATCGGCGACGACGCGGTCGACTTCGACGACATTGATGAGCGCGACGGCAACCTCGCCCACCTGGTCGCCTCGGGTGCGGTCGACCTGGCCGACGTCGCCGCCGCGATCGACGAGTGGCGCGACCGGGCCGTCGCGGCGGTCCGGCAGGGCGACCCGGTCTGCCACATGGTGCCGTTCTTCGACCACTTCGCAGCGAAGCTCAAGGGCCTGATCAGCCGGCCGGCTACGACCGCGTGATGACGTCGCATCGATCGCTGGCCAGGCTGCTGGCCGGCAAGCTGCTCGGCCCGGTGCCCGGTGAGTGGCACCGGGACTTCGGCCGGATCCGCTGCCAGGAGCCGCAGGCGGTCGTGTTCGCCGCCGGAGCCGCCGACGTCCAGGAGACGGTGCGGTACGCATCCGCCCACGGTCTGCCGGTCGTCGCGCGGGGCAACGGGTGCAGCAGCAACGGGCAGGCCCTCACCGACGGCCTGCTGCTGGACACCGCCGCGCTGGACCGGATGGAGCTGACCGGAGCGGCGGTCGTGCGGGTCGAGGCCGGGGTGCGATGGGGAACGCTGCACCGCTGGCTGCACGAGCACGGCCTCGCCCTGCCGGTCGTGACCAGCAACGAGCACGCTTCGGTCGGCGGCACGCTGTCGGTCGGTGGCTTCGGACCGACGTCGCCCTTCGTCGGCGCGGTCGTTGATCAGGTGGTGGCCCTGGATGTCGTCACGGGTGACGCCGCACTCGTGCACGCGACCGCCGACGGCCCGCACCAGGACCTGTTCTGGTACGCACTCTGTGGCCTCGGCCAGGTGGGTCTGATCGTCCGAGCCGAGCTTCGGGTGGTCCCGGCGCAGCCGGCCGTCCTGATCCGCCGGCTCGACGGCGGCGACCTCGCCACGGTGGCGGAACAGGTGTGGCGCGACGAGCGGCTACGCCTGTGCCGTGCGGTGTACTCCACCGCCGCCCGCCGGTGGAAGGTCGAAGTCGGCCGGTCGGCGCGGAACGTGGCGGCCGAGCCGGACGAGACTCTGGTCGCCGACTATCACCAGCGCCTGTTCGAGGCGGAGGCGGGGTTCTCCGTCGGCATCGCCCGCGGCCAGGTCGCCGCGGGCCTGCTGGCGGACGAGACCGAGGCACGCCGGCTATGGAGCGACTTCTTCCTGCCGATGGAGAAAGCTGACGCCTTCTTCGCTGCGGTCCGCGAGCGGTTTGCCGACCCAACCGTGGTCCCCGTGGTCAACGGCGCCTTTTTGCGCACCGGGGGCCGGCCCCGGCCGCCACTGAGTCCGCTGCCCGACACCGACCGGGTACGCACGTTCGGCTTCTACTGCATCGTGCCGCCAGATCGGGTCGACGAGTACCGGGAGCATTTCGACGCTGCCGGGGCACTCTGTCACGAACTCGGCGGCCGGCAGTATCTGCACGGCTATCACCGGGTGGAGCGGGACTTCTACCGCGCACAGTTCGGTGTGCCCACCGTCGATCGGTGGCGGGGGGTGAAGCGCCGCTATGACCCCGGCACTGTGCTCGGCCCGCAGCTCCCGATCTGAGCCGCCGCGCGGCTTGGGTGGGGCCAGACCGCCCGGCTGCGGAACTCATGTGTCCCGGATTCGTTTCCCTGAGCCTCCCACCAGTGGAAGAGTTCCCGAAAGGACGGTTTGAAAAGGTTTGAGCTGATTCTTTCACCGCGTCCGGTAGGGCTCTTCTCGATGGGCATGGATAGCGGCGAGTCGATGTAGAGGAGGCGAATCCTGGTCGTGGCCGTCGGGCTGCTGCGGCGTTAGGCCGTGCGGGTGCCGGAAACCTCGTCCGTCCTGGTCACCGCCCTCTTGATGACTGAGATCAGGACGCTGGCGTAGCGTCGAGGGATCTCGTGGCGGATGCGGCGATGATCTACGTTGCGTGCTGCGCGAGGATGACCGACTGTGCTGTTTCGACTGGCCTACCTCGGTGTGACCAACGCTCTCGCGTTGCTACAGCTGCTGCCAATGAGCGACCGGGACAAGGATGCCGAGATCCTGGCGCTGCGACACCAAGTCATAATCCTCGAACGGCAGCTGAACGGCGAGAAGGTCCGGTACGCCCCATCTGACCGGGCGCGGCTCGCCTGTACGGTGCCAAAACTAGATTCCGGCTGCTGACCAGCGGGTTCAAGGATTCGTTCAGGCGGCTCGATGGTACTCGTTGATGATTCCTCCCAG
>NZ_JBICUP010000076.1:0-17355 GCF_043198215.1 Micromonospora sp. NPDC048830
TAGCCATCAACCTGTTCCTATCTGTGCCGACCAGCTTCTACTGGCCATAACGGACTTTCATTGACATCCGTTACACAGATCTCCCTACAGGCCCGTATTTCGCGATCCGGCCCATTGCGAAGGCCAGGGGGACAGCGCTCCCGCGCTCGATCTTGCACTTTATGACCCCCGTTATGGCCTCCTTAGCCCGCTTCGCCGCGGCGGCAAGTGCAAGACCGCGGGGAACGACGCTACGGGGAGGGCCGCTACGGCCGGGCCGCGAACCGCGCGACGAACGCGCGCCAGGCGTCGGGGCCGAAGGCCAGCACCGGCCCGCTCGGGTCCTTGGAATCGCGTACGGCCACCACGCCGGGAAGGTTGTCGGCCACCTCCACGCAGGCGCCACCCTGGCCGCTGCTGCGGGTGCTCTTGCGCCACCGCGCGCCCGTCGGGTCCATGTCTCCGCCACCTCCGCTATCAGGTCGAGGGACTGCTGGTGCGATAGTGCCTCACCCCGGATCGACTCCCAAACCTCGACCATCTCCCGCACGTAGTCGACGCGGTCGTTCACCTGCCCGTGGCGCTGCCCCTCCAGGTAGACGACGTCCTCTCCCTGCGCGGAGGTGGCGATCACGAAGTGCCCAGCGAGCCCAGGGTACGCACCGGCGGAGAGCGGCACGACGTGGATTCGCACCCGGGGCAGGGTCGAGCCGAGCTTCACCAGGTGCCGCAACTGCTCGCGCATCACCTCCGGCCCGCCGATCCGGCGGCGCAGCACGTACTCGTCGATGACGGCGGTGAGCAGCGGCGGGCGGTCGCGGGTGAGCACGCCCTGGCGGTCGAGCCGGGTCGCCACCTGCTGCTCGATCTCGTCCGGCGCGAACAGCCCACCGCCGGTCAGCAGCGCACGGGCGTACCCCTCGGTCTGGAGCAGGCCCGGCACGCACAGCGGCTCGAACCAGCGCAGCGCCGTGGCCTCCTGCTCGATGCCGGCCCAGTCGCGGAACCACGGCACGATGGTCTCCCGGCCGATGCGCCGCTGGATGCGCTCGAACTTCCCGTCGGTGGTGAACACGATGTCGCAGCGGCGCGCGAAGTCGAGGCTCGGCCGGCGCTCGCAGTTCTCCACCTTCGTCACCAGCGCGGCGGAATAGCTCAGCGCCTCGGCCAGCGCCGCCTGGGACATGCCGTTGGCGGCACGAGCCAGCCGCAACTCCTCGGCGAAGTGCTCCAGCATGGACGAACGTTCCACGGACAGCCTCCATACATCCTCGTACGGCGTGGGATCGGGCCGATATACGCGCTGGTAGTGGCCACTTTCGACCTATCACCGTAGTCGCGTCCTCACCAGACTGTCACGCAGCGGGACCGCTCACGGGATCGAACGGCGGGCGGAACCATGCCGGGGGCGCCCCACGGACAACGGCGTCCGGGGGCGCTCCCATCCACCAGTCATTGGAGGCTCAGCCGTGCGACTCAGGTTCTGGCGCTGCCGACGCCCGACGCGTCCCGCCCCGCTCCCCCGCCGTACGCCGAACGAGCGCCCGGCGTGGGCGACCGCCCCGACCGAGGTGTTCCCGACCGACGATCCCGGCCGCGCGGGGAGGCCGACCCGTGCGCAGGAGTGGCGGGCGAACGGGGGCCGGTTCATCCCCGCGCCGCGCAGGACCGAGGAGGGTACGCGCTGATGCCCCGGTACCGCCCGCACGTCGCGGCGCGCCCGTCCTGGCGCTGCCGGGTGTGCGGTGCCGCGTGGCCGTGCTCGCCGGCGCAGCTGGCGCTGCTCGGCGAGTATCGCGAGAACCGGACGGGCCTGCTGATCTACCTCGCCACGGTCATGCACGAGGCCGGGGCCGATCTCGCCGACCTCAACGGTCAGGCCGCACCCGAGGGGGGCTGACCGACCGCTTCCTCACCTGGGCGAGGGCCCGTTGAGGACTGGGTGGTGAAGGTTGGCGGTTCAGCTACCCGACACGCCGGGGAAGATGCCGCTGAGCCGTCAACGATCACGGTCGCCATCACCTACTGCCACCGATTAGGATCAGGAGCGCGGAATCATGGCACCTAGCGTCTCCTGGAGGTTGACCAACTCCTTCGGCGCGATGAGCCCGTCCGTCGACAAAACTTTCTTGACGATCGCGAGGTTGTCCTCCAGACAGGAGCTTCCCGGCTCCCGCGGAGGGTCGATCGTCCACTTTCCCTTTTCGTCGTGGTTGAAACTGCCGGCAGCCCCCTGCTCGACAACGGCAATGGGCCCCATACGCAGCACCTCGCCATCATCGTGAGTGAGCTCGACATCCAGCACGGCGACCCAGGGATGATCATCGCCCCGACCAACGGTGAACGCGAAGCGTTCGTAATCGTTAGGCGGGACATGGAAGCGGACGCCTTCCTTCTTCAGCACGAATGGAGTAGCGGGCACAGGGTCAGGAAGCTCAAGATCATAGTACGCGGATACCATGTCGTGACCGCCAGTCGCCAAACACGGTGTCAGTTGATGCACCTCTCGAACCGTTGCCGCCACGCCGGTGATCATGGAAGCGCCGCCTGCGAGATTGCGAAGCGTGACATCAATCTTCGGCCCACGGACACGCTTTTCGAGGGGAATTTTCTCGTCGGATCCCACTTCGACCATATAGCCATCCAGATCATATGTGACATACGAAGTGACCTTGGCAATTTCAAGATCCGGCTCATACTGCTCATCGTATTGGCGGAGCGAGAGCACGAAGGCAGCGGCCGTACCCACGCCGGCCACGGCGGCGATCACCGCGCCCAGTTTCCCCCAGCTTACGCGCCGACCGGACGCTTTGGGCCTCCGCACCGGCCGCCTGCGGTAGCGGCTGGACACCCGCTCAGACACGCTTGCCTCCATGATTTCGTCGAGACTTCAATGTGTAACAACGAGCTCCAAATCATGGCGGACCGATGGTGCGACTGGAAAAGGCTTCAGCGGTTTCCCCACAGACAGGCACGACTGGCGTGAGTGAACGATCCTCACATCCCGGAGGGCGCCCTCACCATCACCTGGTCAACCCTCTCAGTCGACCAGGGTGCGGCCCGTCAGGTGCAGGAAGACGTCCTCCAGGCTGCTGCGCCGGACCAGCACGTTGACCGGGCTCAGGCCGAGGGCGGCGACCTCGGCCACCGCCGCGTCGCCGTCGGCCACGTAGAGCAGGACGCGGTCGGGCAGCACCTCGACCCGCTCGCCCAGCCCGGCCAGTTTGCCGGCGAACGTCTCCTGCGAGTCACCGGCGAAGCGCAGCTCGACCACCTCGCGGGTGGCGTGCCGCTCGATCAGTTCCCGGGGCGAGCCGTGGGCGACGATCCGGCCGCCGTCCATCACCACCAGCCGGTCGCACAGCTGCTCGGCCTCGTCCATGTAGTGGGTGGTGAGCACCAGCGTGACGCCCTGCTGCTTGAGCCGGAACAGCCGCTCCCAGACCAGGTGCCGGGCCTGCGGGTCGAGCCCGGTGGTCGGCTCGTCGAGCAGCACGATGTCGGGCTCGTTGACCAGCGCCCGGGCGATGGTCAGCCGGCGCTTCATGCCGCCGGAGAGCGGCTCGACCTTGCTGTCGGCCCGCTCGGCGAGCTGGACGAAGTCGAGCAGCTCGCCGGCCCGCTGGCGGGCGACGCGGCGCGGGATGCCGAAGTAGCGGGCGTAGGTGGTCAGGTTCTCCCGGACGGTCAGCTCCGGGTCGAGGTTGTCGAGCTGCGGGCAGACGCCGAGGCGGGCCCGGATCGCCGGGCCGTCCCGGACCGGGTCCATCCCGAGGATGCGCAGCTCGCCACCGCTGGGTGGGGAGATGCAGCCGATCATCCGCATGGTGGAGGACTTGCCGGCGCCGTTGGGCCCGAGGAAGCCGAACGCCTCGCCGGCGAGCACCTCGACGTCGATGCCGTCGACCGCGGTGAAGTCGCCGAACCGCTTCACCAACCCGCGCGCCCGGATCAGCGCCTGCCCCGTCATCACCGCCCGACCCTACCGACCCCCACCGACACTCCCCACCGGGTTTCCCGGCCCGAGTTGATCGTCTGCTGGGAACGGAGACGACACTCCAATTTCCCGGCCCGGCTTGATCGTCTGCTGGGAACGGAGACGACACGCCGAGCGGAGTCTCCCCGGACAGCAGACGATCAAGGAGAGCGTCAGAGGTCGGCCGGGGCCGTCGCGGCGCGGGCCGCGGCGACCAGGCGGGCGGTCTCGGCGAGCACCGGCTCGTCGTCGACCGGGGTGCCCGGCTCGTACCGGACCGTCCAGGTCAGGCCGTCGACGCCCGGCACCCGCCGCGCCGCGACGCGCCCCGCGCCGCCGGGCACCGGGTGCGCCTCGGTGTACGCCACCGAGCGGGTCACCCGGGCGCGCACCTGGTGGGGCAGGTCCCCCGGGTCGAGCAGCAGGTACGTCTCGGCGGGGCAGTCGGCCACCACGAGGTAGCCGTCGCGCTCGGCGACGCGCTCGGCCGGGGTGACGGTCAGCTCCCGCCCGGACCAGACGGCCTTGAGGATGTCGTGCCAGCCGATCCGCTCGCCCCGTCCAGGCAGCCACAGCCCGAGGTTGCTGGCGACGATCACCCCGTCGCCCTCGCCGTTGCCGGCCGCCGCCCAGGCGAGCACCCGCTCGTCGCCGGCCAGCGGCGGGCGGGCCGCCGGGGGCAGCTTCGGCCTGCGGTTGAACAGTCCCATCACAGTCCTCCCGCGGCCTGCTCGCGCAGCGCCCGCGCGTGCTGCTCCAGCGAGAGCAGTTCCCCGAACAGCGCGAAGTACTCGTCCTTGTTGCTCACCGGGTTGATCCGTTGGATCTTGGACTTGAGGTCCTTGATGCGGCCGGACACCGAGCCCCACTGCAACCCGGCCATGGTCACCGAGACGTACCTCGGGTCGGGCTCGCCGTCGATCCGCAGCGGCTCGACGGACAGCTCCCCGACCAGGGCCTGGGCGGCGAGGTCGGCGCACGCGTCGCGGACGGCCTCGACCCAGACGACGCCGCCGGCCGCGGCCGCCGCCCCGCCGGCCGCCGCGATCGCCTCCCGCACGGCCACGTGCACCGGGTGGCGGTACTCCGGCGCCTCGACCGCGTCGAACATCGGGCCGGCGAGCGCCGGCTCCTGGAGGGCGAGCTTCAGCGCCTCCCGCTCGACCAGCGCCTGCGGACTGTCCGCGGCGGGCGCGGCGGGCGCGGAACGGGCCGGGGCGGGCGCCTCCCCCGCCGGCCGGCCGTTGGCGGCGGCGAGCACGGCCCGCTGCACGGGCTCGATCTCCATGCCCAGGTCGCCGGCGAGCTTGCGGACGTACTCCGGGCGCTTCTCCCGGTCCTTGAGTTTGGCGACCAGCGGGGCGGCCCGGCGCATCGCCTCGACCCGGCCGTCGACGGTGTCCAGGTCGTAGCGGCCGATGACGTGCCGCAGCGCGAAGTCCACCAGCGGCTCGCGGCGGGCCACCAGGTCGCGTACGGCCAGGTCGCCCTTTGCCAGGCGCAGCTCGCACGGGTCCATGTTGTCGGGGCTGACCGCGATGAAGGTACGCCCGACGAAGCGCTGGTCGTCGTCGAAGGCGCGCAGCGCGGCCTTCTGGCCGGCGGCGTCCCCGTCGAACGTGAAGATGATCTCGCCGGCCACGGCGTCGGTGTCCAGCAGGAGCCGGCGCAGCACCCCGATGTGGTCCGAGCCGAACGCGGTGCCGCAGGTCGCCACGGCCGTAGTGACCCCGGCGAGGTGGCAGGCCATCACGTCGGTGTAGCCCTCGACCACGACCACCTTGCCCTGCTTGGCGATCTCCCGCTTGGCCTGGTCGATGCCGTAGAGGACGTGCGACTTCTTGTAGATCGGCGTCTCGGGGGTGTTCAGGTACTTCGGGCCGTCGTCGTCGTCGAACAGCTTGCGCGCGCCGAAGCCGATGACGTCGCCGGTCAGGTCCCGGATCGGCCAGAGCAGCCGGCGGCGGAACCGGTCGATCAGGGTGCCCGAGCGGGACGGCCGGGACAGACCCGCCGTGACCAGCTCGTCGTGGGTGAAGCCCTGCTGGCGCAGGTGCTTGGTCAGCAGGTCCCACGCGTCGGGGGCGAAGCCGCAGCCGTACCGCTCGGCGGCGGCCCGGTCGAAGCCGCGCCGGGCCAGGAACTCCCGGGCCGGCCGGGCGCCCGCCGTGGTGAGCTGCGCCCGGTAGAACTCCACGGCGGCGGCGTGCGCGGCGACCAGGCGGTGCCGCTGCCCCTGCTGGGGGCGGGCGCGCGGGGCCGCGCGGTCGTCCTCGACGTACCGCAGTTGGATGCCGGCGCGGGCGGCGAGCCGCTCCACGGACTCCACGAAGCTGAGGTGGTCGGCGTCCATCAGGAACTTGATCGCGTCGCCGCCGGCGCCGCAGCCGAAGCAGTACCAGACGTTACGGGCGGGCGAGACGTTGAACGACGGGCTCTTCTCGTCGTGGAACGGGCACAGCCCCTTGAGATTGCCGCCGCCGGCCGACTTCAGGGTCACCGTCTCGGAGATGACCTCGGCGATCGAGGTGCGCTCGCGGACCAGCGCGATGTCCTCGTCCCGGATCCGCCCAGCCATCCGCCACCCCCTCGGCCCTACATCCTGCCCTGCCGCACCGACGTCCCGCCGCCGGGGGCGCGCCGTGTGGCGGGCGCCCCGTCGCCGTCGCGGTCGCGCCCCACGCCCGTCCCGTCGCGGTCGCGCCGTCGGGCGGTGCGGCCGACGCCGCCGGGCACCTCCCCGATCCGGGGGAACGGCTCGATCGAGAAGACGACCTCGACCGGCACCTCGAAGTAGGCGGCGATCCGCAGGGCGAGGTGCAGGCTGGGCCGGAACTCGCCGCGCTCCAGGTAGCCCACGGTCTGGTAGTGCACGCCGAGCGCGTCGGCGAGCTGCCGGCGGGTCACGCCGCGCTCGGCGCGCAGCACGGCGATCCGGTTGTGGACCGTCTCACTCATCGACCAGACCTTCTCACACCGGCCGCCGCAGCGCCTTCTCCCGGCGCAGGGCGACCCGGGACCCCGACTCGCGCCGGGCCATCCGGCGCAGCACGACCGGGGCCAGCAGCAGTCCGAGCACCGCCCAGACGCCGAGCACGGCCAGCGTCTCCAGGTGCCGCCACGACCCGCCCAGCTCGACGGCGGACATCGCGTCGGGCAGCAGGGCGGAGCGCATGCCCAACCCTAGCCAGTAGAGCGGGAAGACCTGAGCGACGGCCTGCAACCAGCCCGGGTAGCCGTTGATCGGGTAGAAGATGCCGGAGAGCGCGACCAGCCCCATGACCGGCAGCACCACCACGCCCATGTTGCGCGGGTTCTCGATCAGCGAGCCGATGACCGCCCCGAGCGGCAGGGTGGCGAGCAGCCCGAGCAGCACCACCCCGACGAGGACGAGCCACGCCCCGGCGTCGGCGACCCGGAGCCCGTCGAGGAAGAACAGCGCCGGGGTGAGCTGGATGAGCACGCCGATCAGGGTCACCGCGGAGATCATGATGATCTTGCCGATCAGGTAGCCGAGCATGCCGTTCGGGGTGGCCTTGGCCCGCAGCAGGGTGCCGTCCTCCCGGTCGACGATGAGCTGCTGGGCCAGGCCGAGCAGCCCGCCGAACGCCAGCCCCATCGCCAGCGCGCTGGGCAGCGTACGGGCGCCGAGGGAGAACTGCGTGCCCGGCACGGTGGATCCGCGCATGAAGAACATCGCGACCAGCAGCACGAAGGTCGGGAAGAAGTAGTTCCACAGGTCCTGGACGTTGGTGAAGCTGTTGCGCAGCTCGATCCAGCCCCGGCCCAGGCCGGCCCGGACCGCGTCGGTCCTCGCGCTCATCGTCCCGTCCCCTTCCCGAACGCGCGGGCGGCCTCCGCGGGCCGCGCCCCGGACTCGTGCGCGTACACGATCGCCATGTAGGTGTCCTCCAGGCTGGGCCGGCGCACCTCCAGCTCCCGCACCGCGTCGCCGTGCTGGCGGAACAGCTCCCGGACGAAGCGGGTGGCGTCGGCGGTCGAGTGCACGTACCGCTCGCCGTCGCGGGTCCACCGGACCTCCGCCTCGCCGGCCACCCGCCGGGTCAGCTCGTCGGGCGAGCCCTCGGCGACGATCCGGCCGCCGGCCAGCACGAGGATGCGGTCGGCCAGCTTCTCCGCCTCGTCGAGGTCGTGGGTGGTGAGCAGGATGGCGGTCTCGTCCAGGTCGGCGAGGCGGTGCACCAGGTCGTGGAACTCGCGGCGGGCCACCGGGTCGAAGCCGACCGTCGGCTCGTCGAGGAAGAGCAGTTCGGGCCGGCCGACGATGCCCACGGCCACATCCAGCCGCCGGCGCTGGCCGCCGGAGAGCCGGCCGATCCGGTCTCCGGCGTGCCCGGCGAGCCCGACGGCGGCCAGCAGCTCGGGCACCGGCCAGGGCCGCCGGACCCGGTCGGTCGAGTACGCGGCGTAGAACCCGCCGAGGTGGGTGAGCAGGTCGGCCACCCGCCACTTCGCGTGGTCCCGCCAGGACTGGAGCACCACGCCCAGCCGCGCCCGCCACGCCTCGCCGCCCCGGGCCGGGTCCTCCCCGAGCACCGAGACGTCGCCGGCCGAGCGCATCCGGAAGCCCTCCAGGATCTCGATGGTCGTGGACTTGCCGGCGCCGTTGGGCCCGAGCAGGACCACCACCTCGCCCCGGCGGGCCTGGAACGTCACCCCGTCGAGCACGTCCACCGAGCCGTAGCGCATCCGCAGGTCGCGCACGTCCAGCACCAGGGAGCCGTCGGGCGGGCCGTCGACACCGGCCCTTCCCCGTTCCGTCACCGACGTCATCGCCCTCCGCCCTTCGTCGCACCTGTGCGGCAGAATGTAGCAGATATGCTACATGACCGGGCAAGGGAAAGGCCCGCCCCGGACGGGACGGGCCGGCGGCGGGACGGGTCAGACGGCGGCGGTGGCCTCGTCCGCCTCGACCTGGCGGTTCCAGTCGGGCTTGCTGGCGCGCCAGCCCTCGTCGTCCATGCCGCGCCGCCAGTAGCCG
Organism: Micromonospora sp. NPDC048830; assembly: GCF_043198215.1. Classification (NCBI taxonomy): domain Bacteria; kingdom Bacillati; phylum Actinomycetota; class Actinomycetes; order Micromonosporales; family Micromonosporaceae; genus Micromonospora; species Micromonospora sp. NPDC048830. The sequence continues at coordinate 8,958 of NZ_JBICUP010000076.1, forward strand.
GAGATCGACAGCCACTCCCGGGGCACGGCCCGGTCGCTCCGCAGCAGGCGACGCAACTCCTTCACGAAGCCCGCCTCGCCGTGAACGAAGGCGTGCACCGTCCCGGGCGGGAAGTCCAGCGCCCGGACCGCCTCGACCAGCGCCTCGCCCACCGGGCGACCGGCCCGGTGCAGCCAGCGCAGCTCGACCGCGCCGGGGCTGGCCAGCGGCAGCTCGTCGGACGGGCCGTCGACCTCGACGAAGACCCTGGCCGGCGCGCCGAAGGGCAGCCGCTCCAGGGCCGCGGCGATCGCCGGCAGCGCGCTCTCGTCCCCGACCAGCAGGTGCCAGTCGGCGGTCGGGTCCGGGGCGTACGCCCCGCCGGGGCCGGTGAAGAGCACCCGGTCGCCGGGACGCAGCGCGGCGGCCCACGGCCCGGCCAGCCCCTCGTCGCCGTGGTGCACCACGTCGATGGTCAGCTCGCCGGCCGCCGCGTCCCACCTGCGCACCGTGTACGCCCGCAGCCGTGGCCACTGCTCGGCCGGGAACTCGCGCTTGATGGTGGCCAGGTCCGTCGGGTGCGGGTACGCCACCCCGGCGGGCGGAAAGACCAGCTTGACGTAGTGGTCGGTGTACTCGCCCACCGGCAGGCCGGCCAGCTCCTCCCCGCCGAGCACCAGCCGGATCAGGTGCGGGGTGGGCCGCTCGGTCCGGACGACCGTGGCGGCGGTGACCTTCTTCGGGCGCTCCGTCATGCCACTTAGGCTAACCTAACCAGGGGAGATCTCCCATCCCCGGGCTTCCCACCCCTGGCATTCAGTCCGCGGCCAGCCGGTCGTGCCAGGCCACGGCGGCCGGGTCGGTGAGCGAGGCCACCTGGTCGATCACCACGCGCAGCCGGGCGGCGTCGTCCGGCGCGGCCCGCCACAGCGGGGCGAACACCTCGTCCAGCGCGTCCGGTGCCCGGCGCACCAGCGCGGCGACCAGTTCGGCAAGGATCCGCCGCTGCCGCTCGTACCGGCCGACGGCGCCGGGGCGACGCATCACGTAGCGCAGGGCGATGCCCTTGAGCAGCGCGCACTCCGCCCGGGCGCGGCGGGGCACCACCAGGTCGGCGGCGTACCGGCGCAGCGGGCCGGAGCCGTGGCGCTCCCGGGTGGCGGCCACCGCGGTCGAGACGAACCGGCCGGTCAGCACGCTGGTGGTCGCCTTGAGCGCCGCCTGGGCGGAGTGGCTGCCGTCGTACGCCGCGAGCGGGGCGAGCACCGGGTCGGCCAGCAGGTCCACCAGCACCTCGCCCAGGTCGCCCGGGGACTCCCCCGAGTAGGTGGCCGCCACGTCCGCGCACAGCGCGGCCCGCTCGTCCGGGTCGGCCAGCAGCGGGCCGAGGCGGACGTACCCGCCGTGGATGCCGTCCTCGACGTCGTGCACCGAGTACGCCACGTCGTCGGCCCAGTCCATCACCTGCGCCTCCAGGCAGCGCCGCCCGTCGGCCGGGGCACCGGTGCGCAGCCACTCGAAGACCGGCAGGTCGTCGGCGTACACCCCGAACTTGCGCTCGCCCGGCCGGCGGGGCCAGGGATACTTGCTGGTCGCGTCGAGCGACGCCCGGGTCAGGTTCAGCCCGGCGGACCCGCCGCCCGGGGCGAGCACCTTGGCCTCCAGCCGGGTGAGCACCCGCAGCGTCTGCGCGTTGCCCTCGAAGCCGCCGCACGGCGCGGCGAGCAGATCCAGCGCGGCCTCGCCGTTGTGCCCGAACGGCGGGTGGCCGAGGTCGTGGGCGAGCCCGGCGGTGTCCACCACGTCCGGCTCGCAGCCCAGCCGGGCGCCCATCTCCCGGGCGATCTGCGCCACCTCCAGCGAGTGGGTCAGCCGGGTACGCAGGAAGTCGTCGGTGCCGGCGGTGTGCACCTGGGTCTTCGCGGCGAGCCGCCGGAACGCCGCCGAGTGCAGCACCCGGGCCCGGTCCCGCTCGTACGGCGAGCGCCCGTGGCCCGTGTCCTTGGGCGGCTCGTCGACCCAGCGCGCCTCGTCGACGGACGACCCGGGCCGGCCCGGCCCGGGGACGTCCCGCGCGTCGGACGACCCGGGCCCGCTCACCCCGCCACCGGCCTATCCCCGCGGCCGCAGCACGCAGAACTCGTTGCCCTCCGGGTCGGCCAGCACCGTCCACCCGACGTCGCGCTGACCGATGTCGACGTGCCGGGCGCCCATGTCGACCAGCCGCTCGACCTCGGCCTCCAGGTCGGCCGGGCGCAGGTCGATGTGCAGCCGGTTCTTGACCTGCTTGTCGTCGGGCACCGGCACGAACACGATGCCGGGGAGTCGGTCGGGGGACTGCCGGATCTCCACCTCGTCCGGCCGCTCGGTGACCACCTGGTAGCCGAGGGCCTCCGCCCACCACCGGGCGAGCCGGGCCGGGTCGCTGGCGTCCACGGTCAGACTTGCCCAGACGCTGGTCATGCGGTCCACCCTCCACCCGGCTACGACGGCTCGCGCGAGCCAAGATTACGCCCGACCGGGCACCGCGGCGCGTTTGACGACTCCCGTGCCGGCGCCTGGCAACAGCCGATCAGTCGAGAGTTGTGAACTGATCGCCCACCGTCACGGGCTCGCGGGGCGACCATGGCCGGAGGTAGCGTTCCCAGAGCAGAACGTGATCACGGATCCGTACGCGAATCGCACGACGGGGAGGCTCTTGTGGACGCTGACCGGATGCTGGGCTCGGAGCTACGCGGGCTGCGCCGACGGCGACCGGAGGTCGCCGGCACGGTGCTCGCCGGCACCGACGGCCTGCTCATCTCCAGCGACCTGCCGACGACCGACGCCACCCACCTGGCGGCGCTGGCCGCGGCCAGCTTCGGCCTCGGCAACCGGGTCGCCGACACGGTGCGGCACGGCGAGTTCCAGGAGTCGGTGGTCCGCACGGCCCGGGGCGCCGTGGTGACCTACCCGGCCGGCCGGCACGCCCTGCTCACCCTGGTCACGGCCGCCGCCACCGACCTGGAGACGCTGCACGCCGAGGCCCGGGCGGTGGCCGACCGGACGGGCTCGGTCTTCGACCGCCAGCGCACCACCCGGACGCACACGGTGCCGCCGCCGGACCCGCGCGCGCCGCTGGCCGTGCGTACCCCGATGGCGACCCTGCCCGGGCGCTCGCAGAACGCCCCACGCGCCACCGGCTGGCGCCGCCCGCCGATCTGACCAGCGGGCCCCGGGACCGGGCGCCGGTCCGGCCCGCACACGGCTCAGACCCACGCACCGCTCAGACCCGGCGGCCGGCCCTGGCGACGCGCGCGCCAGGGCCGGCACCGGAGCGTTCAGCGGCTGTCGGAGCCCGCGGTCTCGACCGCGGCCCGGCCGGCCTCCAGCCGGGCCACCGGCACCCGGAACGGCGAGCAGGACACGTAGTCCAGGCCCACCTCGTGGAAGAAGTGGACGGAGTCCGGGTCGCCGCCGTGCTCGCCGCAGACACCGAGCTTCAGCTCCGGCCGGGCGGCCCGCCCCTCCTCGGCGGCGATCCGCACCAGCCGGCCCACGCCCTCCCGGTCGATGGACTCGAACGGCGAGATGCCGAAGATGCCCAGCTCCAGGTAGCGCCAGAAGAACGCCGCCTCGACGTCGTCGCGGGAGAAGCCCCAGCCCATCTGGGTCAGGTCGTTGGTGCCGAACGAGAAGAACTGCGCGGCCTCGGCGATCTGCCCGGCGGTCAGCGCCGCCCGCGGCACCTCGATCATCGTGCCGATCAGCACCTCGACGCCGCTGTCCCCGACCACCTCATCGATGATTTTCTCAGCTTCGGCCCGTACCGTCTCCAGCTCCTGCACCGCGCCGACCAGCGGTACCATGATCTCCGGGCACGCCGACCCGCCGTCGCGGGTGATTCGGACCGCGGCCTCCGTGATCGCCCGGACCTGCATGGCGAACAGGCCGGGGATCACCAGGCCGAGCCGCACACCGCGCAGGCCCAGCATCGGGTTCTCCTCGTGCATCCGCCGGACGGCGGCGAGCAGCGCCTCCTCCCGGGCCACGTCCTCGCCGCGCTCCTGAGCGACCGCGACGTTGACCGCGAGCTGCTCCAACGGGGGCAGGAACTCGTGCAGCGGCGGGTCGATCAGCCGGACGGTGACCGGCAGCCCGTCCATCTCGCGGAAGATCTCCACGAAGTCGTCGCGCTGCAACGGCAGCAGCGCCGCCAGCGCGGCCTCGCGCTCGTCGTCGGTGCGGGCCAGGATCAGCCGCTCGACCAGCTCCCGGCGGTCGCCGAGGAACATGTGCTCCGTGCGGCACAGGCCGATGCCCTGCGCGCCGAAGCGCCGGGCCCGGGCGGCGTCCGCGCCGGTGTCCGCGTTCGTGCGGACCGCCAGCCGCCGCCGCCCGTCGGCGTGCGTCATGATCCGGTGTACGGCCTCGACCAGCGCGTCGTCGGCCTGCTCGGGGTCGAGGGTGCCCTCGAAGTACTGCACCACCTCGGACGGCGTGACCGGCACCTCGCCGAGGTACACCTTGCCCGTGGTGCCGTCGATGGAGACGACGTCGCCCTCGCCGACCGTGTGCCCGCCGACGGTGAACCTCTTCGCCGGGACGTCGACGTCCAGCTCGTCGGCGCCGGCGACGCAGGTCTTGCCCATGCCCCGGGCCACCACCGCCGCGTGGCTGGTCTTGCCGCCCCGGGAGGTGAGGATGCCCCGCGCCGCGATCATGCCGTTGAGGTCGTCCGGGTTGGTCTCCCGGCGGACCAGGATCACCGCCTCGCCCTCGGCGGCCAGCTCCACGGCGCGGGCGGAGGTGAAGACGACCTTGCCGGAGGCGGCGCCCGGCGACGCCCCGACCCCCTTGGCCACCGGCTGGAACTCGTGGTCGAGCTGGAACCGGGGGAACATCAGCTGGGCGAGCTGGGCGCCGTTGACCCGGTGCAGCGCCTCGTCCAGGTCGATCAGGCCCTCGTCGACGAGTTGCGCGGCGATGACGAACGCCGCCGCCGCGGTCCGCTTGCCGACGCGCGTCTGGAGCATCCAGAGCTTGCCCCGCTCGATGGTGAACTCGATGTCGCAGAGGTCCTTGTAGTGGCCCTCCAGCCGGGCCATGTACCCGAGCAGCTCGTCGTAGGACTTCTTGTCGATCCGCTCCAGCTCCTGCAACGGCACGGTGTTGCGGATACCGGCGACCACGTCCTCGCCCTGGGCGTTGGCCAGGTAGTCGCCGTAGATGCCCTGCGCGCCGCTGGCCGGGTCCCGGGTGAACGCGACGCCGGTGCCGGAGTCGGGGCCGAGGTTGCCGAAGACCATGGCCACCACGTTGACCGCCGTGCCGAGGTCGGCCGGGATGCGCTCCTGTCGCCGGTAGACGACCGCGCGCTCGGCGTTCCACGACTCGAAGACCGCCCGGATCGCCAGGTCCAGCTGCTCGCGCGGCTCCTGCGGGAACTCCCGCCCGGTGTGCTTCGCGAAGATCCTCTTGTACGCGTCGACCAGCGCGCGCAGGTCGTCCGCGTCCAGGTCCAGGTCGTTCTTCGTGCCCTTGGCGCGCTTGGCGTCCTCCAGGGCCTGCTCGAACTCCTCGCCGGGCACGTCGCACACGGTCTTGCCGAACATCTGGATCAGCCGGCGGTAGGAGTCCCAGGCGAACCGGTCTGCGCCGCCGGAGGCGGCCCGGTCAGCCGAGCCTCCGGCCTGCGCGCTCAGCCCGACGACGCTACGGTCGTTGAGGCCGACGTTGAGGACGGTCTCCATCATGCCCGGCATGGAGAACTTGGCGCCCGAGCGGACGGAGACCAGCAGCGGGTCGCCCGGGTCGCCGAGCCGGCGGCCCATCTCCCGCTCCAGCGACTCCAGGTGCGCCTGGATCTGGCCGGCCAGACCGTCCGGCTCCTGGCCGGTGGCGAGGTACGCCTTGCAGGCTTCGGTGGTGATGGTGAAGCCGGGCGGGACCGGCAGGCCGAGGTTGGTCATCTCGGCCAGGTTGGCCCCCTTGCCGCCGAGCAGGTCCTTGAGGTCCTTGTTGCCCTCGGCGAAGTCGTAGACGTACTTGTGATCGACCGTGTCTTGCGCTGCCACCAGAGCCTCCCACGCGCGCCGGACTGGACACTTAACGAAGGTTCAGCTGCCTCATACCCCCGGGCTGACCACAGGTAATCCGAGGTCAGCGCCGATCGGTGGGCGAAGGCTAAGCGAACATCGAGGGGCTTGGGGCCATTCGGTGACAATCGGCACACCCATCACCACTTTCCGCGTCCGTACCGGTTTTTGGAACCGCTTCCACGCGCACGATCACGCATTTGCGCTGGCCCTCGTACGCTTGACGACACCGACCTCCGCCGAACCTCGCCTTTGCCATATCCCTCGCGAATACCCCCGGGAGCCGTCGCCGTGCCACCCACCCCGCCCCCCACGCCCGCCACCGGCCAGGAGCCCCCCGACGCCCTCGGGCTCCCCGGCCAGGAGCCCCCCGCCCGGCTCGGGCTCCCCGGCCACGAGCCGGCCGCCGCCGACCTGGCCCGGACCGCCGCGCTCGCGGCCGGCGACCTGCTCGCGCCCGCGGCCCCGGTCCGGCTCGGCGACGTCGTGCCGGCCCCCGAACTGGTCACCCCGGACCCGTCGGCCGACTTCACCCTGCCCGCCGACGCGGCCGTCCGGGTCAGCCCGGACCCGGCCGCCCGGGACGTCGCGGAGCAGCTCGCCGACCTGCTCCGCCCCGCCACCGGCTACCCGCTGCCCGTCGCCGACACGCCGGGGCCGGCCGACGGTCTCACCCTCACCCTCGGCGGCGTCGCGGCCGAGGTGGCACCCCCCGGCGGGGGCACGGACCGCGGTGGCGTCTCGGCCCCGGTCGACGCCACGGCCCCGAGCCGCGTCGCAGCCCCGAGCCGCGTCGCAGCCCCGATCGACGTCGCAGCCCCGATCGACGTCGCAGCCCCGATCGACGTCGCAGCCCCGATCGACGTCGCAGCCCCGATCGACGTCGCAGCCCCGGGCGACGTCACGGCCCTGGGCGCGGAGGGCTACCGGCTCGACGTGCGCCCCGAGGGGGTACGCATCAGCGCCGCCACCGCCGCCGGCCTGCTGCACGGCGTGCAGACGCTGCGCCAACTCCTGCCGGCGGCGATCGAGAGCCCGACCCCGGTCGCCGAGCGCTGGGTCGTGCCCGGCGGGGTGATCGTCGACCGCCCCCGGTACGCCTACCGGGGCGCGATGTTCGACGTGGCCCGGCACTTCTTCGCCGTCCCCGACGTGCTCCGAGTGGTCGACCACCTGGCCCGGTACAAGCTCAACCACCTGCACCTGCACCTCAGCGACGACCAGGGCTGGCGGATCGCCGTCGACTCGTGGCCCCGGCTGGCCACCGTCGGTGGAGCGACCCAGGTGGGCGGCGGCCCCGGCGGGTACTACACGGCGGCCGACTACCGCCGCATCGTCGCCTACGCCGCCCGGCGGCACGTCACCGTGGTCCCGGAGATCGACCTGCCCGGCCACACCAACGCCGCGCTGACCGCGTACCCCGAGCTGGCGCCGGACAAGGTCGCGCCGCCGCCGTACACCGGCACGGACGTCGGCTTCAGCTACGTCGACCCTGCCGACGAGCGCACGTACGCCTTCGTCACCGACGTGCTCGGCGAGGTGGCCGCGCTCACCCCCGGGCCGTACCTGCACATCGGCGGGGACGAGGCGTTCAAGGTCGGGGCCGACGCGTACGCCGGGTTCGTGCGGCGGGCGCAGGAGATCGTCGCCGGCACGGGCAAGACGGTGGTCGGCTGGCACCAGATCGCCCCGGCCGAGCACGCCGAGGGGCGGATCCTTCAGTGGTGGGGCACGAAGGGGGACGACCCGGTCGTCGCCGACGCGGTCCGGCGCGGGGCCCGGCTGATCCTCTCCCCCGCCAACCACGCCTACCTCGACATGAAGTACGCCCCGGACACCCCCATCGGGCACAACTGGGCGGGCCTCATCGACGTGGCGAAGGCGTACGACTGGGACCCGGGTGCACACCTGGCGGACGTGCCGGCGGAGGCGGTGCTCGGCGTCGAGGCCCCGCTGTGGACCGAGTCCGTCACGTCGCTCGCCGACATCGAGTTCCTGCTGCTGCCGCGGCTGCCCGCCGTCGCCGAACTGGCCTGGTCACCCCGGACCGCCCACGACTGGCCGGCGTTCCGGGACCGGCTGGCCGCCCACGGCCCCCGCTGGACCACGGCTGGCATCACCTTCCACCCCTCCCCGGACATCCCCTGGCCGGCCACGCTCCCCGAACACCCCACCGGCGGCATCCCGGCCCAACGCCCCCACCCGGACACCGCCGACACCCCAACCCCCTGACCACCCCGCTCGTCCCGCTAGGGCGCGTATCGAGTTGTGATCAAGGAGTGGTGTGAGTGAGGTCCTTGATCCAGATCATCGAGGCGCGGAGGTGGAGGCCGGCGAGGTAG
>NZ_JBICUP010000077.1:0-16849 GCF_043198215.1 Micromonospora sp. NPDC048830
GGCTGGGAGGAATCATCAACGAGTACCATCGAGCCGCCTGAACGAATCCTTGAACCCGCTGGTCAGCAGCCGGAATCTAGTTTTGGCACCGTACACGGCCACAGGTCGCGTTCGTAGCCGCCGAAGCGGCGTACCACGGCCAGAGCCGTCGCGGCGAGCGCCGCGAGTGCGTCGCCCGAGCGGGTCGGGCTCGCCCGGGTGGGAAGCAGCTCGGGGTCGACGGCGACGACGGTCTGTACGCCGGGCCGTCGCAGCACCTCACTGTTGGCGCGGGCGCGGCGCAGCCAGCAGCGCACGGCCTCGACCGGCACCGTCAACCGGGTGGCCAGCACGCGATGGCCGTGGCCGCGGGCGGCGCCGAGCAGCGCGGCGCCGATCACGTCAAGGCCGTAGCCGCGGTGTGGCAGGAGTCCGGCCGCCAGCACGACGTGGGTGCCTTGGCAGGAGCGGCAGCGTACCCGGTCCGGGCGCACCTGCCGTACCTGGTCCAGACCGCGGACGGTGCGGTTCCTGGCATGGCCCCACGCCCGCAGCGTCCCGCCGCACGGGCAGCGCAGTACCCCGGCAGTCAGCGCCCGCCGGGCCGCGGGGTGCCGGCAAGAAACGTGTCACCAGCCGCAAACGGCGTTGAGCTTGCGGGTGCACCTGGCCGGTACGGTTCGGGGCTGCGCTGGATCGGTGCGGCGGGCAATGATGTCCGGCCGTGGCCCAATCTCCGCGGCGGTGCTGCTCGTGAGCCAGGTCCGGCGGCTGATCCGGGGCGACGCGCCGTTACGGTCACAGATTGCCGCGGCTTTCCTGCTCGCGTTCGATGGCCTCGAACAGGGCCTTGAAGTTGCCCTTCCCGAAGCCTGCCGAGCCGTGCCGCTCGATCAGCTCGAAGAACACCGTCGGGCGGTCCTGGACCGGCTTGGTGAAGATCTGCAGCAGGTAGCCGTCCTCGTCCCGGTCGACCAGGATCCGGCGCCGGCGCAGATCCTCGATCGGAACCCGGACGTCGCCGACGCGCGCGCGAAGCTCCGCGTCGTAGTACGAGTCGGGGGTGTCGAGGAACTCGACGCCGGCCGCCGTCATCGCGTCGACGCTCGCGACGATGTCGGGCGTCGCCAGCGCCACGTGCTGCACCCCGGGCCCGCCGTAGAACTGCAGGTACTCGTCGATCTGCGAGCGCTTGCGGGACACGGCCGGCTCGTTGAGCGGGAACTTCACCCGGCGCGTACCGTCGGCGACGACCTTGCTCATCAGCGCCGAGTACTCGGTGGCGATGTCGTCGCCGACGAACTCGGCCATGTTGGTGAAGCCCATGACGCAGCGGTAGAACTCGACCCACTCGTCCATCGCGCCGAGCTCCACGTTGCCGACCACGTGGTCGACGGCCAGGAAGAACTCGCCGGCGGCCGGTGCCTTCAGCGGCGCGCACGCGACGAAGCCCGGCAGGAACGGTCCGGTGTACCGGGAACGGTCGATCAAGGTGTGCCGGGTGTCGCCGTATGCGGCGATCGTGGCCGTGCGCACCGTACCGTGCTCGTCGGTGAGGTCGTGCGGCTCGGCGACCGCCGTGGCACCCCGTTGCGTGGCGTACCAGAAGGCGGCGTCCACGTCCGTCACCTCGATCGCGACGTCCTGGATGCCGTCGCCGTGCTTCGCGTGGTGAGCCGCCCCGTCTGCCTCGGCGTGCACCGCGCCGGCGAGGACGAACCGGGCCGTGCCGCTGACCATCACGTATTCGGCGTAGTCACGGTACCCCTGATGCGGGCCGCGCATCGCGACGCAAGTCATGCCGAACGCGGTGCGGTAGTAGTGGGCCGCCTGTACCGCGTTGCCGACGACGAACCGGAGGTGGTCGAGGCCCTCGACAGGGAAGGGATCGTCGGCGGCGCGCTCGACGGCGCCGATGAGGTCGGCGACCGTACGATCGGCGGCGGCGACCACCGGCGTGGCTTCCGGCTTTGTTGCGGCCGGGGCCTCCAGCGTTGTCGCGGCTGGCGGGGCCTGCGTCACCGTCACGGCCGTCGCGGCCTCCGGCGCTCGCGAGGCCTGGGCCTGGGCTCGGGCTCGGCTCGCGAGCCACAGGCGGTGGCCGAACAGTGCCGCGTAAGCGGCCAGGACGATGCTCAGCACGGCGATCGACGTGCCGCCGGCCCCGCGCCGGGCGGCGTCGAGGACCATGCCCAGCATCGCCGCCGCGACGATGAGCGACACGTGGTTGGACGCCCAGAACACGACCGGCGTCATCCGGCGCGGGTCGAGATCGCGCATGGCGCCGCCGCGCAGCTGCACGGCGAGCCACCAGGACAGCGGCGCGGTCGCCGTCATCAGCGCCCAGACCAGCCACGGCACCCAGCCGGCCAGCGCGAAGGCGGTCAGGGCCAGGTAAGCGACGGGCTGGGCGCCGACGATCACGGTCACCGCGCGGCGGTAGCCGAGGATCACCGGCAAGGTGCGCTTGCCGACCAGTTCGTCGGACTGCCGGTCGCCGAGGTTCATCACCATCATCCGGGCCGCCTGCAGCAGCGCGGTCGGGGCCAGCACGGCCAGCAGGAGCGTTGGTACCCGCCCGGTCTGCAGCACCACCGCGACCGCGGGCCACAGGCCGTTGAGGATCGCAGCGACCGTGAACTCCCCCGCCGCCCGGTAGTTAAGCCGCAGTGGCGGCGCCGTGTAGAACCAGGCCAGCACGACGGCACCGGTCGCGAGCAGGCGCGTGGGCCAGGTCGGCATGACCGCCACCATCACGATCGACGCGCTCAACAGCACGAACGCGGTGCCGAGCGCCACCAGCGGTGGCACGAGCCCGTTGACCAAGGCCCGGCTGCCGCCGGTCCAAGGCGTGAAGTAGACGTTCGCCCGGTCGGCCTCCAGGTCGAAGTACTCGTTGCAGTAGTGGGTGGTGACGTGGACGGTCCAGGCGAACACCTGGGCGAGCAAGTACCACTTTACGTCTATCGCATGCCCCTGGTGCACCGCCACGGCCACCCCGAGGCCGACCGGCAGGACGTTGTACAGCAGGAAGCGCAGGCGGGCCAGGCGCACGAAGCCGCGCACGTTGACGCGCGGAGCGATAAATCCGGTCGGTGCGGTGGTCAGGCGGTTTCCCGGTACAACAGTCATCGGGACCATCTCTTCGTAGGCGGACGGTTGCCTGGACCGTACGCCATCGTCGAGCGCCAGCGCTGTCGGCAACGTCACTGTTTCACATTTAACATTGTCGAGATGATTGCGTTAATCCAAATGACGCTAATTAATTTGCGGAACCTGCGACGCGGGTCTGTCGGTCGTGTGCCAACGTCCTACCGGCTGGCCGGGATTCCCCAGGGCGATTGCGTAGTCGGGTAGCAGTGCCTTGAGCTGGGAGCCTCCGGGGTCGGTGGCGTCTGCGAAGGACTGCGCACTGCCGGCACGCCGCGCACCCGCCAGGTGGGCGTCGACGAGGGCCGGCAATTGCCAGTCCGACGGCCTTCTCCAGGCGGGCGCGGGCGGCGACGGTGTCGCCGCGCATCAAGGCGTGTACGGTGCCAATACCTGTCGCACCTGCAGTGAGCTGGGGCTTCATGGGAATAAGGCACCTTCGTGGTCATGGTCTTCCAGCTGATCTATCTGGTCGCGATCCGCCTGTTCGACGCTCTGCTCCTCGCGGCTCGCAGCGACCGCGCGGTGCTCGCGGAACTGCTGGCCCTGCGCCACAGGTCGCGGTGCTGCGCCGTCAGGTCCACAGCCGACCACGACTGTCCTGGCCAGACCGGGCGATCCTGTCCGCGCTGGCCCGCCGCCTGCCCCGCGGTCCGCATCCACCGGATCGTGACCCCGGCGACTCTGCTGGCCTGGCACCGCCGGCTGGTCCAACGCCGCTGGACCTACCCCCACTGCGGCAGCCGACCACCCGTCAGCGACAAGATCCGCGAGCTCATCCGCCGAATGACCCGGGACAACCCCCGCTGGGACCACAAAAGAATCCAGGGCGAGATGCTCGGACTGGGCCACCGCGTCGGCCTCGGCACCATCCGCCGAATCCTGGCCCGTGACCGCCTCGGCCCCGCACCCCGCCAGACAGCCCGACCGCAGCACATAGAAGATCGAATCCAGGATCAGCCGATCGCCGTACTTGCGGGGCCGGCCGCCTTTACGCAGGTCGCGTACCGGCATCAAGGGCGCGAGGACGGCCCACATCGCATCGGTCAAGCTCGACGGATAGCATGAACGGGCGTCATCCCCGCCACAGTTGCAGTTGCGCACACAACGCGATCATGGCGGGGATGATCTGTTTGTCGAGCACCCGGCATCGACGTGTCTCCCCGTAACAGAACGCTCGGAGCTGGTTACCCGACGGTCTCTCAGCCGGCGGACTGATGGAGCCGGATCTGCAGCGACAGGATCAGCCGGTCGTCCGGATGGTCGAGGTTGTAGCCGGCTACGGACTCCAATCGCGCGATGCGGTAGCGCACGGTGTTCTGGTGAGTGGTGAGCGCCTGAGCCGCCGGTCCGTACTCGCCGTGATGGTTCAGCCAGACCCGTGCAGTCTCGAGGAGGTCGATGCTGCTGCCTGCGTCGTACTCCACCAGCTTGCGGAACCTGTCGTCTTCGAGCAGCAGCTTGGCCGGCAGCGCATCAAGGCACTCGGAGACCAGCACTGCGGTGCGGTCGCTTTCGAGCGTCACTACCGGGCGGTCGGCGGTCGGCGCGGTACGCGCACAGACCCGTTCGATCTCGGCGCGCGCATCCCTCACGGTCGTCGCCGACGCCGATGAGCTGAGCGCGGCCCGGAACCCCGCACCGCGCTGACCGTGCAATGCCGCCACCATGCGCTCGGCCCAGGCAGTGTGCCGGGCGATGTCCACCCGGCCCGGGGAGATCACGTACAGCCGGCCCGCGAACGGAGCCACCATGGTCTGCTCCCCCAGCGAGGCCGCCCGCATGCTCAGCAGCGCCACCGCCTCAGACGAGACCAACCACTCAGCCGCACCGTCGTCGTCGATCGCCTCCAGTCCGACGAGCACGAAGCCGGCCGGCTCTCGGACGCGCAGCTGCGGCGCGTAGTCGTCGGTCGGCTGGCCCTCTGGTGCCAGCAGCCGCTGGACGAGCTCAGTGCTCATCGTGTGGATGAGACGTGCCTGGCTGACCAGCCGTGCTGCGTACCGGCCGGCCTCGACCAAGTAGTCCTCGAGGTCGGCACCGAACGGGCTGTCGGTCTCCTGCGCCCAGATCGTGCCCAGGTAGATGCCTGTCGCCGGGTCGGTCATCCCGATGCCCATTCGCCGTCGCAGATCACCAGACTCGGGCAACTCCACGACATTCCCGGGCGCCCGAAGCCGGTCGTAGACCCGCTGGGCGCGCAGCTCCTCTACATGCCATTGCGGAGGCTCCCGCCCCAGGATCGCCAGCTGCCGGATCGGGTCGGCCTGGTCGCTGTACGGCGAGAAGGCCAGCACCCGCGCCCGCTCGTCCTCGATCGAGATCAGCGTTCCGGTGGCCACACCGAGTGCCTTGGCGACGTCGAACAGGTCGGTGTGCTCGGCCAGCGCCTTGGCGACGCGTAGGCTTCCGATCCCTCGACGCCGCCGCTCTCCCACCACTCGCAATGTCTCCGAAAGCACCTCGGACCACTCCGGGCCGCGCGGTGCCACCAGCACCGGGAACGTCAGCAGTGCCGGCGGCATCTCGGTCTCAGGGTCGCGTAGCAGAAGGACGTCGGCCTGGCGCGCCGCCAGGCCGGGAACCAAGTCGCCGAGCTCGCCGGGCCCCTCACCGGTGACCACCAGGAGGTCGACACCGATCTCCTCAGGAGCTGGATCGTCGGCCAGTGCGACGGCGTCGACGATGAGGTGGCTTCGGACCGGCAGGTCGGGTGCCGCTGGGCCCAGTACGCGGACGTCAGCGATCTGACGCAACGCCGTAACGATCTCTTGGAGTGACGCCGAGGCGGTCTGCAACGAGGAGTCCATCAGCGGCCCGGTGGCGGGTACACGTCCGAAACGACCATGTAAAATCCTCAAACTCACTCCCGGAACCTTTGGCCGATCATACATGGACGCCGACTGAGTGTGCTCCCTATGTTGAATGGCACCCGGTATCCCCACCAGGCCGGATCGAACCCCCAGGAGCCGCAGCCATGTCGAACTCTTCGCCGTCACCCCGCTGTCGGGCCCGAGTCCTCGTCCTCACCACCCTCCTCGCGGCGGCGACGCTCACCGCATGCTCCTCCGACGGAGCGACCGAGGACGCCGGTGGCACCCTTGTCATCCCTCAGCAGGTCGGCGTCCCGCCTTACAGCTTCCTCGACGAGGGTGGGGAGCTCGCCGGTCTGCTGCCCGACCTCTCAATCGCACTCGGCGAGGCGATGGGCATGGAGGTCGAGAACGAGCAGGCTTCGTTTGAGAACTCCCTGCTCGGCCTACAGCGCGGCACCTACGACTGGGTACCCGGCGCCGACGTTACCGCCGAGCGGTTGGAGAAGTTCGACTTCGCCACCACCCTGATCGAGAGTTACGGGTTCCGCGTCAAGGACGGCGGCATCGACATCGGCGACTCGATGGACGACCTGTGCGGCCTCTCCATCGCTGTCACCGCCGGCTCCAGCCCTGTGCCCGTTCTGCGCGACCAGTCCGAGACATGCGAGGAGGTCGGCAACGACCCGATCGACGTGCAGACGTTCGCCGACCAGGCCACCGCCGACCTCGCCGTGAAGAGCGGCCGCGCCGACGCCGTCACCGCAACCAGCAGCGGCCTGGCTCACCAGGTGACCACCGAGCCCGGCGTTTGGAAGATCACCGGCCCGATCTACCAGGGAATCGACATCGGGTTCGCTGTGATGAAGGGCGACGACATGGCGCAGAAGCTCGTCGAGGCCACTAACGAAATCATCGAGAATGGTACGTACGCTGAGATCCTCGCCAAGTACGGCGCGGAGAAGATGGCGATTGAGACCTCGGTTCTCAACCCGGAGCCGGCGTCGTGAGCGAGATCGTGACCATGCGCGATCAGGCCAGGACGACCGACAGCACCGCGGCCGCCGCCCCAGCGGCGGCCTGGAACCGGCGCCTCGAAGAGCTCGCGGCCGTTCCGCGCGCCCGCCGGTTCCACGTAGCCCGGTCCTTGATGGCGCTCTTGCTCGTCCTCGCGGTCGGCCGGCTGGCCTGGAGCCTGGCGCAGAACCCTGCCTTCGAATGGTCGAGGGTCTGGGATTACTTCTTCTCCGCCCCGGTGATGAAGGGTCTGGAGAACACCATCACTCTCACCGCTCTCTCGATGGGCCTCGCGCTGGTCGTGTCGGTCGCGCTGGCGAACATGCGGCTTTCCGACAACCCAGTGCTGCGGGCGATTGCCGGCTTCTACGTATGGTTCTTCCGGTCGGTCCCGCTGCTGGTGCTGCTGATCTTGTGGTTCAACATTTCGTTAATCTACCCCACATTCGCCATCCCCTTCCCCGGCGACGGCTGGTCGTATGAGACCCGCGACCTGATGACCGCCTACTGGTCCGCGGTGCTGGCATTCGGGCTGCAGCAGGCAGCCTACACCTCAGAGATCATCAGGTCCTCGCTGCTCGCGGTCCCCCACGGACAGCGGGAGGCAGCGCTCGCACTCGGGATGCGGCCCACCCAGATCTTCCGCCGCATCGTTTTCCCCCAGGCGATGAAGATCGCCGTCCCTCCCGTCAGCAACGACCTCATCAACCTGCTCAAGGCAACCGCCCTCGTCGCGTTCATCTCGGTGCCCGACCTGCTCTACTCGGTGCAGCAGATCTACAACCGCACCTTCGAGGTCGTACCGCTCCTGATGGTCGCCACCATCTGGTACATGATCATGGTTAGCATCCTCTCCGTCGGCCAGTACCTCTTGGAGCGGTGGCTCGGCCGATCGGCCGCGGCACGCGCGAACGGTCGCCTTTCCAAGCAGAGGAGCGCCGCATGACCACCGCCAACGTCACCCCGCCGGTCGGAGAGAAGTACACCGACGCCCCACTGATCAGCGCCCGCGGCATCTGCAAGACCTTCGGCACCCACCAGGTGCTGCACGACGTCTCCCTCGATGTCCACCGCGGCGAGGCCGTCTGTCTGCTCGGCCGATCCGGCAGCGGCAAGAGCACCTTCCTGCGCTGCCTGAACCTGCTGGAACGCGCCGAACGGGGCATCGTGATGCTCGACGGCGAACTGCTCGGCCACCACGTTCGCCACGGCCGGGTGCACCGCCTTCCCGCCCGGCAGGAAGCCGCTCAACGCCAGCAGCTGGGCATGGTGTTCCAGCAGTTCAACCTGTTCGCCCACAAGACGGTGCTGGATAACGTCATAGAGGCCCCCGTGAGGGTCGCGGGACGCAAGCCGCGCGAGGCGGCGAAGGACGCGGTGCAGCTGCTGGAGCGGGTCGGGCTGGCCGACAAGGTCAAGGCCTACCCCGGACAGCTCTCCGGCGGCCAGCAGCAGCGCGTCGCGATTGCTCGTGCGCTGGCGATGAAGCCCAAGGTCCTGCTGTTCGACGAACCCACCTCCGCGCTGGACCCGGAGATGGTCACCGAGGTCCTCCAGGTGATCCGCAGCCTCGTCCTCGGCGGCATGACCACGATCATCGTCACGCACGAGGTTGGGTTCGCCCGTGAGGTCTGCGACCGGTTCGTGTTCATGCAGGACGGCCGGATCGTCGAGGAAGGACCCGCCAGCCGGCTGACCGAAGGGGCCGAGCATCCCAGCACCCGGGACTTCCTCAGCAAGGTCCTCTAAGCCCCGCTACCCAAACTCCTCAGCCCCAGAGAGGCACCATGCCATCGGGAGGCGCAAGCATGCCCTCATCACCCCACAAGCCAGGCGCCCGCGTCGCCGTCATCGGCGGCGGCTTCGCCGGCGTCGCCGCCGGCCGGGAGTTGCTCCGCCGGGGCCACGATGTCGTCATCTACGAAGCTGCCGACGGCCCCGGCGGTACTTGGCGAGCCAACAGGTTCCCCGGCGTCGAGGTGGACACCCCCGCGGTGATGTACTCCTACTCCTTCGCCCCAGGCAACTGGACGCGGGAGTTCCCCGGCGGAGCTGAACTGCGCGCCTACCTCGAAGTTGTCTCCCGCGACGAAGGGCTGATGCCTCTGTTCCGATTCGGGCACAAGGTGACCCGGCTCGTCTGGGACGACGCTGCCGCCCATTGGGCGGTCACTGTCCGAGATCTGGCGACCGGCACCTCGCGGACCGAGAGGTTCACCGCGGTAGTCTCCGCAGTTGGACTGCTCAACATCCCCCGACACCCAGACTGGCCCGGCCGCGAGGACTACACCGGGGAGATGTTCCACACCGCCGAGTGGCCCGAGGGCATCGACCTGGCCGGCCGCCGGGTCGCCGTCGTCGGCACCGGATCCACCGCCGCGCAGGTGGTCGCCGAGCTCGCGGGCGTCGCCGGCCACCTCACCGTCTTCCAGCGGCAGCCGGGCTGGGTCGACCCCAAGGTCGGCCGCACCTACACCGAGGTCGAGCGGGCACGGCGGCGGAACCCGCTGCGGCGCAGGCTCATCCGGTGGCAGCTGTTTCTCAAGCAGGAACGCCGCTGGCTGGGCGGCCGCATAATTCGGCCCGGGAGCGGCACCGACGAGCAGCTGGTCGAGGCGTGCCGCCGCTACCTCGACGAGGTCTTCGCCGACCATCCCGAGTTGAAGGCTCAGTTGACCCCAACCTCGGCCTACCTTGGCAAGCGGGCGGTGCACTCCTCAACGTTCTATCCGGCGCTACTGCGCGACGATGTCACCCTCGTGCCCCGCGCCGTTGTCGGCATGTACCAGAAGGGCTTGATCGACGCCGACGGCGAGGAGCACGTCGTCGATGTGGTCATCACCGCCACGGGGTTCCGAGCCGCGGAGTTCCTCCACGGCATCGAGGTGATCGGCCGCGGAGGCCGCGTATTGGCCGAGAAGTGGGGCGACGACCCGATGGCCTTCCTCGGCATCACAGTCGATGAGATGCCGAACTTCTTTATGCTCTACGGCCCCAACACCAACTGGTACGCACCCGTGTTCGGGATGGAGAAGCAGGCGCTGTTCATCGGACGGACCCTCGACGAGCTTCGCCGACGCGGCGCCCGTAGCGTCGAGGTGAAGCCGTCCTACGTGGCGTGGCTTAACCGGTGGTTGAAGCGGCGCCTCGACTCCAGCTCGTTCGCACAGACACCGAACTACTTCCGCTCCGCCTCCGGCCGGGTCGTCACCCAATGGCCTGATGGTGCCTCGGTGTACTGGCTGCTCACCAAGCTGCTGTGGAAGCGGTCGGCCCGGTTCGAGTCATGAGCTCGGACCTGCCCTCCCACGCGGACCTGACCGACGCCCGGCGGCTCCTCGCCGGCATCGCGCACACCACACCACTGACCCCGGCACCCTGGGACGATGGCCGCGGGGAAGCGTTCTTGAAACTCGAATCCCTGCAACGCACCGGCTCCTACAAGCTGCGCGGCGCATCGGTGTTCGTACAGCGCCGCGTCAGGGAGGGCCGCGCCAGCCGCGGCTTCGTCGCAGCCTCCGCCGGCAACCACGCCCAAGGCCTGGCCATTGCAGCCCGTGAAGCCGGCGTCCCGGCCACCGTCGTGATGCCGGTCCACGCCTCCCCTACCAAGGTGCACGCCACCCGCTCCCTCGGCGCCCGCGTCGAACTGATCGGCGACAACGTCGTCGAAGCCATCGCAGCGGCACACGACCTCGCCGAGTCCGACGGCCTCACCCTGGTCCCGCCGTTCGACTCCGCCGACGTTGTCGCCGGCCAGGCCTCCGTCGGACTGGAAATCCTCGAGCAGCTGCCAGACGCCGAGCTGATCGTGGTGCCCGTCGGCGGCGGCGGCCTGCTGGCCGGAGTGGGGGCCGCGCTGCTGCACCATCGGGCCCGCACCGGCCACACGCCGCGACTGATTGGCGTCCAGGCCCGCGGCGCCGCATCCTTGATCGCCGCCCAGCAGGCCGGGCACCCAGTGAGCCTGCCCGCCGTAGACACCATCGCCGACGGGATCGCGGTCGGCCGCACCGGCGACCTGACCTACCGGTGGGCTGAACAGTTGCGCCACGCAGGAGTGCTGGCCGACCTCCTCACTGTGGACGACGACGAGATCGCCGCGACGATGCTCCACCTCCTCGACCGGGGCAAGATCCTCGTCGAGCCTGCCGGCGCCGCAGCGGTCGCAGGAGTCCTCAGCGGCCGCATCCCAACAGGCGGCGCTGCCGTGGCGGTCGTCAGCGGCGGCAACCTCGATCTCGCTCAACTCCTGTCCCTCGTAACCGCGCACTTGGCCCGCGCCGACCGCCTCCACACCCTCGCTATGGACCTGCCCGACCACCCGGGAGCCCTTGCCGGCCTGGTGTCGCTGCTCGCCGCCCGCAAGGCGAACATCGTCGACGTCCACCACGACCGCATCTCGCCCCTGGGTGACCGGAACACGGTCCGCGTCCAGGTGAGCCTCCAACTCGAGGGGCCCCAGCACCTCACCAGCGTGCTCGGTGCCATGTTCGACCACGGCTACGCCGTGTCCGGCCTTGAACCCATCAACAACGCACAGACCGGATGGCACGACGACGCATTGAGGAGCACCACGTGACACTCACCGAATCCCACCCCCAAACCGTCGAGCCCACGCCAACCACCAGCGGCGTGCCTGATATCGGGGCGCTGAGGGAGATCTCGCGCCGCGTCCTCTGGCTCGCGACCGCAATCGTGGACGCAGCGAACCGAGGACGTCCCAACGCCTCCGGTGTAAAGGTCGGCGGCCACCAAGCGTCCTCGGCGTCGATGGTCGACATCATGGTCGCCCTGTGGTTCCACGAGCTCACCTCAGGGGATCGTGTCTCGGTCAAGCCCCACGCCTCCCCGGTGCTGCACGCGATCAACTACCTGCTCGGCGACCTGGAGAAGAAGTACCTCACCACGCTGCGTGCCAAGGGGGGACTCCAGAGCTACCCCAGCCGACTGAAGGATCCCGACACCGTCGACTTCTCCACCGGCTCCGTCGGCATCGGCGCAACCGCGTCACTTTGGGCGGCGCTGTCACACCGCTACCTGCGTACCCACTTCGACGCCACGCCCACCTCGGGGCGGTTCATCAGCCTCATCGGGGACGCCGAGCTGGACGAAGGCGCCATCTGGGAGGCGGTCGCCGACCCGGCCGTGGCTGGCCTCGGCGAGGTGCTGTGGATCGTCGACCTCAACCGCCAGTCGCTGGACCGGGTGGTGCCCGACATCCAGATCGACCGTCTGAAGGGCATGTTCGCCGCCGCCGGATGGCAGGTACTCACCCTCAAATGGGGCCGCCGCATCGGCAAGATCTTCGACCGCTCCGGCGGCGCCGAGCTGCGGCAGCGCTTGGAGGCGATGCCGAACGAGGAGTACCAGCGGATGCTCCGGGCAGAGCCCACCGAGGTCCCCCAACGGATCCTGGCTGGCGGAGCGACCCCGCAGCTGCGGGACCTGATCGTCGGACTGGAGCCTACCGCGCTCGCAGACGCGATCCGCGACCTGGGAGGACACGACCTGTCCCTGCTGACCGACACCTTCGCTGCAGCCGACACCAGCCGGCCGACGGTGATGTTCGCCTACACCGTCAAGGGCAAGGGACTGCCGACCGAGGGGCATCCCAACAACCACTCGGCACTGCTCACCGAACCCCAAATGCGCTTCCTCGCCGCAGCCTGCGGGACTGACCTCCACGACCCTTGGCGGCGGTTCGAACCTGGCACCGCAGCCGCAGACCTCTGTATCCGACGGGCTGGGGCGCTGCACCGAACCCCCGCCGCCGATAGCCGGGCACTCGTCGTACCCACCGCGCTGGCCCACCCCCACCGCAAGCCCACCTCGACCCAGGCGACTTTGGGTCGGCTGCTGGCCGACCTCCCCCGTGATGCCCCCGAGACCGCGGCCCGCGTGGTTACCTGCAGCCCCGATGTTGCGTCCTCCACGAACCTGGGGGGCTGGATCAACAAGACCGGCGTCTGGTCGGCCACCGACCGGCGCGACTGGTTCGCCGACGACACTGAACGGGTGCTGCGCTGGTCGGAAGCCGCGAGCGGGCAGCACATCGAACTCGGGATCGCCGAGACGAACCTGGTCGGCCTGCTCGGCGAACTGGGCGTGACGTGGAGCCGGTGGGGGCAGCGGCTGATCCCCATCGGCACCCTGTACGACCCGTTCGTCAACCGTGCCCTCGAACCGTGGTCCTACGGCATCTACGCCGGCTGCCAGGCGATCCTGGTCGGCACCCCGTCAGGTGTGACGCTAGCTCCCGAGGGCGGCGCGCACCAGTCGATCACCACCCCGTCGGTCGGACTCGAACAGCCGGGCTGTATTGCGTGGGAACCCGCGTTTGCGCAGGACCTGGAGTGGACGTTCCTGCATGCGATGAGCAGGATCGGCATTCCGGGCGGGACGTCTGCCTACTTCCGTCTATCCACCCGCCCAATCGACCCGGCCCTGGCATGCCTGCCTGAGGACCCGTACCTGTTGGAGAGGCGTCGCAATCAGGCTGTCGCTGGCGGCTATCGGATCACCGAACACAGTCCCCGGCTAGACCAGGTGACCCTCGTCGGGGTCGGCGCGATCATGCCGGAGGTGCTCGAGGCCGCCGACGTCCTCCACGCGCAAGGGGTGACGGCGGGGGTGGTGTGCCTGACCAGTCCAGACCTAGTGTTCCGGTCCTTCCAGCAGCGCAGCTTACGTGCGCCCGGTGTGGGTGGGGCCATCATCGAGGAGCTCCTGCCGGCAGATGCACCGGCGCCACTGGTAACTGTGCTCGACGGCCACCCGCACACTCTGGCGTTCCTCGCAGGCGCACGGGGCGACCGCATCACCTGCCTCGGGGTTAGCGAGTTTGGCCAGTCATCCGACCTCGCCGACGCCTACCGGCTCCACGGCATCGACACCGCCTCGATCATCGACGCGGCACTTCGGCTGGTCGGGGTGCCGGTAAGAAACGTGTCACAGGATCCAAACGGGAATGATTATGCCGGGGACTGAGTAGTGGTCGTTGGGCTGACGCTCGAACGGGTGGTCGCTGGCAGCGGCGGCGGGCGCCGACCGTGATGATGTCCGGCTATGGCGCGGGCCTTGGATCTGGATGAGCTGGTCGAGCACTGGACGCTCCTGGACGACGAGCGGGAACTGATCGCGGGTAAGCGCGGACCGACGAGGCTCGGGTTCGCGCTGCTGCTGAAGTTCTACACCCGGATCGGTCGATTCCCTCGCGGCTGCGGCGAGCTGCCGGACGAGGCGGTCGAGTGTGTAGCCCGACAAGTCGGAGTAGGGCTGTCCGAGCTCGGGCAGTACGAGTGGACAGGTTCGACGATCGCGTACTACCGTGCGCAGATCCGTTCGCATCTCGGCTTCCGCGCGTGCTCGGTGATCGACGCAGAGAGCTGACGCGGTGGCTGGCCGGCAACGTGTGCGAGGCCGAGCGGCGCCCGGAGTTGGTCCGCGACGAGCTGCTGGTGCGCTGCCAGGCCGTGCGGATCGAGCCGCCGGCAGCCGGGCGGATCGACCGGATCGTGCGCTCGGCGTTGCACCAGGCCGAGCAGACCCTGACCGCCCGGATCGTGGCCCGGCTGCCCGTCGACGTCGCGTCTTCGTCGCCCGCTACCTGCGCAACCGGACCTGCAATGCGAGATCAACGAAGGCCTGAACGTCGTCGAGTCGTGGAACCAGGCCAACAGCGTGATCTTTTTCGGCAAGGGCGGCGACATCGCCACCAACCGCCGCGACGAGCATGGGTAACGCTCCGAACGAACGCGCGTCCCGGTTAACACCTCGGCAACTACATCGATGTTCGGCGTTTGATTCGGTGGTCATCCGCGCCGGGCTCCGATGGACCGAACCGGACACCCTGAAACTCATCGGACAGGGCAGGACGTAGGCGACGCTCGTCGGACGAGCAGCCACCGAGCAGCCACACGTCCACAAGGGACAGACAAGCAAAGAGCCTGACCCGCGTTTCCGCAGGTCAGGCTCTTTTGATCTTGTGCGCCCGAAGGGACTCGAACCCCTAACCTTCTGATCCGTAGGCTGGTCCAGGCGCTGACTGCGGCCGGCATCTTCGATCGTCAATAACGAGCGGGTCTTCCGACAGCCATGAAATCCGGTTGCGTCCCGCTACGTCTGTGCCAGTTCCCCGACGTCCGAGCAGCCACCGAGCAGCCACCCAACCGACAACCACCGGCGAAGCTGCGAGTCCACCTTCGGCCAGGCTCGTTGGCGTACGTAGTTGGCCAGTCGGCCCGGACAAGGGGTCAGGATGATCACCATCAGCTGCGACCACGCAGCGGTATGGTCTGCCTTGGAGGCGAGCACCGTTGGTGGCCTCCGTGACCTGCTAACCGGATGTGCCGGCATTGGACACCGGTGCGGCGAGCGCGGCCGGCTGCGGGTCAGCCGGCGGTAGGTGACCATACGGATGCCGCACACCTTCGAGCGCTACCTGCGTGCTCCCGAACATCCGCAGCAGGCGACCTTCCTGGAGCTCTTCTTCGACCTGGCGTACATCTTCGCGTTCACCCGCATCTCGGGGCGCCTGGTCGACAATCTCGATCTGATCAACGCCGCGCAGACGCTGGTGCTGCTGCTCGCGATCTTCTGGGTCTGGACCTTCACCGCCTGGTCGACCAACTTCTTCAACCCGGAGCGGGTCCAGATCCAGCTCCTCGTCATCGCGAGCATGTTCGGCACCGTCGTGCTGACGATCGCGGTGCCCGGCGCGTTCGAGGCGCGGGGCCTGCTGTTCGCCGGCACCTACCTGCTCATCCACCTCGGCCGCTCGCTCACCCTGCGGTACCTGCTACGCGGCCACGAGCTGCAGCACGTCCCCTACCTGGTGCTCTCCTGGTTCGGCCTATCCGCCGTACCCTGGATCCTCGGCGCGTTCGCGCCGAGCCCGGTCCGCCTGGCGCTGTGGGCGCTGGCGATCGCCATCGACTACCTGGGCGGGATCCTGCTCTGGGCGACCCCGAAACTCGGCCGGATGCGGGAGTCGCAGTGGGCGTTCGCCCCGGAGCATCTGGCCGAGCGGTACCGGCAGTTCTTCAACATCTCACTCGGCGAAACGATCCTGGTCCTCGGTGCCACCTTCATCGCCGCCAAGGCGACGTTCCTCCGGACCGGCGCCCTGATAGTCGCCTTCGCCACCGCGGCGCTGATCTGGCGCATCTACTTCCACCAGGCGGCGCACACGCTGGCCGACACCCTCAAATCGTCGAACCAACCAAACCGGCTCGGCCGGGCAGCGGCGAACGCCCACCTGATCATGGTGGCCGGAGTCGTCGTCACCTCGGTCGGTTACCGGGCCGTCATCGACCAGCCGAACGGGCACACGCCAATCTCGTGGCTCCTGGTCATCCTCGGCGGACCGGCACTGTTCCTCGCCGGCCGCGCCCGCTTCGAGTACACCGTGTACGCCGGCGTGTCCCCGACCCGGCCGATCGGCGTGCTGGTGCTGGGAGCTCTCGTGGCACCACTGCTCCTCGCGCCGCCGCTGGTGGCCGCCGCCGCGGTGGTCGTCGTGCTGACCGGCATCGCGCTGGCCGACGCGCTGCGCGCCCGGCATCGGCCGCCGGCCCACCCCTCCCCACCACCCCATTACCGCCCAGCGAAGTAGACGACCCAGGGTCGCTAATCCCAGCGTCGCAAATCTTGGCAAAGCACCTGTTTGACCGCGAGTCGCGCTGAAGCGGGGTGCGGGTCAACCCTGTGCCGTGCCATAACTCGTCGCACATGCTGTGAGCCGGGAGTTCTCGGCTCGGGCCGATGATCTCTGGTATGACGTGCGGATGCCGCACCTGGGAATGATCAGCCTGTTCAGCGGACTGGGGTTGTTGATCCGGGGCGACAGGGCGTTGCTGGTCGAGGTTCTCGCGCTGCGGCATGAGGTA
>NZ_JBICUP010000078.1:0-16662 GCF_043198215.1 Micromonospora sp. NPDC048830
TTGAGTCTGGGGGAGCGGGCTACCATCCGGGGAACCTTGGACCTGGATCCAAGTTTCTTCTGGAAGGGGGTTCCCAACGTGGTGGACAACGGTGCTTTCATGGAGTTTCGGCGCGGTTGGCGCGCCTTGACCGCTGCCACGATCGGGATCGGCGTCGGCATCGCCATCGTTCCCGCCTACACGAACGGGCTCGTGGTGGCCGCGCTTGGATCCGAGTTCGGCTGGAGCCGCGCTCAGCTGTCGTCGTTGCAGCTGCTTGCTTCCATCGTGCTGATCGTGACGGCCCCTGTCGTCGGCTTTCTCGTCGATCGCTGGGGCGTGCGGTGGCCGTCGGTCTTCGGCATGGGCGTGCTGGGTGTCAGCTATTTCGTGCTCTCGGCAAGCGGGCCGTCGTTCACGGTGTACTTCATCCTCTACGGACTGATGTACCTGTTGGGTTCCCCCTCGACGGCGGTGTCGTTCACGCGTGCGGTCAACGAACGGTTCGACCGGGCTCGTGGTATTGCGCTGGGGATCTCGCTGAGCGGCGCAGGGCTGGTCGCCTTCCTCATTCCCGAACTGCTCGGCACACTGCTCGCCCAGCACTGGCGGCTCGGATACCGGGTGATCGGGGTGGCTGTTCTCGTCTGCGCGCTCGTGGTCCTGGTGTTGATGCCTCGGACTCGCTCGCAGCCGCATCCCCCGCAGGCTCTGCCGGCGAAGTCCGGATCGAGCATCTTTCCTCTGCTGCGCCAGGCGCTCTTCGCACGCTTGGCGGTAGCCTTCCTGCTGTTGTCCATCGGAGTGGGCTGGATCGGCCTGTTCCTCGTCTCGCTACTGAGAGACGCCGGCGTCTCCGCCGCTGACGCCGCTCGTACCGCTGGTCTGATCGGGCTGGCCCTGATCGTGAGCCGAATTGCAGTCGGCCTGCTGGTGGACCGGTTCTTTGCGCCACGTGTCGGTGCCGCCGTCCTCGCTCTTTCGGCTGCAGGACTGCTTGCTCTGCTGCTTGGCGGCCCCGCGTTCGGGTCTGCCGCCGCGATCGCCGCCGGGCTCGCCCTCGGCGCGGAGGTCGACCTCGCAGGCAACCTGACGTCGCGCTACTACCCGATCCGCCACTACAGCCGGATGTTCAGCGTATTCTATGCGGTGTTCATGGTCGGGGTCGGATCGAGCCCGCTGCTGATCACTGCGCTTCGCGACGCGACGGGCAGCTATCAACTCGCGCTCGTGATCTCCATTGGACTACTCATGATCGCGGCCGTGCTGCTGCTCACCGCACCACGCTTCCCCGTCGACGCCGAGTCGGCATCGACACAATTGCCGACTACACAGCCGGTCGCCGCGCGAGCCTCGGATTCCTAAATCTCAGAACGAAAGGAATGCGTTGTGAGCACAACACAGTCGCGGTCGGCAGTCGGGCTGGTCGGGCTCGGCCACATGGGCTCGGTGATGGCTCGCCATTTCCTGGCCTCCGGCCGGAAAGTCGTCGGCTGGGACCAGCGCCCCGGCGCGGTCGAAGAGTTCGCTGCCGGTGGCGGCACGGCCGCGGACAAGCTGGCCGAGGTCGCATCCGCACGGGTCGTAATCAGCATCGTCTTCGACGACGACGGGACCCGCGAGGTCACCCTCGGCGCCGGCGGTCTTCTCGAAGCGCTTCCGCCTGGCGGTATCCACGTCGTGATGGCGTCCGTGTCACCCGCGCTGGCCCGCGAGCTCGCCGCCGCCCACCAGGCTCGGGGGCAGCACCTGCTGGCGGCGTCGGTCTTCGGCAGGCCGGAGGCGGCGGAGGCGGCCGAACTGCTCATCAACTGTTCGGGCCCGGCCACCGCCTATGCCGAGGTCGAGGCTCTGCTGTCCGTGCTCGGGGCGCCACGTTGGATCGGGGACGAGCCCGCACAGGCGATGCTGGTCAAGACCATTGGCAACAGCCTGATCCACACGACCGTCGAGATGCTGCGGGAGATGTTCCAGTTCCTGAAGGCCGGCGGCATCGACGAGCAGCTGGCCAAGGAACTGCTGATCGACACCCTGTTCCCCGGTCCGATCTACAGCGGTTACGCCCAGCGCTACATCGACGACCCGAGTTCCGCCGCGATGATCGACATGGCGCGCAAGGACCGTCGCAACTGCCTGGAGGCAGCCGAGGAGATGGGCGTCGACCTACCCGTCATCCGTTTCCTCGGCGAGCACGACCTCCCGTGACCCCGCTCCCGACTCAAAGGAGGTTGCCGTGACCGGATCACCCAGTGACGCTACCGGCGCCGCGGATCTCGTCCAACTCCGCAGGACCCGGGACGAGCTGGATATCCTCAAGACGCTCTCGCGGCTGGCCCGTGCGCAGGACGACCGCGATCGCGAGGCCTACGTCAGTTGTTTCACCGACACCGTCCTGCTCACCCGGTCCGCCGTGCTGGAAGGCTGGCAGCCCAAGGAGATCCCGGCCGCGGAGCTCGCCGACCTCTACTTCGCCGAGCTGAAGAAGTACGACGCGGGACAGCACATGGTGTTCAACCACCTGATCGACATCGACGGCGACGAGGCCACCTGCGAGGCCGACCTGCACGCCGTGGCGGTCCGGACCGAGGATGGACGCGCCCGGACGACGTTCCTCGCCGGCCGCTATGACCTGAGGCTGCGCCGCGTCGACGGCCGCTGGCTCATCCACCAGCGGGCGGTGACCGTCCGGTTTCAGGGCGAGTATGAGTACCCCGGACCGGCGGTGACGGCGTGACCGATTTCCCTCCCTTCACCCGTGGCCTCCACGACCTCGGCGGCGGCTGCCACGCCTGGCTTGAGCCGCCCGGCGGATGGGGCTACGCCAACTCCGGTGTGGTCCTCGGCACGGATGAGGTGCTGGTCGTCGACACGCAGAACGACATGGCGCTGGGAACCGCGCTGCGCGCCGCGGTCGACGGCGTCGCCGGCCACAGGGCGGTGACGACCGTGGTCAACACCCACTCCGACGGTGACCACTGGAACGGCAACCTGCTGTACGAAGGCGCTCGCATCATCGCGTCAGAAGCGACGGTCGGCGAGATGAAGGCGATGTGGCTCGAGCCTGACCGCATGGCTGAACTGGCACGCGACGACACCGCATTCGGCCGGTTCATCGGCTGGCGGATCGCCACGTTCGACTTCATCGGCTGGCGTCCGGTCCTGCCGACGGAGTCGTTCTCCCGGAGCAAGCAGCTGCTCGTCGGCGGCCGGGTGGCCGAACTCGTCGAGGTCGGTCCCGCCCACACCCGCGGAGACACGATCGTGCACGTGCCCTCCGCCGGAGTGGTGTACGCCGGCGACGTGCTGTTCACCGAGTCCACGCCGATCGTCTGGGCCGGACCCGTCACCCGCTGCATCGCAGCGCTCGACCGCATCCTCGAATGCGACCCGCGTGTGGTGGTGCCCGGTCACGGGCCGGTCGTGCGGCCGGCGGACGTGATGATCGTGCGGAACTACTTCGAGTTCCTCCTGGAGTTCGCGACCGGTGCGTACCGAGCCGGGAAGACGCCTGCCGAGGCCTACTCGGCGCTCGACCTGGGCCCCTACGCCCGATGGCCGCACGCCTCCCGGGCCTACCAGAACATCCTGGCCGTATACCGAGAGCTGGATCCGGAGTTTCCGGCTGTTCCGCCTCCGGAGGCCCTCGAGGTGGTGCTCGCCGATGACGACGGAGACTGGATCGGCGGCGCCGGATGCGGGCACACCCACTCGGCACCGCTGGCGGGCGCATGACCGCGCCCGCCCGGGTCATCGACACCCACCTGCACGTCTGGCGGACCGACTCCCCGTGGATGTCCTGGCTCGGCGATCGGCCCTCGTGGTGGGAACCCGTGCGCAGAGACTTCTCCTTCGCCGAGTTGCGCGAGGAGCTGGACCAGGCCGGGGTGGCGGAGTTGATCCTCGTCCAGGCCGGCACCAATGTCCTGGAGACCCGGCAACTGCTCGCGCTCGCGGCCACCGAGCCGAGCGTCCGGGGGGTGGTCGGCTGGGCGACGCTCACGTCGCCTGCGGCCACCGCCCGCGACCTCGACTCCTTCACCGGCATCCCCGGGGCCGACCGGCTCGTGGGTATCCGGAACAACCACCACTGGCCGCCCGACGGCGACGTGCTCGCGGACCCGCGTGTGATCGACTCCTGCCGGGTCGTCTCCGATCGCGGGCTGCCTCTCGACCTGCATTTCAAGGACGACCGCGAACTTCCCCTCGCGGTCGCGATCGCCGAGCGGCTGCCCGAGCTCACCATCGTCATCGACCACCTCGGTAAGCCGCGACTCGGGGACCATTCGGCCTTCGCGACCTGGGCCGCCTCGATGCGCCGGCTCGCCGTCCTGCCGAACGTCTACGTCAAGTACTCGGGCTGGGCGACCTTCGTCCGCAGGACACTCGCGACGGACATCCAGCCCTATATCGACCTGGTCCTGGACGCGTTCGGCTCGCACCGAGTGATGTACGGCGGCAACTGGCCGGTCGCCCTCGTCGCCGGAAACTACCGGGACACCTACCGCGCCACCCTCGACGCCGTGGCCGGGCGACCGGACTCGGACATCGAAAACGTGCTGTACCGCACGGCCGCAGCCTGCTACCGGTTGCCGCAATCTAGCCCGGTGAGGAGCACAACGTGACAACCCCCAGCGAGACGACCGATACCACCGCCGTGACACCGTTCGTGCTTGCGCTGCCGGATGAACAACTGGACGACCTACGCGAGCGCCTGCGCCGCGCACGGCTGCCCGAACCGGAGACCGTCGCTGGCCGGCCTGGCGACAGCGGGTGGGCACAAGGGATTCCCCTGGACTACGTCCGAGAACTCCGCCGGTCGTGGCTGGAGGACCACGACTGGCGCAGGCTGGAAGCGGAGCTCAATGGACACGGTCAGTTCCGCACCGAGATCGACGGCCTCAGCGTCCACTTCCTGCACGTTCGATCGCGTCGGGAAGACGCGCGTCCACTGCTGATCAGCCACGGCTGGCCGGGTTCGGTCGTCGAGGCCCTCGACGTCCTGCCCGGGCTCGTCGATCCGCCCGCCGGCGAACCCGCCTTCCACGTGGTTCTCCCGTCGCTGCCCGGATACGGTTTCTCCGGCAAGCCCACGTCCACGGGCTGGGGGCTCGACCGGATCGCCGACGCGTGGGCGGAACTGATGACCCGGCTCGGATACCCCCGGTTCCTGGCGCAGGGTGGTGACTGGGGGGCGATGATCACCATCACCCTGGCCCTGCGGCACCCGGACCGCGTCGCCATGATGCACACAACCGTCCCGCACGCCGTTCGCCCCGACGGATTCGACGACGACCGGCTGACCCCGATCGAGCGTCGCTGGCTGGACGAGGAGCAGCAGTTCCGCCGTACCGGAATGGGCTATGCCGCTATCCAGTCCACCCGCCCGCAGACGGTCGGGTACGGATTCGTGGACTCTCCCGTCGCCCTGCTCGCCTGGATCGTCGAGAAGTTCCACGATGCGGCCGACTGCGATGGACACCCGGAGAACGCTGTCTCCCGCAGCAGGCTCCTCGACAACGTGGCAACGTACTGGTTCAGCGCAACGGGTGCCTCCTCGGCCCGCCTGTACTGGGAAAACGCCGGCGGCGCGACAATGAGCCAGCCAGGGCTGGACATGACCACCCCGGTCACCGTGCCCTGCGGGGTCTCGGTCTTCCCGAAGGAGCTGCGCAAGCTTCCCCGCGAATGGGTCGAGGCCCGCTACACCGACCTACGCTATTGGAATGTCCTCGACAAGGGCGGTCACTTCCCGATGCTCGAGGTGCCCAACGCCTTCGTCGCCGAACTCCGCGCCGCTTTCAGCCATGCCCCGAACTGAGCACAGCACAGCCAGGTCGGCGAACCGCGACGAGACATCCCTTCCGGAGGTTCGCTCTTGACCGCCCCGACACCTGTGTTACGAGATCTCGCTGCCCTGCTCCCGGCTGACATCGTCGAACTCGATGCGGACATCGTCGCGAGCCGGGCCCGCGATCTCTCACACTTCACCCCCGTGGGCGCACCGATGATGATGCTCGCGCCACGCACGACGGCCGAGGTCTCCGCCTGCCTCACCGTCGCGTACCGCCACGGCCTCGCCGTGGTACCCCGCGGCGCCGGCACCGGCCTGAGCGGAGGCGCGAACGCGCCCGACGGTTCAGTGGTGGTCAGCCTGCACCGGATGAACAAGATCCTCGAGATCAACTCCATCGAGCGACTCGCCGTCGTCCAACCGGGGGTCGTGACAGGGCACCTCCGCGAGCGCGTCGCGGGATCCGGACTGTTCTACCCACCCGATCCGGGCAGCGTGGACTCGTGCACGATCGGCGGCAACGTGGCGACGAACGCCGGCGGGATGTGCTGCCTCAAGTACGGGGTCACCGGCGACTACGTGCTCGGTCTCGAGGTGGTCCTCGCCGACGGCCGCGTGACCCGGGTCGGCAGGCGCACCGTCAAAGGTGTCGCAGGGTATGACCTGACCCGGCTGTTCGTCGGATCGGAAGGGACTCTTGGCGTCATAACGGAGATCACGGTCAGACTCCTGCCCCGAGCCCGGGTTCCGTCGACGCTTGTCGCACCCTTCGACACGCTGGAAGCGGCAGGAAACGCAGTCGTCGCATTGGGACGCGCGGGACTCCGCCTGTCCATGCTGGAAATCATGGACAAAACAACGGTGCAGGCAGTCGAGGACCTTACCCGGATGGGCCTCACGGACATCGCCGCGCTATTGGTCATCCAGACCGACGAGCCGGACGCCGACGAGATCCTTGGTGAAGCTTCCACGATCTGCTCCAGCTACGACGCGACCGAAACCTTCGTCAGCACCGATCCGGCCGAGGCCGACCTGTTGCTGGCCGCGCGACGGAGCGCCTTCCCCGCGCTGGAGAGACTCGGCGATCCGATGCTCGACGACGTGGCCGTACCTCGCTCGTCCGTTGCTCCGCTCATCGCCGAGGTCCAGCGGATCGCCTCGGCTCACAAGCTTCGGATCGGAGTCTTCGGACACGCCGGCGAAGGCAACCTCCACCCGACGATCATTTACGACCGCGCCGACGCGGACAGCCGGGACGCGGCGGTCAGAGCCTTCGCAGACATCACGGCCGCAGCGCTGGCGCTCGGTGGGACGGTGACCGGTGAGCACGGCGTCGGCCGGTTGAAGACAGCGTGGCTCGCCCGCGAGAGTGACGCCGTCGCGCTGGCACTGCATCGAGCGGTGAAAGCCACCTTCGACCCGCACGGCACCATGAATCCCGGAAACGTCATCACGGCAGCATGACCGGGCAGGCGCAGTAACCGGGAAGCGCCGGACGTTTGTCCTTCGAAGTCGCGACCTGGCCTGCCGTGGAATGGTTTGGGACGGCTCACTTTCCGGGTTTTGACAGGAGACCGCGCCCATCGTGGCTGCAATTGCAAACTCGCTCTTGACCGCGTGATCGAGCGAACCTAGAGTCACAGGTAGTTGGACTGAAGTGCAACTAAGAGGCGGCATGTTCCGCCTCGCGACCTGCCCGCGGGTGCGGCCCGAACGCGGTGGGCTGGCCGGAAAGCCAAGACCAGAGCAGGACTGGTGTTGATCGTCGGGCCAAGTGTCTGCTTTCGGCGTGCCGTGGTCCGGTCACGTAACCGTGGCGAGATCGGCCGAGCCACATGTAGCAGTGCCGACAAGTGCTTTGTCGTCGCAAACGAGACCTAGCCGTGGAGGCCCACCATGACAGTCAACAACGACCACCTGTTCATCGGCGGCCGCTGGGTGAAACCCAGCAGTGACGACACTATCGCGGTCAGTTCGGCCAGCACCGGGGAAGCCTTGGGGCGCGTTCCCGAGGCCAAGGAACTCGATGTCGACCTCGCGGTAGCTGCCGCTCGCACGGCATTCGACGATCCATCTGGCTGGGCCTCGTGGTCACCCGCTGACCGGGCAGCGGCAATGGAGAGCCTGGCCGTTCAGTTCGAAGCCCGTGGAAAGGAATTTGCACATCTCGTGAGTTCCCAGAACGGGATGCCAATCACTATCTCAGAGCAGATCGAATCTCAGTTCGCGGTGATCCTGACCCGGTACTTCGCCGAATTGATTCGCAGTACTCCGCTGCAGGAGGAACGGCCGCACCTGTTTGGCGGTACCAGCATCATCAAAAAGGAGCCGGCCGGCGTAGTCGCAGCCATCGCTCCATGGAACTTCCCGCAGTCGCTTGCGGCGTTCAAGTACGCTCCTGCTCTCGCCGCAGGGTGCACGATCGTGCTCAAACCGTCTCCGGAGACGGTTCTCGACTCCGTTCTACTTTCCGAAGCGATCGAAGCATCGGACATCCCGCCCGGTGTGATAAACATCGTTCCCGCCGGGCGCGAGATTGGCCGGTACCTCGTTCAGCATCCTGGGATCGACAAGGTCTCCTTCACCGGTTCCACTGCTGCGGGGCGGCAGATCGCCGAGGTGTGCGGGCGGTTGCTGCGACCTGTGACCCTCGAACTGGGTGGCAAGTCGGCGGCGATCATCCTCGACGACGCCGACCTGGACCTTGAGAACATCGGCGAGAGCCTGTTCGCCGCGACTCTGTTGAACAACGGTCAAACGTGTTATCTGTGCACGCGGATTCTTGCGCCCAGTTCTCGTTACGACGAGGTGGTCGACCTGTTCGAAACATTCGTGTCCTCGCTCGCCGTGGGCGACGCCCTCGACCCGGGCACGCAGATCGGACCTGTGGTTAGCGAGCAGCATCGCGACCGGGTTGAGGGGTTCATCGCAAGCAGTCTCGGGGATGGCGCACGGCTCGTGGCCGGCGGCGGGCGGCCGGCGGGTAGGGATCGGGGTTGGTTCGTGGAGCCGACCATCCTCGCTGATGTGGACAACCGCTTCAAGGTTGCGCAGGAGGAGATCTTCGGTCCGGTTTTGTCCATCATTCGCTATGAGGACACGGACGATGCCGTACGCATCGCCAACGACTGCTCGTACGGGCTCGGCGGTACCGTCTGGACCACGGACCCCGACCGGGGCCGCAGTATCGCAGAACGCATGCGGACGGGCACGGTTGGTCTGAACCGGTACTTCCCCGACCCTGGATCTCCGTTCGGGGGTGTGAAGGCTAGCGGCATCGGCCGTGAGCTCGGTCCCGAAGGGTTGGGCGCCTACCAGACGCTCAAGACCATCTACGCCTGACTTGTCACTTCGGGCGTAGCGGCCTACGTGCTCGACCTCGATCCGGCGCTGCTGGGCGTTCCTCCGGCTTGTACCTCACCCTCCGGCCGTTCTTGTTTTACGCCGGTCGTCAAGCCCGTACTTCGCGATCTATTCAGCGGGTTGATCGGTGACGGATTGTCGCGCACCATTCGGGCCGGGGAGTGAGGTTCGGGCCGGCGGCCGTTGTCGTCGGTGCACGACGATCGCAGCGATGGGGCGGTGACCGTCAACGCGAGCAACGCGAGCCCTACGTCTTCCACACCCTCGACCCCGGGCCCGCTGCCATGTCCACGCCGGGACCGCTCCGATGATCAATACACGGCTGAGGAACGCTACGAGGTGAGATCGCTGGCCTGAAGTGGCAATGTGTCGCCCTCGACCGCTGGGTGCTTCGGCTGGCGCTGGCAGCGGCCGGGATGCCGGTCATCGTCCGTCGGGAACGCCCCCATCCCGGCGCCCAGCCGACGCTGTTCGAGGAACGCGACGGCTGCCGCTACACCGCTTTCGTCACCAACACGCAGGTGGGGGCGCTGCAGTGGCTGAAGGCCCGCCACCATGGCCCACGCCCGTCGCGCGAGTGCGCCATCAACCAGGCCTGGTACGCCCCTGCCGCGATCGCGGTCGATCTGATCGCGTGGCTCCAGATCGGCGGCCTCGGCGGCGACCTGGCCAAGGCTGAGCCGAAGTCGCTGCGCTACCACATTCTGCACACCGCCGCCCGCCTCGTGCGCGGCCAACGCGGCCGCTGGCTGCGCATCCCCGTCACCTGGCCCTGGGTCGAACAGATCACCGCCGCGTTCAACCGGATCGCGGCCATCCCGCCCCCCGCCGGCTGACCAGCTCAGCCGCTGTCCCAACGACCGGAGGACCCCCGGAGGCCACGCCTGCCCGCCGCGACAGACCGCCCGCCGCCATGCCCGGAACCGAAATTATATCGATGAACAACGGTCGGCCCTGCCGGGCCGGAAGGAACCGGTGTCACGCACGAATCATCGAGGCTAGGCTACTCCAAGTGATGCCAGCGGGTTCCGCACCGAACTTGGCGCCATCAGTTCGTCCGGCGCGGACAGGGCGGCGGAGACTGGACGATCCCGGTGTCGCCGGTCATCCTACTGCGGTCAGCGGCCGGGTTCCGGGGCGGAGGTTCTCAATACGGAGCGGCCAAGAGCCGCGATTTCGGCTGTGAGGTTGCTGCGCCGCTGGAATCCACGTATTCGAACGAGATCGTTGACCAGTGCGAGCGTGGCGTGGACGAGGATTCTGGCCTGTGCCTCGTGGATTTCGGGCCTCGACTGGCGCAGCAGGCTGACCCATTCGTGGACGTAGGCTTTTTGGTGGTGATGGTAGGAGTCGCGGTGTTCGGCTGGGAGGTTGATGACTTCGGAGATGAGTACGGAGATGACGGAGGGGTTCTCCGCAGCGAAGGCGACATAACTGTCCAGTAGGCGGTCGAGGGCGTCCTGGGCGCTGTTGGCGACGGCGAGTGCGTGGTGGAGGGCAAGCCAGAGTGCTTCGTTGCCGCGGGTGAGGGCAGCGACCAGGATTTCGGTCTTGCTCGCGAAATGGTTGTAGATGCTCGGGCCCGCGATTCCGGTCGCAGTTCCGATATCGGTGAGGCCGACCGAAGGGTAGCCGTATTCGCCGAACAGGCGAATCGACGTGGCCAGGATGGCTTCGCGGCGGGATGCGGGGAGTTGTGGTGCGTTGCCGCGAACGGTGCGTCGCGAGGACGGTTCGGCGGCGAGGGCTGTTCGGACGTGCAATGTGGACGATGCGGCGTTTACCAGCAGGTTTTCGAAGTTCGGAGAGTCGAGCTCGGCATGGTGGCGGGATGGGCTGGCCAGCACTGCATAGAGCGCGTGTGTACGCAGCCGGGCGTCGTCGGATGGGATACCGAGTTCGGTGGCGACGAACTCCGCGGTGCCTGTGACGACAGCCCGCAACCGCTCGCGCACCCTCCTGCGTTCGTTGTCGGGCAGGTGTGCGGCGTCTCGGTCCCAGAGCGCTCCGAACTCGCGCCGTTCCACTGCAATGCCCGCGAGTTTGCGGGTTGTGCCGACAAGATCCTCGGCGGTGGACGCTGCCTCCTCGAGCTGGACGAGCGTCTCGTCGAGGACGGCGACCAGGAGGTCTTGCTTGCCACGGAAGTGACGGTAGAGCGCGCTGGCGCCGATGCCGACGGCAGCAGCGATGTCGGCCATGGACGCCTGGTTGTAGCCGACGCTCCAGAACTGGCGGGCCGCGGCGGCCAGGATCTGCCGTCTGCGGTCACTCGGGCGTCGTCGCGCGGGGGTAACGTGGCCGGTTGGGAGCGTCACGGTGCCATTCTCCAGATCGACGAGGCCGGCGGCCGGTCAGTGGACCTGACGGTCGGTGCCCCAGTACTTCTTGCGGAGTTTACGTTTGAGGATCTTGCCTGCGCCGGACACGGGGAGCGCGTCGACGAACTCGACGCTGCGAGGCGCCTTGTAGCCGGCGATGAGGCTCTTGACGTGGGCGCGTAGATCCTCCGCGGTGGCCTCGTGGCCGAGGCTGAGGACGACGACGGCATGCACACGTTCGCCCCATTCCTGGTCCGGTACGCCGATCACGGCGCAGGACTCGACAGCCGGATGGGCTGCCAGGGCGTTCTCCACCTCGGCGGAGTACACGTTCTCCCCGCCGGTGACGATCATGTCCTTGATCCGGTCTACGACGAACACATAGCCGGCCTCGTCCATATAACCGCCGTCGCCGGTGTGCATCCAACCGTCGCGCAGGGCCGTGGCCGTCTCCTCGGGGCGGTTCCAGTACCCGAGCATCACGTGGCCGCCGCGGGCGACGATCTCGCCGACAGTGCCGCGAGGAACCTCGTTGTCGTCGACGTCGACGATGCGGACATCGCAGTGCGGTGCCGCCCGGCCGGCAGCACGCAGCAACTCGCTCTTCTGGTGGTCGTCAGGAGAGAGCAGGGTGGCGACCGGGGACAGTTCGGTCATGCCGTAGGCCTGTGTGAACGAGGCGTTGCGGAAGGTCTTCATCGCACGTTCCAGCACGGACTGCGGAATGGGTGACGCGCCGTAGATGAGGCGGCGCAGGCTGCCGAGCTCGTACTCGCTGATCTCGGGATGATCGATGAGCATCTGGATCATCACCGGCACCAGCAGGATGTCGGTGACCTGGTGCTCGGCGATCGCGGTCATCGTGGCGACAGGGGTGAACGACGGGATGATCACATGGGTGCCGCCCGTGAGTGTCGTGGCGTTCCAGGCCGCGAGGTCGGCGAGGTGGAACATCGGCGCGGCGTGCAGGTAGCGGCCTCCGATGGTCAGCCAGTGTCCGGTCGACATGACTCCGAATGCGGAGACCGCCAGATTGGTGTGAGAGAGCATCACTCCCTTGGGGTGGCCGGTGGTGCCGCCCGTGTAGAACAGCCCGGCCAGCTCATCCCCGCCCCGGCGGGCGTCGTCCACCGGGCCGGTGGCGGAGATCAGCTCCTCGTACGACAGCGCGCCCGCCGGTGTGGGGCCGTCACCGGCGTGGATCACGGTGGCCAGCTCCGGGCACTCCCGCCGCAGCTCGGGTAGCGCCGCGGCGAACGCGTCGTCGACCACCAGCACCCGGGTCCCGGAGTCACGGAGGGAATAGGCGATCTCTGCGGGGCTCCACCGGATGTTGACCGGGTTGAGCACCGCGTTCGCCCACGGCACCGCGAGCAGGTACTCGTGATAGCGATCGGAGTTCAGCGAGAGCATCGCGACCCGGTCACCGTCGTGTACGCCAAGCGTCCGCAGGACGCCGGCGAACCGGGCCACCCGATCGGCGAGCTCGCGGAACGTTCGCCGTCGCTCGCCGAAGATCACCGCCACCCCGTCGGGGTTCTGCTGGACGGCGCGGTGCAAACCCTGCGTTACGTACATGTGCACTCCATCTGTGAACCGCCAAGAGTGTGTTGCGGATTACAATGGCCCGGTATCGCCTGCAAGTCAAGCCCATGGCGATACTAAGTGAATCGTCGATAGTTGTCGGAGGCGGAATGGGTCAGAAGGTGACAGTCGCGGGTGTCGGCATGGTGCCGTTCGCGACGCCGAGCAGGAGCGCCACGTACGACGTGCTGGCCGAGGGGGCCATCAAGGCCGCCCTGGCTGATGCGGGCATCGACCTCGCGCGCGTGCAGCAGGCCTACGCAGGGTATGTGTATGGCGACTCGACCAGCGGCCAGAACGCGCTCTACCGGGTGGGAATGACCGGTCTGCCCGTGGTCAACGTGAACAACAACTGCTCCACCGGGTCCTCGGCGCTGTTCTTGGCCCGGCAGGCGGTCTCGTCCGGCGCGGCGGACTGCGTGCTCGCGTTCGGGTTCGAGCAGATGCAGCGCGGGGCCCTCAAGGAGCATTGGGACGACCGGCCGAGTGCGTTCGCGCGGCTGGACGCGGTGATCACCTCGACGCAGGTTGACGCTGCGAGCGCGCCGATGGCGCCGCGCTTCTTCGGCGCAGCCGGCGCGGCCTACTGCGACCGGTACGGAATGGACCCGGCGGTGTTCGCGCAGATCTCGGTGAAAGCCCGCAGGCACGCCGCCAACAACCCCTTCGCGGTGTTCACCGACCAGGTGACAGTTGAGGAGGTCCTCGCCTCACCGCCGATCTTCGGTCCGCTCACCCGGCTGCAGTGTTGCCCGCCCACCTGCGGCGCCGCCGCCGCGATCGTCACCAGCGAAGAGTTCGCACGCCGCCACGGGTTGCGAACCGACGTCGCGATCGCCGCACAGGCGATGACCACGGACACCCCCTCGAGCTTCGGCGGCGACTTGACGAAGTTGGTCGGCTACGACATGTCGAAGGCGGCAGCCTGGCAGGTGTACGAAGCAGCAGGGGTGTCCCCCGAGGACATCCGCGTCGTCGAACTGCACGATTGCTTCACCACCAACGAGGTGCTGTCCTACGAGGCGCTGGGACTGACTCCGGAGGGCACTGCGGAGAAGTTCATCGCTGACGGCGACAACACCTATGGCGGCCGGGTTGTCACCAACCCCTCGGGGGGGCTGCTGTCCAAGGGGCACCCGCTCGGCGCGACCGGGCTCGCGCAGTGCGCCGAACTGGTGTGGCAGTTGCGCGGCGACGCCGGGCCGCGTCAGGTCGAAGATGCTTCACTCGCACTCCAGCACAACATCGGCCTTGGCGGCGCGGCGGTCGTAACCCTGTACGAGAGGGCGACCTGACGATGGCCATCGATGTGAGGCGGGCGAGAGCCCTGCGCCTGGAACCGATCACGGTGACGGTCGAGCGTGGCCGCCTGGCTTTCTTCGCCAAGGCCGTCGGTCAGACCGACCCCGTCTACGCCGACCCTGACGCGGCCAAGGCCGCCGGTTATCCGGACCTGCCAGTGCCACTGACATATTTCTTCAGTCTCGAACTGGAGTCACCCGACCCGTTCGGCTACCTCACCGCACTGGGCATCGACCTGCGGCACGTGCTTCACGGCGAACAATCCTTCACCTATTACGCCCTGGTCCACGCCGGAGACACGGTGACCTTGCGGCCACGCATCGTCGATGTCGTCACGAAGAAGGGCGGGGCGCTGGAGTTCGTGATCAAGAGGACCGACATCATTCGTGACGGCATACCGGTCGCCGAAGCGGTTGCGACTGTTGTCGTGCGGAACCCGGAGGCTCAGCCGTGACTCTGCCGCCCGACGTCCAGCCAGGAACTGAGTTGCCGAACCTGAGTCTCGAGCCCATCTCGCGCGCCACACTCGCGCTGTTCGCAGGCGCGTCCGGTGACCACAATCCGATCCACATCGACCTCGACGTCGCGCACGACGCCGGCCTCGACGATGTGTTCGCCCACGGCATGCTCTCGATGGCCTACCTGGGGCGTCTGCTTACCGCCTGGGTCCCCCAGGAGCGCATCCGCTCCTACCGGGTGCGCTTCGTCGCGATCACTCCGGTGCACGCCAGGCCCACTTGCATCGGCCGCGTCATCTCGGTCGATGACGGTCTGGCCACCATCGAACTCGCCGTCACCCTTGCCGACGGCACGACAACCCTCACCGGTGACGCGACCGTCGCCGTCGACTGACCTCGGAAAGGACCGGAACATATGGGAAAGCTCGACGGCAAGGTCGCCATCGTCACCGGCTCCGGCCGTGGCATCGGCGCCGAAATCGCCCGCAAACTCGCCGCCGACGGCGCCGCGGTCGTTGTCAACGACCTCGACGAACGCCCCGCCATGGAGACGGTGGGCGCAATCAAGGCCGTCGGCGGCGAGGCGATTGCGTGCACCGGCAGCGTCACCGAGGACGGCTTCGCGGAACGGTTCGTGCAGACCGCCGTCGACTCCTTCGGCGGCCTGGACATCATCGTCAACAACGCTGGCTACACCTGGGACGCGGTCATCCAGAAGATGACCGACGAACAGTGGGACGCCATCCTCGACGTGCATCTCAAGGCGCCGTTCCGCATCCTGCGCGCCGTGCAGCCGGTCATCAGCGGTTACGTCAAGCAAGCCAAGGAAAACGGCCAGCTGGTGCCGTGCCGCAAGATTGTCAACATCTCGTCCATCGCCGGGCTCGGTGGCAACGCCGGGCAAGTCAACTACGCCGCTGCCAAAGCCGGCGTCACCGGCCTGACCAAAGCGCTGGCCAAGGAGTGGGGCCGCTACAACGTCACCGTCAACACCGTCGCCTTCGGACTGATCAAGACTCGGCTCACCGAGGCCACCGCCGACACCGACAGCACCATCCAGGTGCAGGGCAAGGAGGTCAAGGTCGGCGTCAACCCCGGTTTGCTCGCCGCGATGGAACAGATGATCCCACTCGGACGGAGCGGAACCCCCGCCGAAGCAGCCGGCGCGGTGTACCTGCTGTGCATCCCCGAGTCCGACTACGTCAGCGCCCAGACCCTGATCTGTGGGGGCGGATTCATGCTCTGAGCTTCTCGCTTGACCTCGGTCGATGGTGGTTCTTGGTAGTCCCTTATGGATGCCGGCGTGTCGTGCTCGACGTGAGGACGGCCACCGCTGATGATCTTCCGGTTCCTGGCAAGAACACGAAGATCAAGGCGGTGGTCGTGGCATGCCTGCCTCGACGGGCTGACGCATTGTTCGAGCTGACCGACGCGATCATGTGCACCGACGGGCCGGTGCACAGCCGATCGATCTCACGTTGACGGCGGAGTATCGTCGGGGTCACGGGGTTCTGTACGACGGGTTGAACGCGGGCGCAGGATCGACATCGACCGGCTCCGCGCGAGGCTGGCCGCGTTGCCGCTGCCCCGGGCGGCGGACAGGCGGATCGTCCTCGCTGTGGACGTATCGAACTGGCTGCGCCCGGACGCGCCGACCAGCCCGGACCGGTGGTTCTGCCACGTCTACGCCGGAGGCAAGGGGCAGGCTCAGCTGGTCCGGGCTGACCGTACTCGTTCGTGGCCGCGCTGGAGACCGGCCGCACGTCGTGGACGCATCGCCAACCTGCACAACATCGCCCTTGCAAGCTGAGCACGGACCCGATGCACGGCAACGCCTTCGCCCGGTTACGAGACAACCCTTATG
>NZ_JBICUP010000079.1:0-16391 GCF_043198215.1 Micromonospora sp. NPDC048830
ACCTCGGGCGGGAACCGGAACCCGACGAACGCCGACGCAGGCGGAGACCAGGACCGGACACGAGTCGACGACCTCACCGGCCCAGCAGACCACACCCGGCAAGCCGGAGTCGATCATGCTTTCGCCCAACGCAACAGACCCAGACCAGCAAACCGGACACCAAGACAACCAAGACCCCGAATCCCCGTCCACGTCGAACGGGTTAAAAATCAGCTAGCTTTGGCATGTCGATCTACTCACCTGCCGAGACCTCAACATGCGAGTCGGGCGCGAGTTGTTCATAGGTTTCCTTGATCACCCGGAGGTATGTCCACGTTTCAACTGAGTGGATCCCAGGGATCTCACGCACTTGGTCGAGCGCTTCGACCAGCTCGCCGGTGGTGAACCCGCGCATGGTGGTCAGCAGATCGAACTGCCCGAGAGTTCGGGCGAGGTACACGACCTGCGGGGTCACCTTGAGTGCCTCGATGACCTCGTCCGCAGCTCCAGTCAGCCGAATACCTAGGCCCATGAGCGTGTGGCTCTCGTGGCCGGACTGGCGTACGAGTGCTCCAACACGCACCACCCGGTTCTCGAGGAGATTGCGTACTCTCAGCCGCGCGCCTGCGGCTGAGAGCCCCGACAACTCGCCCAGAGCCACATACGACGCGCGGCCATCGCGCTGCAGTCCCTGGATGAGTGCAAGATCGATGTCGTCGACCGTCGCCGACATTTGACCCACCGGGCCGACGGTGTCTCGAATGACGTCGGCGTACACAAGCGTCTCGATAGAAATCACCGACTCCATCGAACGTAGCTCTGCCACTGCGGCATCAGTCGCCGCGGCCGTGGCGTTGTGAATCTCCACAGCGACGCTGCAATGCCCGGTCGTGATGGCAACGAATGCCGCATCAGCTCTTTC
Source organism: Micromonospora sp. NPDC048830 (assembly GCF_043198215.1). Lineage (NCBI taxonomy): Bacteria > Bacillati > Actinomycetota > Actinomycetes > Micromonosporales > Micromonosporaceae > Micromonospora > Micromonospora sp. NPDC048830. Next base: position 902 of record NZ_JBICUP010000079.1, read on the forward strand.
GGCTGCCGCCTCTGCCACCTTCGTCGCCGAACCCGAGATCTCCATGACGACGTACGCCAGATGGCCCCGTCCCAGGATCGCGGGATGGACGACACCTCGGACGACGACTTCCTCGAGCTCCAGCAACCTTCGAAGTCGGTTGGCTGCCGCGGAGCGTGACAAGCCGATCCGGTCAGCGATCTCACGGTGCGTGAGTCGACCGTCGGCCTCGAGAAGGGTGACGATCTCCCTGTCGTAGCTGTCCACGTCCGCCCTTCGCTTCGACGGCTTCATCGATCGGTCCGACCGCTTGAGAATGGTCCGATCCTAAATCGTCGTTGGCCAGCCCCGGTGCGCGACCCCGCGAGATCGCCCGCCACCAACAGATGCGGAAGTGTCGGCACGAACATGGACTACTCGCCCGTTAACCATCGACGGGGATTGTCCGAGATGAACTTGCGTGAGACTTCCGGCGAGATGCCGAACTGCTCAAGGTACGGCAGGAAGTTCTGCTCAATGTGCCCGTGGCCCGGTCCACCGTTGACCTTCAGGTCCTGCGGCCGTGCGACGTCGTGGCTCAGGATGATGTGGTCGGAGTAGCCGCGCTCGACGAGGCGAGTGACGGCCCACGCGCGGTCTCGGTCCGTCGGCTCAGGCCGGCCGACCCAGTGGCCGTAGTCCGTCACACCGACGCAGTCGAACGCGATGTACGCGCCCCTGTCAGCGAGCCGAACCAGCAGATCGAGGTCGGGCGCCTTGCCGTCGAGCAGCCAGACAGGGTCGTCGAGGTGGCCGATGATGACTCGGCTCGATGGCACTCCGTGTTGCGTCAGCGTGTTGAGCTGCCACAAGGCGTACTGTCCACCGTGCGTGTGAGTCGTGATCGGGGCGCCCGTCGCGTGGTGGGCCTCGGCGGCCGCCTTGAACAGGCGATACTCGAAATCGCTGGGGATAGCGGACACCGACCCGATCTCGCCGATCACGCCGGCACGGACGTCCGTTCCCTCGATGCCCTTCGTCAGCTCCGCCACCATGTTGTCCGTCAGAGCCGAGGCGTCATCGATCTGCGGCGACGCCCACCGCGTGTAGTAGCCGGTGGATGCGACCACGTTCACGCCGCTGGCCTCCGAGATCGCTCGAAGCGCGCCAATGTCACGCCCCATGGGCGCGTTGGTCACGCTCACCACGGTCGCGGGCCCGCTCGCGGCCGCCTCCTTCAGATCCGGAGCCATCAGCTCGATGCCCGGCAGCTGATAGTGATACGGATTCGGGTCGTCCGGACCGTGGGACTCGAAGAAGTCCAGCACGACGTGCTCGTGCGCCAGGACCACGCCGAGCTCGCTGGAAGCCACCGGCCCAGTGACGGTAGGAACCTGAATGGTCATAGAGGTAGCCCCCTCAGATCGGCCGGCCGGCAAGCCAGCGGCGCGGGTTGTCGACAAGGAACCGGTGAGCGGTCTGGCGATCGACGCCGAACTGCTGGAGCTTGCCGAGGAAGTTGTTCAGGATGTGGCCGTAGCCGGGACCACCGTTCTGCAGCAGATCCTTGTCGCAGGCGATGTCGTGACCGAGCAGGACGTGGTCGGCGTAGCCACGCTCGACCAATTTCGCCAGGAGCCACGCACGGTCGTGGTCGCTCGGCTCGGGACGGCTCAGCCACTCGCCGTAGTAGCTCATGCCGATTGAATCGACCGAGACATACGATCCCGAGTCAGCGATCTCGATGGCCAGCTCCAGATCGGTCGGTCGGTTGTCTCGGACCGCAAGGGTCTCGTCCAGGTGGCAGATCGCAATGCGGTCGGCCGGAACACCCAGACGGGTCAGGTACTGGACCTGCCAGCGGGCGAGCTGGCCGCCGTGCGTGTGTCCCGCGATCGGAGCGCCGGTCTCCAGGCTCGCGCGAGCAGCCGCCTCGAACAGGCGGAACTCGAAATCGCCAGGCATCGAGGCACCGGTGCCGAGCTCACCGATCACACCAGCACGGACACCGGTGTCATCGATCCCGACCGTCAGCTCCTTGATGAAGTGGTCTCCGAGGGCCTTGGCGTCCTCGATGGCGGGTGCGGATTCGCGCACGTAGTAGCCAGTGGCTGCGACGATGTTGACGCCAGCGCCCTCGGCGACCTGCTTCAGCGCAGCGATGTCACGCCCCATGCTCTCGTTCGTCAGGCTGACGAGGGTGGAGCCGCCGGCCTTCACGAACTCCTGGACCTCGGGAATCATCGCGTCCGGGCCAGGCAACGTGTACGGGTGGAGGTAGTGATCCTCGGGGAAACGTGACGTCAGCTCCAGGGTCACGTGCTCGTGCGCGAGGGTGATGCCGAGATCATTAGGGCTGATGTCGCCGGTCACGGTGGGGATGTTCATGGTGTCCTTCCTTCTGTGTCGAGCCGATGGATGATTAGGTCACGCCGGGCTCAGGGCTCGTTCTGCTGCGCGACGACCAAGCCCCAGCGGGTCTGGTCGGCGGGGCGTGACACGGTGTGGTGGGTGGGAGAGCCGCTAAAGGCGCGCTCCCACGCCAAGCGATGCGGCGACGCTCTGCGCCGTGGCTGTGCCGCTTTCGACAGCTCCAGCCAGCCAGGCAGGCCACTGGGTGGCAAGGTCCGAACCAGCCCAATGGACGTCGCCAAGCGGCTGACGAAGCGTCGACTGCAGGCGCGGACGGTACGAGGTCGCACGGGAGTACGGATCAGCGGTCCAGTCGTGCCAGTCGACGGAGAGGACGGCCGCTCCCGGGGCAAGCTGACCCACCGCAGCAGTCACGTCGTCGCGGTCGTTAGGGTCGACCGACTCTGGAACTCCCGCGAATGCGACGCACAAGGTCGCCTCTTGGCCGCCAGGACCGACTGCGGGGCGCACCGACGAAAGCCAGTGCAGTCGGTCAGCGCCCATAGCTGTGAAGGGCGCGTGGGCCCCTTCGAGGACCACGTGGAACTTCCGGGTGTGAACCTCGTGTCCTCGCCTGATCGCCGCCCCGCGTTCTGGTGGAACGTCGACGTCGATGAGCTCGATCGCTGACCACGTCTCGACCGGGATGGCCACGATTACGCGGTCCGCGTCGAAGCGTCGGCCATCGACCGTGCAGACCTCTACACTTCCTGCTTTCTGCGCGATGCTGCGTACAGGACTTGACACACGAATGTCTGCTCCGCCGTCGTCGGCCAACGCTGAAACCAGAGACCCAGTACCGGCAGTGAATCCCTCTGACAGGACTGCCCATTGAGCCCAGACGCTGTTGTCGAGCTCTGCGATCCAGTCCACGACGTGCAGCAGTGGCACGTCGGACGGCGGTCCGCCAGCGAAGAACGACGCGAACGCCTCCAGCAGACAACGTGTCTCTCGAGGCAGGCCGAGGATGTCGAGGAATCTGCCGAACGGCACGTCGAGGGCGGAGACGTCCTGCCGATCCAACACTTTTCGCGGGTCCATCCGCTTCGACTCCTGCACCAGCGCAACGGCAGCGCGTTCGAGATCGAATAGCTGCTCTGGCGGGACCGGGGAGATGCCCGACCGCAATGTGTCACCGAAACGCCATCGCGCTTGCGGCTGGCCGGTGTCGAGGGTGACTCCGATGCCGTAACGGTCGATCTCGGCAGCGAGGCCGAGTTGGTGGGCGGTCGAGAAGTACTGTCCGCCGAGATCGATCACGCCGGCACCACCCTGGTGAAGACGTGACCACGCCCGGCCGCCGAGCCGATCACGTGCCTCCAGGACCGTGACGCTGAGGCCGGTCTGGCGCAGGTCTCGCGCGGCCGTCAGACCGGCCAGGCCCGCACCGACGATGACGACGTCTGACGACGCATCGCTCATCGGATCACCAGGCCGCGGTCGTGGCCAGGGGTGATGAGCTCGGTGCCTTGCGCGGTTACCAGGATCGTCTCGCTCATGCCAACGCCCACCCGCTCGCGCGGGGACCACAAGCAGATCGGCAGGTGAATCGTCATCTGCTCGAGGACGACGTTCTCGGACCCTTCTGCCAGGTAGAAGGGCGCTTCGGTCCAGGTCGGCTGGACCCCCAGACCACACGCGTAACCGAACGTGCCGGGAAAGTAGGTGTCGGAGGCCAGGTCCTTGAGCACTCGAAGGCCGTCCTGCGCGATGTCGCCTCCTGTGCGACCCGGCCGGATGGTCGCCATCAGGGTGTCGACCACCTCGGTGGCCAAGTCGGCCAGCAGGCGGGTCGCCTCCGTCGGCTCTCCCACGGACGCCGTCCGCATGAGCGGTGCCGAGTAACGACGATGCGCACCAGACGACTCGAGGTACACGCAGTCGCCCTCCTGAAGAACAGCATTGCGGTACGGAAGGAAGGGCATGTAGCCGCCGCGGTCGCCAGCAACGATCATCGGATCGATCGGCATGACCTCCGAACCTGCCGCGATCGTGCCCTCGTAGCAGGCTGCGAGCACATCGTTCTCGGTCGCACCGGCGCCGATGGCATCGAGGGCTGCACGCATGCCGGCGTGGGTGTACTCCCCAGCGACTCGCATCGCCGCGATCTCTTCATCTGACTTGACCAGACGAAGAGTCGAGATCAGCAACGGAACATCGACCCACGTGACGTCGGGGAACTGCTGCGCCAGGGAGAGGTAGGTCGACGCCTCGAGCGCCGGACCGGCGTACGCATCGACCTTGCTAAGCTCGAGACCCACGCGATCGCGAGGACCGATGACCTCAGCCAGGGCGCTGGCCAGGATGCCGCCGAATGCGTCGCCCGACTGCCAGCTCTCGAGCCGGTAGTTCTCGACCGTCGTGTGCAGGAGGAAGCACGATACCTCGAGGTCGGGACACACGACCACGATGTCGTCCGCGGTAACGATCGCGGTCGACGGTCCGGACGGCATCACCGTGTCGTATCCAGTGATCCAGCACAGGTTGGCCGCGTTGGACACGACCAGGGCGGAGAGACCTTCGGCTGACATCGACGCACGCACTTCGCGCAGGCGACGAGCGTACTCATCGGAGGAGAAGCTGAGGTCCTTGGCCAGCGGGAACCGGCGAAGGGAATCAAGAAGGGACATGAACGAGGAACTCCTGGTGAGGAATGCGATGAACAGGAGCGCGCGAAAGCAGGCGGTTCATACGCGTCGAACTGAGTCGATGCCGCCGCGGGTCAGCAGACCGTACGGGAACTTGATGAGGATTGCCACGAGGACCGACAGCACGAGGGCCTCGCGGTAGGGCTGGATCGCTCCTGGCAGGTACTGCTCGAACACCACCTGCACAAGCCCGTAGATGAGCCCGCCGATAGCAGCGCCGCTGAGACTCCCGAGCCCACCAATGACGGTCGCGAGGAACGCGGCGATGACCGGCGTGAGGCCCATGACGGGATCGACAGCGCCGCGTTGACCCACCCACAAGATGGCGGCGACACCGGCGAGCGCCCCCGACATGCCGAATGCCAACAGGTACATCGAGTTCGCGCGGATTCCGACAAGTCGAGCAGTCTCGAAGTCAACACCGGCAGCACGTATGCTGCGGCCGAGCATCGTGCGCTGCATGAACAGCGAGAGCAGCACGAGAAGGGCGACCACGACAGCGATGGCGATGAGCTGAAGGCCACCGATGCTGATCGGACCGAGTTCGACCTGTCGAGCGAAAAACTCCGGCGTGCTGATCGACCGCGTACGGGGGGAGATGAACTGCGCAAACAGGACCTGCAGAATCGTGCCTACCGCAAGGCTCGACAAGAGCAACGTCTCCAGCGATGCCCCTCTCAGCGGGCGGAACGCGACACGTTCCATGACGATCGCGGCCGCTGCGGCGGTCACGATCCCGGCCGCTGCGGCAACCCAGAACGGCAGACCGGCCTGCGTGAGTCCGAACATCGTGTAGCCGGCGACCGTCAGGAGCTCGCCGTGGGCGAAGTTGACCAGGCCGAGCACCGAGAACACCATGGCCAGCCCGATCGCCAACAAGGCATACGTTCCGCCGATTGCCAGACCGTTGACCACCGTCTGAATCAGTGTTTCCACCTCACGCCTCCATTCCGAAGTACGAAGCCGCGAGCTGCTCGTGACCGCCGAGCTCGTCCGGTCGGCCGGACTGAGCAACCCGACCCGACGTGAGCACGTACGCACGGTCTGCAAGTTCCAGGGACCGAGTCACGTTCTGCTCGACGAGCACGACGGTTGTACCGCGGCGCCGTAGCTCGTCAACCGCGGAGAAGACGTCCTCGGCAACCGCCGGCGACAGGCCGAGAGAGGGCTCGTCGAGAAGAAGGACTCGCGGGTCCGACATCAGGGCTCGCGCAATCGCCACCTGCTGCTGCTGACCACCGGACAGCTCACCGGCAGTCGACGACCACTGCTGCATGACCACTGGGAACAACTTCTCGATCTCAGCCTCGATTGCGGCACGTCGCGATTGGTCCTTACACGTGACGCCGCCAAGCCGAACGTTGTCTGCGACAGACATCGACCCGAACAGGCGCCGACCTTCTGGGACCATCGCGATGCCCTCCCGCACGCGTCGCTCCGCAGACCAGGTGCGAATGTTCCGCCCCTCGAACGACATGTCGCCTGTCGTGCTGGCACCGACTCCGGCGATCGCCCGGAGCAGGGTGCTCTTACCGGCGCCGTTGGGCCCAAGGACCGCCACCAGCTCTCCGTGGGCAACGGTCAGTGACACGCGGCGTAGCGCTCGGACCGCGCCGTAGCTGGCGTCGAGGTTGTCGACACACAGTGCGAGCTGCTTGATTTCGGCGTTCACTCGATCACCTTCGGAAGGGCCGCGGGATCGGGGGTCGTGGACCACAGGATCTTGCTGCGACCTTCACCCTCCGGCTGCTTGACGAAGATCTGGCGCAGCTGCGTCTGTCCTGCTCCGGGCCAGTTGTAGGAGAAGGAACCGCCAACGCCTTCGACGTTGGTTAGCTTCGCCACGGCAGGTGCCAGGCTCTCCGGGTCGGTCGAACCGGTCTTCCGCACAGCCGCGTCGAGCGCGCACACGATGTCGTTGCCCAGCAGGGCGTACACGTTGGCCTGATCCGCGCCGTAGGTCTTGCGAATCGTGTCGAGGTAGTCGCCTACCGGCGTTCCGGGGTTGGTGTCGGCGATCGCTGTATAGGCGAGCTCGCCACGAGCGCTGTCTGCGAGAGCGAAGACACCCGGGGTCTCGAGCGAATCGCCGAGCACGGGGATGTCGACGCCGGCGCCGCGCAGCTGCTTGAGGAACGAGACGATGCCCGGCTCGTACAGGGTCGTCATGATGACATCGGCGCCGGACGACTTGATCTTGGCGACGAGGGTCGCGAAGTCCTGCTGGTCGAGCGCAAAGTTGCCCTCGCCGGCGATCGTGCCACCGATCCCGGTGAATGCGGACTTGAAGTACGCGACGCCGTTCTGCGTGTACGCGGTGTCGCTGGATCCGAGGAGGAAGGCCTTGTTGAGCTTCTCCCGCTTGGCGTACTGGGCCAGGACGGTCGGATTCATCCGCTCAGGAACGAACATCTGGAAGAGGTACGAGCCGATCTTCTCGGGGTTCGCGGGACATCCGAAGGCGATGACCTTCGCGCGCTGGGCGATCTGCCCTCCCGCGATCGAGGGGTCCGAGTCGCAGGCGAGGACGAGCGCATCCGCACCGTCGTCGACCATGGCCTGGGTGGCGGTGGCCTGGTCGCCGATGTCGGAGCGAGTATCCTTGACCTTGACTTCGATGCGGTACTTGCCCGCGAGCCCGCCGTCCTTGTTGAGCTGGGCGACCCGCTCCTTGACTCCGGCCAAAATGGCCGTGTCAAACGGGGATAGGTACCCGGACTGGCCGCTGGCCACGCCGATGGTGAAGGTGCCAGACTCGTCACCGGAGCCCACGCCTGCACAGGCGGCGAGAGGAAGAGTCAGACAGAGCGCGGCAACTCCACGCCGCAGAGCCTTGAGGTTCATGATCAGTCTTCGCTTTCTGTGTGGATGGGCTCGCCGGCCGCGCCGAGATAGGACCGAATCACTGCGCGATTGCTACGGACGTCGGCGGGAGCGCCTTCGGCGATCACCTGGCCGCGGTCGATCGCGACGATCCGGTCGCACAGCCGCAGCATCAGGCGCAGATCGTGATCGATGATGAAGATGCCAAGCTGCCAGCGGTCGCGGATGTGCTCAAGCAACGCCAGGAGCTCGTCGGACTCGTCCTCGTCCAGCCCAGCTGCTGGTTCGTCGAGCAGGAGAAACGTGGGTCCGATGGCCAGGGCGCGGGCGATTTCGAGACGTCGCTGTGCGCCGTAGGAGAGCGTGTCGGCGTCACGATCTGCCAGCTCGCCGAGTCCGACCAGGTCGAGGAGGTGGTGGCTGTCCTCCTCGGAGCGGATGACGTCGAATGCCGAGGCTGCTGCCTGCACGTTCTCCAGCGCGGTGAGGCCTCCGAAAACCTTGATCCCCTGGAAGGTTCGGGCCAGGCCGGACTGTGCGATGTGTCGAGCCGACCGGCCCTGCAGAGCGGCGCCGTCCAGCCGGACCTGACCGGCGTCCGGCTGAAGCAGACCGGTGGCGATGTTGACCAGGGTGGTCTTACCCGACCCGTTCGGGCCGATGACACCGACGATCTCGCCGCTCCTGATCTCGATGTCCACACCGCGCAGGACCGAGACGCCGCTGAAAGCCTTCTCGATTCCTTGCATGGTGAGCGAGTGCGCACGCATGGGGATCGCGTGGTCATCCTCGAAGGACAGGTCAGCTGGCGGAACGTCGGTCGCCCATTTGGCGCGCAGCGCCGACGGCCGCCATGCGTCGATCTCGCGTCGGCCGAGCAGTCCTTCACGCCGAAAGTAGAGAACGATGAGGATAACGAGACTGAGACCGATCGTGGCACCACCGCGGAACTCCGGCAGCGGTCCCGGTCCGGTCGCGAGGGTGTCGAGCAGCCGGGTCATCACAACCACGACACCGGCGCCCACGACAGCGCCCGAGACCGTCGTCCATCCGCCGACCAGAACCATGGCCAGCATCTGAAAGCTCAGCGTGAGGAAGAACGTGCTGGGCGAGAAGCTTCCGATGAATGCGCCGAGCAGCGCGCCTGCGGAGCCACAGATCATCGCGCTCAGGACCCAGGCGACGAGGCGTTCGCGGGCGACCCAGATGCCCGACACTTCCGCAGCCATCTCGTCCTCCCGGCTCGCGCGCAGACGAAGCCCGGAGGATGACTCGCGGTGCAGTCGCGCAACGAGGATGGCGACCAGCAGCACGACCAGCGCGGTCGTCGCCGTCGCGATCGGCGGAACTCCGAAGAAGGTCTGATTGCCACGGGTGATCGGTGCCGCGCCAACGAGAACCTTGTTGACGATAATCAGCAGGGCGAAGGTGCCGATGACCGCCGCCGACGGCGACATGCGTGCGACCACGAAGCCGACGGGCAACGCCAGAACACCAACGAACAACACCGTTGCGGCCAGCGCGAAAGGCGTCGGGAGGTGGATGTCCGCCAGCGCTCCGGGCAGCGTTGGCACGGCGATGGACTTCTCCGATGACGTCATCACGAAGATTGCGCCGACGTATGCGCCAAGACCGACGAATCCTGCGTGTCCGAAGCTGAGCACACCTGCGTTGCCGGCGAACACTCCGAGCCCGACTGCTGCGGTTGCGAGGACCAGAAAGTAGATGACATCGCGCTGCGTCCCGGGCGCGAACACCAGGGAGGAGACCACGACGAGGATCGTCAGTGGGAGCGCCCAGGCGCTCCACCCGACCAGGGTGCGACCGAACCAGCTGTCGACGAGGCCCTGTCGACTCACCGACGATCGCTGCCCCGCGCTCATCGCTGTCCTCCCGCAGGCGTCGGGGTGATGTTCGCGTTGTGGCTCAGCACGTTGCGCGGGTCGAGTCGATCTTTGACGGCACGCAAGCGCTCGAGACGGTCGTCACCGTAGTACTCACGCAGGCGGTCCGGACCGCACGAGCTGAGCATGCTCGGGTAGACGCCTGTACTGACGAGGCCAGCCTCTCGGATTGCCTCCGAAAGCGAGTCGGCCCAGGTGCGGTAGCTGTCGTCGTGAGCGATGTCGCGCCAGAACGCCAGCGTCGTGACGTCCCATCCGGTGTCGCGGCACGCGAACGCACCTCGGTCGTCAAGCGAGTCGGACATGGACCGCCGGAAGGGATAGGCGACGACGATGCTCTCGCCCTGGATTCCCCCGGCGACGGCCTCGCAGATCTCGACGATGTCGTCGTCCATGTCGGCGACGTGCTCCGCCGCCCAGTGCTGACGGACCTCGGGGTAGGTGTCGTCTTGGGCTAGGTGCAGGTCCAGGTACGTCGCGAGGCGGACCGCGTCGACAGCCGGTCCCAGAGCCCTGAGTCGCGCGATGGCCGCGTCGGCCTGCGCCGGCTCGCCAAGGTGACAGACGCTGACCGTGAGAACCGCCTGGCCCGGCGCGAGCGGAGCATCAGAGAGGTCGGCACGCCGATAGGTCAAAAAGACGAAGAAGTCCTCGTTCTCATCCTCGTTGAGTTCACGAACACGTTGAACTACCTCGCGCGACTTTGCTGCGTCGAACGTAAGGTCACCCGCGAGAACCTGATCGCGAACTGGATGCACCTTCACGGTCAGTGACGTGACCACACCGAAGTTGGCACCAGCTCCCCGCAGGGCCCACAGCAGCTCGGGGTCAGACTCGCCATCGACGTGGAGCTTCGTCCCGTCGACCGTGACGAGATTCGCCGCGATGATGTTGTCGCAGGCAAAGCCGTAACGAGGGCTCAGCCATCCGATGCCGCCGCCAAGCGTCAATCCGCCAGCACCGATGTGGCCTGCGACGCCGGTGACGGCTGCGAGTCCGTGAGCTTGCGTGGCACGCAGCACGTCCGACGCCCGCGCTCCACCACCGAACGTGGCGACCTTCGTGTCAGGGTCGACCTGAACGTCGCGCAACAGTCCCAGATCGATCACGACTCCCGGGCCCGTGGCGTAGCCGGCGACATTTCGCCCTCCCCCGCGGATGTAGACACCCGCGCCCTCCTGCGTCGAGTAGGCGAGCGCGAGCGCGACATCGTCGTCATCGACAGGTCTCGCGATGAGGAGCGGCTTGGCGTCGATACGACGGTTGAAGACGGCGCGCGCTTCGTCGTAGCCAGCCGCCCCGGCAAAGATCAGCTCGCCCCTGAATCGGGCTCGCAGCTCCTGCTCGTCGATTCGCAACGTCATCAGTGATCCTCCTGCGGTCTGGGAGCCATCGCGCTGATCAGCTCGTAGGCGACGTGCGCTGCCGCGATGCCAGTCATCTCTGCGTGGTCGTAGGCCGGTGCGACCTCGACGATGTCTGCGCCGACGAGGTTCCAGCCGGCGAATCCGCGCAGGATGCTCAGGAGCTCGCGGCTCGTGAGGCCGCCGGCCTCGGGGGTCCCCGTACCAGGTGCGTGCGCCGGGTCGAGCACGTCGACGTCGATGGAGACGTACATCGGCCGGTCCCCGACGCGGGCCGCAACTCGCTCGAGCGTTCCCCGCCATCCGATGTCGTCCATCTCGTGCGATCCGACAACCTGGAATCCGAGAGCCTGGTCGTCCGTCAGGTCCCTCTTTGAGTAGAGCGGACCCCGAATGCCGACGTGCATGCTGCCCGTCTGGTCGATCAGCCCCTCTTCGCTGGCGCGACGGAACGGCGTGCCGTGGGTGACGTCCGCCCCAAAGTAGGTGTCCCACATGTCCAGATGAGCGTCGAAGTGAACGACGGCGATCTCACCGTGGGCCTCGTGGAGCACACGGAGCAGCGGCAGGGCGATCGTGTGGTCTCCGCCGATGGTGACGAGGCGGTCAGCACGGTCCAGCACACTGCGCGCGCCGCGATCGATGTCGAGCAGTGCCGAGTCGATGTCGAAGGGATTGCAGACGATGTCGCCGGCGTCGGCGACCTGTTGGATGGCGAACGGGGCGATCTCCTGCACCGGGTTGTAGTTGCGCAGGAGTTTGCTTGACGCCCTGACGTGACTCGGGCCGAACCGCGCACCGGGCCGGTAACTCACGCCCGAGTCGAACGGCACTCCGACGACCGCGACGTCAGCATGTCTCACCTGGTCGAGGGCGGGCAGTCGCGCGAAGGTCGATGGGCCAGCGAAACGCGGGACCTGAGTGGCATCGACGGGTCCGACGGGACCGGTGGGGATGGACGACATGACTCCCTTTCGCATCTGGTGAGAGGTGGATCACCCCACCAAGCGCCTTGAGTGTTGCCGACCACACCACTGGACGTCAAGGCTCACTCTCAGGTTTTGCCTCCTAAAGCGTCCGTTTCGTGACCGCAAGTGCCTCCTGCATGCGCTTGGCTTTTGTAACGAGGCCGGAGACTCTCGTCTCATGATTGGCTTGAGAACGATTCTCAACAGCCCCGATGGCCCCGGGTACGCCGAAGTGGCCTGCTGGCGGTGGCAGGCTCGGCGTACGACGGCTCAAGCGCGTGAGGCAGGGGACCTCGGGAATCGCCAAGCGAGGTTGGCCGTAGGTCTCCTTGACCACTCGCAGGTGGGTGCATGACTCGACGCCAACGATCAGGGGTGAGTGGCGAATCTCGTCGAGAGTTTCACCGGGCGCGCGGTGAACGCCCGCATGCCGACGAGCACGTCGTACCGGCCGACGGCGCGTGCGACGAACGTGGCTTGAGCTTGATTTTTAACCCGTTCGACGTGGACGGGGATTCGGGGTCTTCGTTTTCTCGGTGTCCGGTTTGCTGGTCTTCTTGGTGGTCGCCGTGTGAACGTCGTGACGCGGGGTGGGCTGGGTGTTGCGGCGGCCAGGTGGTCGTCCAGGTCCTGGCCGGGAGGGTTTCGGTGCGTCGGCGGGGCAGGCGGGAGCCTGTCGCACAGCTTTCGATCTTGAGTTGTCAAGCGGCCTTCGGTCTGCCGTCGTGACGAAAGATCTTGTTCAGGTTGTGCACGATGCCGAGGAGTTTGATCTCGGCGTCGACGTCGCTGGTGCCGCAGTGGTGCAGGCTACTCACCGACGGAGCGATACACCGGCATCGGCCTCAACTACCACCTCGCGGGTGCACTTGGAGGAGGACTCACTCCTTTCGCCGCAACCGCAATACTCGCAGCGACGTCCTCGACGGCTGGCGTGGTGATCCTCTGTATCGCGACCGCCGTCATCATGCTGGCGTGCTGCTTCCTCCTGCCCAGGGGTACAAACACGGCCCGGGCCGTTGTGCCCACGTTGGCAGCGACCACGCCCTGACGGCGCCAGCTCGGCGCAACGCCACTCGAGCGAGGGCGACCTCGACTCTGATCTCGCGACGCGACGGCGTCGCTCGACCTGAAGGAAGAACGACATGGCTGAACGGCGCAGCCCGCACATCGTCCACCACTGGTACAACGGTCGGGTCGTGGAGTCGATAGGGGCGCGCACCGCTCCGATCTTTGACCCAGCACTCGGCATCGAGACCAAGCGGGTGGCACTTGCAGACGCCGCCGACGTGCAGGCGGTCGTAGCCTCGGCGCAAGCGGCATTCCCCACGTGGCGCGACCTGTCCATGGCGCGCCGCCAGGCGATCATCTTCCGGTTTCGGGAGCTGCTCAACGAACGTAAGGGCGAGCTTGCCGAGATCATCACGGGCGAACACGGAAAGGTGATCGCGGACGCTGAAGGCGAGATCGCGCGCGGCCTGGAAGTCGTCGAGCTCGCGACCGGGTTCCCACACCTGATCAAGGGCGGGCACTCAGAGAACGTTTCAACGAGCGTCGACGTGTACTCGCTCAGGCAGCCGCTCGGCGTGGTTGGCATCATCAGTCCGTTCAACTTCCCCGCCATGGTGCCTCTGTGGTTTTTCCCGATCGCAATCGCGGCGGGCAACACCGTCATCCTCAAGCCCAGCGAGAAGGACCCGACAGCCGCTCTCTGGATGGCGGAGCTTTGGAAGGAGGCTGGACTGCCCGACGGTGTATTCAACGTCCTCCAGGGCGACAAGGCCACAGTCGATGGACTGCTGGCGGCGCCCGAGGTCCGGTCGATCTCGTTCGTCGGCTCGACGCCGATCGCCCAGTACATCTACGAGAGCGCCGCCAAGCAGGGTAAGCGGGTACAAGCACTCGGAGGCGCGAAGAACCACATGCTTGTGCTGCCCGACGCCGATCTCGACCTAGTCGCCGATGCAGCGGTGAACGCTGGGTTTGGCTCGGCGGGTGAGCGTTGCATGGCCGTGTCCGTCGTGCTCGCCGTCGAGCCTGTCGCCGACGTCCTTATCGAGAAGGTGCGTGAGCGCATCTCAATGCTGCGGATCGGTGACGGCCGACGAGGAACCGATATGGGCCCGCTGGTGACAGAGGCGCACCGTGACAAGGTTGCCTCGTATATCGACCTCGCCGCCAAGGACGGCGCCGACGTCGTCGTGGACGGCCGAGAGGTTGAAGTCAACGGCGAGCCCGGCGGGTTCTGGCTCGGCCCGACACTCATTGACCGTGTGCCCACGACGTCGCGCGTCTACACCGAGGAGGTCTTTGGCCCCGTGCTCTCGGTGGTACGCGTCGCCACTTACGACGACGGTCTTGCTCTCATCAACTCCGGCACGTTCGGCAACGGAACAGCCATCTTCACCAATGACGGCGGCGCGGCCCGTAGGTTCCAGCGAGAGGTCGAGGTCGGCATGATCGGTATCAACGTGCCCATCCCCGTGCCGGTCGCATACTACTCGTTCGGCGGCTGGAAGCAGTCGCTCTTCGGCGTCTGCAAGGCGTACGGCCCCGCCGGGTTCGATTTCTTTACCCAGGAGAAGGCGGTCACCCAGCGCTGGCTCGACCCGAGCCACGGCGGCCTCAATCTCGGCTTCCCACAGAGCTGAGAGGTCCTGCAAGTGCAGGCCACCGCAGAACGGGTCGTTGAACAGGAGCGGCGGGCCGGGTAGGCGATCAGCCTCGCCGTAGTGGACCCCGCCGAGCCGGGGCGGGTCTGGGGCGCGGTCTCCCTCTACGACCTCGGCAACGCCGAGGTCGTAGAGGGCCGGGATCGGGTACTGGGTGGCGCCCTGGGCCCGCGGGCGGTGCTGCCCGTGCGTAACCAGACATAGTGCGGCGAGCTTGGGATCGCCGGCTGGGCTCCGCGCTCCCCGCCGCGGTAGGTACGGCCTTCGCGTCGCAGCGCGATCAGCAGGACTTCGTTGATCCTCGCCCGGGCGGGGGGTGCCCCTATGGGGTTCGTCAAGCCGCGGGGCGGGGTTCGTAAGCTGGTTTCGGTTGGTAGGTGGCTTTCGTGCGGAGCATGGCGTGGAGGACGTCGACCCGGCGGCGGGCGCGGCAGATGAGGGCAGCGCTGTGTTTCTTGCCTTCAGCGCGTTTCCGGTCGTAGTAGGTGCGGCTGGCCGGGTCGGCCAGGGAGGCGAACGCGGACAGGAAGAAGGCACGTTTGAGCTGCTTGTTGCCACCCTTCGGTGGGTGCTCGCCGCGGATGGAACTGCCGGAGCGGCGGGTGACCGGGGCCAGACCTGCGTAGGCGGCCAGGTGGCCAAAGGTCAAGGCCGTGAAGTTAAGGCGTTGGGCCTGATGTCAAGGGCTGCCTGAGCATGATGGAGGGTGCCGGTAGAGAGGCAGCGGGACTCCGGTAGAAC
>NZ_JBICUP010000080.1:0-16387 GCF_043198215.1 Micromonospora sp. NPDC048830
CGCTGACCCGCCCGCCGCACCACACCCGCCGGAAGCCCGTCCGGGCACAAACAACCAGCACAACAACATGATCAAATTAGGCTACGTGGCATTGGAGCGCATCCCCCTGGATCGCTTGGTAGTGCTTCACCGCACAGCCTTGCGCCGAGGGGGCACCTCGCACAGGTTCTGCCCGCCGAAATCCTCATTCCTCTAGCCGAATTGACAAATGCGCTGAGCGTTGGAGAGGCGGATGGAATCTATCGCGTTGGTAGCTGCAACGGGTGCCCGTGGCCAGCTTACGTCTGTAGCGCTTACGCTCTGTATTGAGCTATCCTTAATCGCATGAGCACCCATTTTTATGCCTGGGTGCTACGCGTGGGGGTTCATCTCCCCCCTCGGACACGTTAATACCCCACGGAATCTCCGGTGGGCATTGTGCTTGGCTCGCAGGTGTGCTATTGGCGATCGGATCTGAGGGTCAAGTCCCAGGCGTTGCCATGGGAGACGATTGTCATTTGGTTCTCGCGCAGAGTCGCTACCACCTCGGTTGGCGCAAGGGCGTGAGGCCGCCACCTCGCTTGGCCCTGCCTGCTGCTGCGGTTCATGTGCGCCGTGAGGCTGGTAAGTAGGTCGTCCTCTCGTGGGTAGAGGTTCTTGAGGGTGCGGCGTGGGAGTTTCGCGCTGGTGTGCCCGTGCCGGCAGCGGTAGCCGGCTCGGCCGTGCACCCAGTGCGATTCCATCCGCCGCCCGCAGTGACCGCAGCGCAGCAGGCCGGACAGCAGGAAGGTGCGGGCGTGGCCGTCCTCGGGGGTCGGGTTACATCGGATGGCTTGGACGGTGACGAAGTTCTTCTCGCTGGCCAGCGCGGGGTGCGCCATCTCCTTGGAGACCACCCACTGTCCGGCAGGGTTCCATCGGTGTACCTCGCTGCGCTGGTGGTCGACGGGGTTGTGGTCGGTGCGTTGCCGGTTCCACACCTGTCGGCCGGTGTAGCGGGGGTTACTCAAGATCGCGGCGACCGTGCGCAGGGTCCACCCGTCTCCGCTGCGGTGCGGGTTGCGGTCCGGGTCGACGCCGGACGGGCAGGGGATCCCCATCTCGTTCAGTGTTCGGGCGATGTTGGCGACGCTGCTGCCGGCGAGGCGTTGGGCGAACATCCACCGTACGTGTGGGGCGGTGGCCGGATCGGGTTCGAGCCGGTGTAGCCGGCGGCCCCAGCGGGCGTGGGCGGCGTTCGGGTGGGGCCCGGCGTCGGCGAGCCGGTAGCCGTAGGGCGGTCGGCCGCCGAGGTAGCGTCCCTGTTCGCGGGTTTGGGTCTGCATCGCGGCTATGACCCGGAACCGGGCGCGCTGGACCTCGCGTTTGGACTGGGCCCCCAACATCATGATCAAGGCCCGGTGGGTGGGGTTGTGGTGATCGAGTGGGCCGTCGGTCTCGGGTAGCCACAGCTGTACTCCGTCGCGCTCAAGAGTCGGGGCGAGGTGTAGCAGTTGGTTGCCGTGGAACGCGCGTTCGTACTCACCGACCACGATCGCGTCGAACGCACGGTCGGGATCAGCGAGCGCGTCCAGTAGCGCTGCGGCTTGCGGGCGCTCATCCCACGCCTTTCGGCGGGAGTATCCGATGTCGAAGAACTCGGCCACGATCGTGCCTCGCCCTGCGGTCAGACCGAGGGCCACCTCACGTTGCCAGTGGTACGACGATGCCGGGTCCTGGAAGTCCTTTGTCGACATTCGTCCGTAGAACGCGAACCGCACCCCGCGGCCGGAGGGAGTCGCGTCGCGGCGACCCGCGGTCGCACGCTTCTGTTCGCGATCGATCCACCCGGTCAGCAGGTCCGGATTACTCCTACTTGTGGCAGTTGTCGTCACGTCTCGCTCCGTCGATAGGCAGTCGCTTGCGGAGCCGAGACTGCTCACTCACGACCACACTTGGCCAGAGAGGGCACCCAGAAGTGGTCTCTCTCAGCGCTGCAACCGGCGGGGTCCGGGTTGTTGTGTGGTTGCCTTCGGGGGAGTGGTGTTGTCGACCTGCCCGTGAAAAAGGCCGTTGATGTCCGTGTCCGGCTCGGTACCCAGGGCCTCGATTTCGAGCTGGAGGAATTCACGGGATCCGCGCCACGCCGCTGCGACGTCGGTCGCGGCCGCCGCTCCTGGCCGTGCTGGCGCAGGATCCGCGTGAACTCGTCGGCGCTGCGCCGCCACAACGCATCCGATCCATGATCAACTGGCTTTTCTTTCACTCCGGGTCAGTGGGACAATCGGCTCATGTCCCTTGACGAGGTACGCGACCTGATCGCCCGGCACGTCAGGCCCGATCTTCGTACGGCCATAGATGGGGTCCTGATCTTCAAAGCCGACAAGCCGTTTCCCCCGAAGCCAACAACATATGGGAAAGTCTTCGCATTCGTTGCTCAAGGGTCGAAGCGTTTCGGGCTCGGCGACCAGATCTACGAATACCGGGCAGGGCAGTACCTCGTCGTGTCGGTGGATCTGCCGGTCACGGCGCACTTCAGCGCCGCGAGCCCGGACAAGCCAGGGCTGGGCGTGGGGTTGACGCTCGATCCCATTGCTATCGCTGACCTGCTGCTGCAAGCGCCAGCCGACCTCTTGCGCGACAGCGACGAGGGCGCGCCGTCCGGGCTGGCCATCAGCACGGCCTCCGCCGACATGCTCGACGCGGTGTTACGGCTGTTGCGGCTGCTCGACACCCCACGCGACATTCCCGTGCTGGCGCCGATGATCAAGCGCGAGATTCTCTGGCGGCTGATTACCAGCGAACAGGGCCCGATAATCCGGCAGCTCGGGCAACCTGACGGCACTTTGAGCCACATCACTCGCGCTGTCCGCTGGATGCGCGATAACTACCGCGAGCCGTTCCGGGTAGAGATGGCGGCACAGCAGGCGGGAATGAGCGTCTCGGCTTTCCACCGCAACTTTCAGGCGCTCACCTCGCTGAGCCCGATCCAATATCAGAAGCAGATCCGGCTTCATCAGGCACGGCTCCTGCTCGCCTGCGACGCCACGGACATCGCGGGAATCAGCCGCCTTGTGGGCTACGACAGTCCGTCGCAGTTCAGCCGCGAGTATCGGCGCCAGTTCGGTGCGCCGCCGAGACTCGACGCGATCCGCCTGCGACAGCCCGTGCCAGCTCACTGATCAACCGCCCCGAACCCTGCTGGGGCGGTTCATCGCGGCATCGCCTGCCGCCGTGCGGGGAACCCGGGAGGATTAGGCAAGAATGCGAGAGGAATGTCGCTTCCACTCGCATGCTTGATCGTGTTGTCTGAGGAGCAGGCAACGTGAGGTGCATGTGGGTGATATCGGGCTTTACGGTCGAGATGCTGAACTAGAGCAGCTTTCGACAT
Source organism: Micromonospora sp. NPDC048830 (assembly GCF_043198215.1). Classification (NCBI taxonomy): domain Bacteria; kingdom Bacillati; phylum Actinomycetota; class Actinomycetes; order Micromonosporales; family Micromonosporaceae; genus Micromonospora; species Micromonospora sp. NPDC048830. The sequence goes on from NZ_JBICUP010000080.1 coordinate 3,350, forward strand.
TTCTGGGCCAGGCGGGGCGCGGAGGCGCCGCACGGCTGCTGACAGGTGAGCCCGGTGTGGGCAAGTCCTCGCTCATGGCCGCTGCGGCGGAACGTGCCCTCGCAGAGGGCATGCAGGTGCTGCAGGCCTCGGGCTCCGAGTTCGAGGCCGATGTCAGCTACTCGGCCCTCAACCAGTTGCTGCTGTCCGTTCAGGGTGACATTTCACGGCTTCCCACCGGCCCCCGGGAAGCGCTGGAGGTGGCACTGGGATTCGGGGCCGGTACGGCACCGGACGCCCTGTTGGTCTGCAACGCCACCCTTCTGCTCGTGCAAAGCCTTGCCGCCGAGGCGCCGGTGGTGCTTCTGGTCGACGACGTTCATTGGATCGATCGGGCCAGCGCTGTCGTTCTCGGCTTCGTGGCTCGCCGCTTGGCAGGTTGCCGAGCCGGTCTGCTGATGTCGACGCGAACAGGTGCGGCCAGTTACCTCGACCGGCGCGGGCTGGCCGAGGTCGTGGTGGCCCCGTTGGACGAGGCCGCCGCAGAGCAATTGGTGGACGGCACCTTTCCCCAGCTGCCGTCGCGTATCCGTCGGCGGCTGCTGGATCTCGCCCAAGGCAATCCGCTGGCATTGATGGAGTTGCCGTCCACGTTGTCAGGTGCCGTCCACCGGGTGGCGGCTCAGCCCGAGGTTGTTCCGCTCAACGACCAGCTGCAGGCGTTGTTCGCGGCACGCATCGCGGAACTACCGGAGCCGACCCGCCGGCTGCTGCTGCTGGCCGCATATGAGGGCACTGGTGACGTGCGGGTGCTGCATGCCGCCTGCGCCGACCGTGGCGGGTTGGCCGACCTGGCTCCCGCTGAGCGGACGCAGCTGGTGTATGTGGATGACGCGACCGCCCAGATCGCATTCCGGCATCCGCTCATCCGATCGGCGATCGTGGCAATGTCAACGCACGAGGAGCGGCGTGCCGCGCACGTCGCCCTGGCCAAGGTGTTGGTCGACGACGAGGAGCGCCGGGCGTGGCATCTGGCCGCAGCCGCGGTGGCTCCGGATGAGGCGGTCGCGCAACTGCTCGAAACCGCCGCACACCGTGTCATGCTGCGCGGCGATGCGGTCGCAGCGATCATATCCCTGGTACGCGCCGCTGAACTGAGCGTGACCAGCGCCGACCGGGGCCGGCGGCTTGCCGAGGCCGCCTACATCGGCGCGGAGGCGGGCGGAACGACCGCGGACGCACGCACCCTGCTGGCCGATGCCCGCCGGGCGGTGCCGGACTCGGCTGGGTCCCTGCACGCGGCCAACGCCGCCGCGTTCCTGATGCTTGACGGCGAGGGTGATGTGCACACTGCGCATCGTCTGCTCGTCGGCGCCATCGAGGCCGGCGATCACGGGTACCGCGCCGACGATCCGGCGTTGATCGAGGCAATGCACACCCTGCTGCTGGTGAGCTGGTACGGCAGCGCACCGCAGTATTGGGAGCCGTTCTTCCGCGCGCTGCGGCGGCTGCGGCCAAAACCGCCGCAGATCCTCGCCCTGGCCAGCAAGACCTTTCCCGACCCTGTACGCACCGGCGTGTCCGCCCTCGCCGACGCGGAAACGATTTTGGGCGCCCTCGCCGAGGAGACCGACCCGGCGCGTGTCATGCGGATCGGCACCGCCTCGGTGTATCTGGACCGGCTCGGTGACGTCCGCGAAGGGTCGTGGCGGCTTGTGCATCAAGGGCGCGACGGAGCGGCGGCTCGCAGGCACATCGGTGCGCTGATGCACCTGTGCCTGGACGACTTCCTCATCGGCCGATGGGACGAAGCGCAAGAGCTGGCACGGGAGGGCCAGCGGATCTGCGACACCGGCGGCTTCCCGTTCTTTTCGTGGTATTTCTGGTACAACAGGGCGATCGTGGCCGCCGGGCGAGGCCAGGCCGACGAGGCGTACAAGCTGGCCGATGAGATCACCAACTGGGCGCATCCTCGGGGGGTATCGGCTGCAGTCCTGTTCGCCCACCATCCGCGTACCCTCGCCGCCGCCGCAGCCGGGGACTTCGATGCCGCATATGTTCACGCCGCCGCCATGAGCCCGCCGGGGACCTTCGCCCCGTTTGTGCCCCACTGCACATGGGTTGCATTCGACCTGATCGAGGCGGCTGTGCGGACCGGGCGGACGGTGGAAGCGCGGGCACACGTCGAAGCGATGCGCACGGCCGGACTGTCGCGGCTGTCCAGCCGGATGGCGCTGATCCAAGCGGGTGCCGAGGCCCTGGTCTCCGACGACCCCGAGCCCGCGGAGAGGCTTGAACAGTTACTCGGCGACACCGCTGTCGACCGGTGGCTGTTCGACGCGTCCCGCGTACGGCTGGCGTATGGCGAGAAGCTCCGGCGAGCCGGACAGGTCACGCAGGCCCGCGTCCACCTGCTCGCCGCGCGCGACGGGTTCGCCGCGATGGCGGCCGGGCCGTGGCTTGACCGCGCACACGGCGAGCTGCGCGCTGCGAAGTACCCGCTGGCCGACGCTCGCGCCCCCGGCACGGCCGCCCTGACGGCGCAGGAGGCGCAGATCGCTCAGCTGGCCGCCAGTGGCCTGACCAACAAGGAGATCGCCCACCGTCTGTTCCTCTCGCACCGCACCGTCGGCGCGCACCTGTATCGGATCTTTCCCAAGCTCGGTGTGACGACCCGGGCCGGTCTCAGGGATGCCCTCTCGTCACCTCCTGATCCCCAGTGATCTGCTCGGCCGGACGGTCCGGAGCAGACTCGGCTGCGAGGACGCAAGCCTGCGCCTCCTTCGCTTCGAGCAGCCGTTCCAGCAGTCGGCGAATGGTCGGGTCCGCATCGCCCACCCAGCGCACGGCCTCCTGCAGGGTCTGGACGAGGATTCGAGCCGCCACGAGATCCTGCGCCACGATCCCGGTGAGGTCGCCGGCGGCGAAGCTCTGAAAGCTGATCCGTGACCGTCCGGCAAGGTGCCGTGGATCGTGGTCGGCGGCGAACCCGAGGTCGCGGATGCGGGCTGCCAGAGCACGGGCGTCGGCTCGGTCGTTGTCGGCGCAGGTGAACAGATAGTCGGCGACCGGCTGCGCCGACAGGCCCCGCACCAACGCGGCGTGGTGTTCGTACTGCAGCGACGACACGATCATGCTCGACAGCAAGACGTTGAGCAGACGCGCCACCGCGCTCAGGTCGGCCCGGTTCGATGGAGTGATCGGCCCGTCGTCCGGGTCCCACACCGCACGGTCGCGTACCTCGCGTCTGCGCAACCCCGGTTGTCCTGGCATACACCCATGGTCGGTCAGCCACCCACCGGGGCACATCTGTCAATTGACCTAACGGTCGCCGCTGAGGTGTGGCCCGGCGGCGGCGTCACCGGTCTCCGTGCGGGCTTCGCCCAGGAGGGCTGCGCTTGCCATTACGTCATCGACGGCTAGGTAACCCGCCACAGCCAGGCGATGACCCTGAGGTCGTATGACAGATGTGCCGCCCCTGTCGCTGCGACCAGATTGTTCTCGTCCTGAACGAGCACGACCCACCGAGGGGCACACACCATGACCATCGGACACGGCTTCCACGCCACGATGACCGCCAAGCCCGGTAAGGGAGACGAGGTCATCGACCTCCTGCTCCACGCGCCGTCGCTGGCCAACGACGACTGCGTCGTGTTCCTGGTCGGCCGGTCCGCAGCCGACCCGGACACGATCTTCGTCACGGAGGGCTGGACCAGCCCCGAAGCCCACAGCGGCTTCTTCGCCAGTGAGCCCGCGCAGACCCTGGTCGCCCGGCTCCAGGCACTGCTGGCCGCCGAGTCGGCCTACACCGACGAGATCCCCGTCGGTGGCAAGGCCGCCATCTGAGAGGACGAACCATCGTGATCACCACTACATCGCGTCCCGGCGTCGATCCCGAACTGGCGGCGCTGCTCGCCGAGATGCCACTGACATCCATCCTGAACGCCGACGCCCTCGCGCAGGTACGCCCATACTCCTCGGCTCCGGTCGAGCCACTGCTGGACGGCCGTTCCATCGACCGCAGCGAATTCGTCACCTGCGCTGACGACGGCACGGAGATCGCGCTGTCGGTCTTCCGCCCGACCGGTGACCGCACCGCACTCGCGCCATGCATCTACTGGATTCACGGCGGCGGCATGATCATGGGTGACCGGTTCGCCAACATCGACATCCCGCTGGAATGGCTCGACCGGTTCGGTGCCGTGATCGTCACCGTAGAGTACCGACTGGCTCCCGAGGCTCACGGGCCGACGCTGGTCGAGGACTGCTACCGAGGCCTGTTGTGGACGGCCGAGCACGCCGACGGGCTCGGCGTCGATCCGAGCCGCATCATCGTCGCCGGCGCCAGTGCCGGCGGCGGTCTGGCGGCCGGGGTGACGCTGCTGGCCCGCGACCGGGACACCGTCCCGATCGCCGCGCAGATCTTGATCTGCCCGATGCTCGACCATCGCAACAGCACGACCTCCAGCCGCCAGTTCACCGGCGTACCCGGTGTCTGGACCGGGCAGACAAACGAGTTCGCGTGGCGGTCGGTCCTCGCCGACCTGCCCGCCGGCGTCTCCGCGTACATCTCGCCGGCGCTCGCCGAGGATCTGTCCAACCTGCCAACCACCTACATCGACGCCGGAACCGCTGAGGTCTTCCGCGACGAAGACGTCGACTACGCCAGCCGGATCTGGGCCGCCGGCGGCCAGGCCGAACTGCACGTCTGGGCGGGTGGCGTCCACGGGTTCGACGCGCTGTTCCCACGGACGCGCATCGGTGCGATCGCTCGGCGGGCCCGCACGGAATGGCTGATCCGCACATTGGACGGCATGCCCGCCGAACGCCGGGGCAGACGATGACCGTCGACTATCACGGCCAGTTCCTACGCGAGTTCATCCGCAATCCGCTCACAGTCGCGTCGGTCGCGCCGAGCAGCCAGGCACTCGCCGACGCGGTCGTCGCACCGGTTCCACTCACCGGCGACCCCATCGTGGTGGAGCTTGGCCCGGGCACCGGAGCGTTCACGCAGGCCATCCAGCGGCGGCTGGCCGGCCGAGGCCACCACCTGGCCATCGAAATCAACGAACGGTTCGCGGACCTGCTCGCTGCGCGCTTCCCGGGCGTCGACCTCGCCATCGCCGACGCCCGCAACCTGCGCGAGATACTGACGGTACGCGGGCTCGACCACGCCGACGTCATCGTCAGCGGGCTCCCGTGGGCGGCCTTCACACCAGGACGACAGGACGACCTGCTCACCGCGGTCACCGCAGTCCTCGCCCCGCACGGCGCCTTCACCACCTTCGCGTACACCCACACGCGCTGGATGCCGCCAGCCCGGCGGCTCCGACGCAGCCTCGGCGAACGGTTCGAGGAAGTGGTACGCGGCCAGACGGTGTGGGCCAACACACCACCCGCGTTCGTCTACTTCTGCCGCAGGCCGCACACACCGGCGCGCCGAAGGACGACCGGGATGGCTCCGCACCTGTCATGGCGCCGGCCCACACGGACATCGCAGATTACCCGACCACCGAACCGCTGAGCGCAGGCCGCGCGGCAACCTCGCGTGGCCCCGCCGCTCTCGCACTACCAAACGATGGGGACACCATGCGTACCCATGCTTTCACCGCTGACGACGCAAGGCCCGGCGCCGCGGCAGACATGTCGTCATGAGCACCGAAGGCGACCGGGTCACGACGCTGAAGCTGTTCTTCGACCTCGCATACGTCTTCGCTTTCATCCAGGTGAGCATGCTCATGATCGAGCACCACGACGCCACCGGCATCCTGCAAGAGCTGGGCCGTCGGCGGGCTGCTGTGGTGGTCCTGGACGGCGTACAGTTGGCTGGCCAATCAGGCCCGCGCGGACGAAGGCCTAGTCCGCATCGCGATGATCGTCGCAACGATGGCCGTCTTCGCTGTCGGACTGGCCGTGCCAGAGGCCAACCACGACCGCGACGGAGGGCTGTTCGGGCCGATGGTGTTCGTGTGCGCCTACCTGGTCGCCCGGTGTACCCATGGCGCGGTTTACATTCTGGCAGCCGTCGGCGAGGAACGGGCGCGGCGTGAAGTCATGCTGACGGTGCTGGCATCCATGCTGCCGTCCGGCATCCTGCTTACCGCCGGCGCTCTGCTCGGCTCGTCGGCGCAGGTGTGCTGTGTGTCCGCCGCGGCCGCCATCGAACCGGCCGTCGCCCATGCCACGACCCGGGGCCTACAGGGACGCATCAACTCGGCCGCGCACTTCGCCGAGCGCCATGGGCTGGTCGTCATGCTCGCTCTGGGCGAATCAATCACCGCACTCGGATTCGGTGCCACCATCGGACCTATCAGCCTGCCGATCCTCGCTGGGGTGATCCTTGCGGTCCTGGCGGCCGTGCCCCTGTTGGCGACGCTCTCGCCGCTGGCGGTCCTCAGCACGGTCGCCGGGACGATGGTGGCGCTGCTGCTGGCTGAGTCGCTCCTAACCAGCGATGGCCTGCGGCTGACCTGGCCAACCCTGCATGCAGATGAGTGCCCACGGTGGCGCCAGCGCACCGGGACCGGCGACATTGACGCGGAACCGTCGGTGGGCGTTGATGACGTCCATCGACGGCGCCAGACGTAGCCAAGCCCGGTTCACCTCGGCGAGATATCCGTCCTGGCTGTCAACGGGTCCGAACAGCCCTACGTGCCTCACCCGGTCGGGGCGCGGCAGATGCAGATATGACCATCCTGCGGCGTGGGGGAGTGACGAGTGGACGATCCTTGCGGGCCAGTCACCGTTCGTCGACGTCGTATCCGGAGGCCACGTCGCCGCATTCAACCGCGATCACGTGGGCGGCGTGCCGGCGTAGGTATGCGCGTGCGCCCTGGTCGCCACGCACGGTCGCGACGATCTCAGCCCAATGGTCACGGCCCAGTACCACCGGATGGCCCGGCTCGCCGTCGTAGCAGGCGCGAGTCAGGCAGCCCGCGTGTGCCTGCGCCAGCAGTCGGGCCACCGCCGTCGCAGAAACCCCGGGCATGTCCACCAGATGCACGCACACAGCCGAGACCCTCCGTATGCGGGCGGCCGTGGTCATTCCGAGACGTAACGATGAGGCCATACCCTCGGCCCAGCCCTGATTCTCGACCACCAGAACACCGTCAAGATCAACGGCAGCCCGGGTCTGGCGGACCCCGGCACCGAGGACCGCGATGATCGGGTCGCAGCCGCCGTCCCGAAGCGCGCGGAGCGCCTGCCCGAGAAACACCGGTGCCTTGGGGCCGCCGTAGCGGCGCCCTGCCCCGGCGGCTAGGACCAGGCCGGCGACGCCCTTTGCCGCAGCGTCGAGAGAACTCATCGCGACCCGCCGCTTGATCTACGCCCAAGCCGGGCGCGCGGGGACGCGAAATCATGGCGCCGTTGCGGCGGCGGGCCACTTCGCGCCGTTGGGCAGCAGGGCCGCGACGAGAAGACCCGTGACGTCGCGAGGGCCTGAGGGTGAGGCGGGATCACCACCGCAGTCTGCACGATTCTGCCCACCTGTTCTGTCGCCCGAAAGGATGCGCTGGCCGCGAAATCAGGAAAACCTCGGGCCAACGGCGAGACCCGCCGGCTGGACGTCGACCAACGCCACGTTGCTCGACGCGTTGCGCGCCGGCCCGCTTCCTCAACCCCTTCACCGGCATGCATAGTCGCCGCCGGTCCACCTGACCGTCTCTCGTTTGCACCATCAGCGTCAGCCGGCCGAGACGTGGTGAGCCTCAGCTGTGGACGGCTTCGGAGCTCCCGATGGCCGGTCACGGCGCCGCGCTGTGTCATACGACGCCGCGGAGATCGCGAACACGTCAACGCTGGCTGCCCACCACGGGCCGCTAGCGCCCGGCCGACGCCGAGTCGCACCGCAACGCCGGCCTGCTGTGGCGGGCACGGTGAGCCAATGGCGGCACGGGCGCCGAAGAAACCGCGCAGGATCAGGCAGAAGTTCAAGACTTCTGTGCAAGAGGGATTCGGTGAACTGACGTAGCGTCTATGACGTCTGTCAAATGGCCCCCGGCCGCGCAGCCCCGTCTTCGCTGCGCACCGGAGCGGGTCAGATATGAGGAGATTCAGATCCGGCGGTTGGCCATTCGGTCCCATCGTGTGGGCTTCGAGCAAGGTGGTGAAAGGATCGCGATGACCAATGACACGCGTAGTGAGATCGCATTGCGAGTCAACGACGAGACTTACCGATTGGCGGTGGACAACCGCAGGACGCTCCTTGATGCGCTGCGGGACGACCTGAACTTCACTGGTGCGAAGAAGGGCTGTGATCATGGCCAGTGCGGCGCGTGTACCGTCCTGGTCAACGGGCAGCGAGTGGTCTCCTGCCTCACTCTCGCTGTCGCCGCCGACGGTGCTGCTGTCACGACCATCGAAGGCCTGGCCGGCGACGGTGAGCTGCGCCCGATCCAGGAGGCCTTTATCCGCCTCGACGGATTTCAGTGCGGGTTTTGCACGCCGGGACAAATCTGCTCCGCGGTCGGGATGCTCGCCGAGCATGCGGCAGGCTGGCCCAGCGCAGTCACCCGCAACGGCTCACCGCATCGGGCAGGGGAACTGACCGAAGAGGAGATACGCGAGCGGATGAGCGGTAACCTGTGCCGCTGCGGCGCATACCCGTCGATCGTGCGTGCGATCCTCGAGGCCTCCGCCCGCGAGGCGGTGGCCGGATGAGAGCTTTCGCCTATCAGCGGACGACACAGATCCGCGATGCCTTGAACCTCGTAGCCCAGCACGACGGGGCGCGGTTCCTCGCGGGCGGCACCAATCTCGTCGACCTCATGAAAGCCGGAGTCGAGTCACCCGCCCGCCTGGTGGACATTCGAAGCCTCGCGTTGGGCGAGATCGGCGAAACGCCAGACGGCGGCCTGGTGCTCGGGGCGACGGCCACCAACAGCGCCGTCGCCGCCGACGCGCAGGTGCGGCTCCGGTACCCGGCATTGAGCCAGGCGATCCTGGCAGGGGCCTCGGGCCAGCTGCGCAACATGGCAACCGTCGGGGGAAACCTCCTGCAACGCACCCGCTGCGCCTACTTCGCCGATCCGTCGGAAGCATGCAACAAGCGGGTTCCCGGCAGCGGATGCTCCGCAATCAACGGGGCCCACCACAACCACGCGATCCTCGACTGGACGGAGCATTGCGTGACTACCCACCCCTCGGACATGGCGGTGCCGCTGAGCGCCTTCGACGCCGTGGTGCGATACGAGGCCCTCGACGGCACGGGAGAGATCCCGCTGTCGGAGTTCTATCTCCCCGTAGGTAACCGCCCGGACCGGGAGACCGCCCTGCCCGACGGAGCCCTGATCACGGCAGTGGTGATACCGGCGGCCGCGGTCGCCAGAAAGTCGCGCTACCGCAAGGTCCGGGAGCGCGCGTCGTACGCGTTCGCCACCGTTTCTGTGGCAGCAGCGCTCGACGTCCAGCAGGGCCTGGTGCAGGACGTGCGGCTCGCACTCGGCGGCGTGGCGTCACGGCCGTGGCGGGCGCGACTGGCCGAGTCCGCGCTGCGCGGCGGTCCGGCCACAGCCGAGCGAATCAGCGCAGCCGCCGACGAGGAGATCGCCGCCGCCGCGCCGCTGCGCGACAACGCATACAAAGTGACGCTCGCCCGCAACCTGATCGAAGCGGTTCTGACCGAACTCGCCGCAGACGCCGGAGAGGGGAGCAACGGATGAACCCCGACGAGATCATCGGTGCCGTAGGCGAATCACGACCCCGGATCGAAGGCCGCCTCAAAGTCACCGGCTCCGCCCACTATGTCGCGGACCTTCCGATGCCCAACCTTGCTCACGGCTGGATGGTCACGGCTGCGGTGTCACGCGGCCGAATCCGGGACATCGACGCCACGGATGCTCTCGCCCAGCCGGGCGTCCTGGGAGTACTGGACCACCGCAACGCGCGACGCCTCAACCCCGACATCGCCCACCACTTCGGCCCCGACCGCAGCCTCCCGCTGCTACAGGACGAGGTCATTGAATACGCCGGCCGTCCCGTCGCGCTCGTGATAGCGGAGACGCCCGAGCAAGCACGTGCCGCAGCGGCGGCGTTGCGGGTGACCTACGACACGGAGCCCCATGACATCGAGTTCTCCATGAACCATCCCGCCGCACGCCCCGCGTCCACCCTGTTTGGCCCCGAGGCCGACACCGGTGACCTGGAAGCCGAGCTCGCGGCATCCGCGATAGTGGTGGACGAGCTCTACCACACACCGGAAGAGAGCCACAGCGCCATGGAGCCGCATGTCGCGACTGCATGGTGGGAGGACGGCCATCTCTACGCCTTCGACTCCAACCAAGGGCCGTTCGGCATCTCCCAGGTGCTGGCCTCGCTGTTCCTCATCGACCCGGAACGTGTGCACATCCGCGCCGAGCACGTCGGCGGCGGCTTTGGCGCCAAAACCACCTGTGGGGCACAGATCATCCTGGCAGCGTTGGCCGCCGAGCATCTCCAGCGGCCGGTACGGGTCGCACTCACCCGAAGACAGGTCTTCCTGGCAACCGGGTCGCGGCCGCCGACTGAACAGCGCGTCCGAATCGGCGCCGATGCCGACGGGCGGCTCCGAGCTATCCACCACCACGCCGCGTTCGCACAGTCGCCGCTGGCTGAGTACATCGAGTGGTGCACCGAGCAGGCCCGAACCCTCTACGCGGCACCGGCGATCCGCACGGAACTCAGTGCGGTACCCCTCAACCTTCTGCCTCCGTGCTCCATGCGTGGACCCGGCGCGGCACCCGGTTCGTTTGCCTTCGAGTCGGCCATCGACGAAGTAGCCGAACGGCTGCAGATCGATCCCCTGCAGCTGCGGCTGCTCAACCAGCCCGTCGTCAGCCCGGTGTCCGGCCGCCCATTCAGCACCCGCCGCCTGGTCCAATGCCTTCAGGAAGGCGCACGCCGGTTCGGCTGGGCCCAGCGCGACCCTCGCCCCCGGGTGCGCAGGGAGGGCAACCTCCTCGTCGGCACCGGCGTGGCCGCCGTCGCGTTCATCGCCGGGGTCTTCCCCTCCTCTGCAGCGATCACCGCGGAGACGGACGGGACATTCTCCGTCAGGGTCGGCGCCACCGACATCGGCACCGGAGCACGCACCGCGCTGATCGCCGTGGCCGCGGACGCCCTCGGTGTGAGCACCGAGCGGGTCCGCATGCACATCGGCGACAGCGATCTCGGCCTGGCCGCTGGAGCCGGCGGATCCCGAGGCACGACATCGTGCGCGTTTGCCATCACCGAGACCGCGAAGGCGCTGCGCGAGAAGCTGGGCGATTCCGCTAGGCCAGTCACCGCGTCAGTCGACACCACACCGCTGATCAATTGGCGGCCGGCCGAAGAGCGATACACCTACAGTGCCGTGTTCGCCGAGGTGACCGTCGATCCAGCAACCGGAGAAGTGTGTATTCGCCGGTTGCTCGGCATGTTCGCCGTAGGCCGTGTGATCAATCCGCTGCTGGCCCGCAGCCAGCTGATCGGCGGCATGATCGGAGGCCTGTCGATGGCGCTGCACGAGGAGTCTGTTCGCGATCCACTCACGGGCCGCCTCGTCACTGCCGACTTCGCCGGCTACCACATCTCCGCCCACGCCGACGTACCCAACATCGAGGCCGACTTCGTGGCTGACTACGAGCCTCAGGACCCATCCGGATTCAACGGTCTCGGCGAGATCGGCAATGCCGGCACCGCTGCGGCAATCGCCAACGCCGTGTGGCACGCCACCGGCACCCGCCACCGAACATTGCCGATCAGCCTCAGCCGTGTCATCGAGCGCGCAGCGGCCAAGGACCGCCCGGGAGCCGTCAGTGTTGCGTGAAGTGTGGCCGTTCGTGGACTCCAAGCGGCGGGCGGGCCAGTCGGTCGTACTGGCCCGCCTGGTGGCCCGTAACGGTCCCGGATCGAGGCCACTGGGTTCAACTATGGCGGTCGCCGCGGACGGCACCTGGCGAGGTTCCGTGTCCGGTGGCTGCATAGAATCGATAGTTGTCGAAGCGGCACGGTCCTTGTTGCACGGTGCGCCACCACACATACTGGCGTTGTCACCGGGCGAGCAGCTACTGCCCTGGGAAGAGCGGCCCGCCTGCACCGCGACGCTGGAGGTGCTCATCGCACCCGCACCACCCGCCCCGGTTCACGAGGCGATCACCGAAGCTCTGGCGGACGATCGGCCGGTGACCGTACGCGTCGGGCTGCGACCGCCGTATCGCTGGTCCGTTACCCCGATAGCCGAGGACGCCGTCGCTGACGATGCCTATCTCGACCAGCTGCCGTCGCGTCGGCAACTGCTCCTCGTCGGGGCCACTGACCTAGCCGCCGTGATGGCAGGCATGGCGCACCTGCTGGACTGGGCGGTAGTCGTGGTGGACCCTCGGCCTGACCATGTCGCAGCGGATGCGATGCCGCCAACAGCTCGGGTAGAACGTGTCTGGCCGGACATCTGGCTGGCTGAGCACCCGCTCGGACCTCAAGACGCTGTCGTGACACTCAGCCACGATCCGCGGATAGACGACCGGGCCATTCGCGCGGCACTGGCGGGAGATGCGGGACATGTGGCTGCCCTGGGCAGCCGAGCCACCCATGCCCAACGGATGCGACGGCTGGCAAGCCAGCCAGGCCTTGACCGACTTGTCGGGCCCGCGGGACTCGACCTCGGTGGTGCATCACTCGCCGAAACGGCCCTGTCCATCCTCGCCGAGACCGTCGCGGCAAAAAACGGCCGCAGCGGCCGTCGGCTCCGAGACGGTACGCTGCCGATCCGAGCCGCAGAGACCGCGACGGCTCATGGTTGACACCCGTCGAGCTGGCACCGAGCCGGCGACAGGCGTGGCGCAGGTCAACAACCGGTTCCCCGGCCAGGACTCTACGGGCCGACCACGGCCCAGCGCACAGGGCCTCGAAGAGCAGGTCGGGTGGCACCGCTGCTACATGGCGACGAGCAGCTCCCGACCACAGGCCAAGCCAGGCGCGCGTTGGCACTGAACCGGGCTACGGAATTAGGGCTCGCAGATCATTAACACGCAGATTTCGGGTCCGGCTGAGTTGCTTGTGGTAGCCGTCCGCGACCTGCGGAGATGCCCTTCGGTGGACTGC